>JAITVA010000237.1 GCA_031286045.1 Propionibacteriaceae bacterium | reverse complement strand
CCCGCGGATGTTGGGGATGGGGGAATCTGGTCCCACCCACAGTCCTCCATAAACGCACCTACCCAGATGCTCGGCGAAGTGGCCGAAGACATGGCGTGAGATGGTGGGTCCGGGCAAGTCCACATTCATGATGGCTTGTGTGGGCATAGGGTTATCCTTTCGATGTGTGTCTGCGTCAGTCTGCGACCGGCAGTGGCGCGGCGTCGCCACGAGTGAAATAAGGGATGGTCTCCAGTGGTGTCGGGCAGGTGATCCACTGACCGCCATCGTAAGACCTGCCGGCGTGGGCGTCGGTCCAGGTCGATCCTAAGGGAAGATAGACGGAGCGGACGGCCACGCCAGGGTTCAAGACCGGAGCGACCAGGATGTCTGGTCCGAACATGTACTGATCGTGCAGATCCTGGCAGGTCGGATCGGAAGGGAACTCGTAGAACATGGCCCGCATGACCGGGGTTCCCGACTGGTGAGCCGTGCTCATCAGCGAGCGGGTGTACCCACGCAGGCGTTCGCGCAAGTCAATGTGGGCGGTGAGGATCTCTTCAGCCTGCGGACCGAAACTCCAGATCTCGTTGCCAGCCCCCGACTCCATGAGCCGTGTGCCGTCCGCGCGTGAGACCCGCTGCTGCGGGACGCGATCCCCGTGCAGGCGCATGACCGGACAGAAGGTCCCCCACTGGAACCAGCGAATCAGCAACTCCCGAAAATCGGGGTCGTCGGGATCGCCGCCGCCGAAGCCGCCGATGTCGGTCGTCCACCAGGGAATGCCGGCGACACCCATGTTCAAACCGGCCACCACCTGGCGGCGCAGGGTCTCCCAGTCTGAGTGGATGTCGCCGGACCACACCAGGGCGCCGTAACGCTGAGAACCTGACCAGGC
The DNA here is from genome assembly GCA_031286045.1 of Propionibacteriaceae bacterium. Lineage (GTDB taxonomy): Bacteria > Actinomycetota > Actinomycetes > Propionibacteriales > Propionibacteriaceae > WQYJ01. Next base: position 25,122 of record JAITVA010000237.1, on the reverse strand, counting down.
GCAGCGCACGAGATTCACGATTTCCGACTGTCCGGCGGCGGTCATGCCCTCATAGAAGCCGCGCGAGAATTGGGCCGGATAGACATTGCCCGCCTGGAGGACGGGACCTGCCGCGTAACGGAAGTTGGCGAAGTCATAGGAGCCGAACTCAGGTTCGGCCTCGTCCAGCCAGAACAGTCGCACCCCGAGGTCATGGTAGTTGGCCTGGCACTTCTTCCAGACGTACTCGCGCGCCCGTGGGTTGGTGGCGTCGAAGAACATCGAGTCCTCTTGGAACCTCATGCCGATCTGTTCGCCACGGTCGGCTCGCACCAGCAGGCCCTCCTGGCGCATCTCTTCGTAGTTCTCGCTGGTGAGCGCCACTTGAGGCCAGACCGACACCATGAGCTCGGTGCCCATGGCCTTCAGTTCGCGGGTCATCGCCGCCGGATCGGGAAAGAACTCGGGGTCGAATCTGAAGTCGCCCATGTGCGGCCAGTGGAAGAAGTCGCAAACGATGACGTCGAGCGGGATGCCGCGCCGGTGGTATTCGCGTGCGACGTCGAGCAACTGCTCTTGGTTCCAGTAACGCAGACGGCACTGCCAAAAGCCCAGGCCGTATTCCGGCATGACGGGTGGAAAACCGGTGGCGCGCGCGTAGTTCTCACTGATGGCGGTCGGCGACTCGCCTGCTGTGATCCAGTAGTCGAGCTGCTTGGTCGCCCAAGCCCGCCACTGCGTGCGATTGTGGTTGAAGCTGACCTCACCGATGGCCTGGTTGTGCCACAGAAAGCCATATCCTCGGCTGGAGATGACGAAGGGGACGCAGGCCTGGGAGTTGCGGTGAGCCAACTCGAAGACAGAACCCTTGAGATCGAAGACCCCGTCTTGATACTGACCCAGACCATGAAAATGCTCGTCGGGCTGGGCTTCGAAGACGGCTGTCACTGACTGGTCGCCACCGGCCATGGGCTTGTGGAGGCGGGCCTGTGAGTGCAGGGCTGAGCCGTTGGGCCCCTCCTTGAGCAGGACGGCGCCGCAGTCGTCAGTGAAGGTGATCCAGACCAACTTCGACCATGGGTCGATGCTGACGCTGGCTGCGATCCGTCCATTCCTGATGACCGCCGAATCGTCGGTGAGCGTGATCGCTGGCTTCGTTGGCGCCGGCTCCAGGAGGGACCAGCGGTCGTCCTCCACCTCGCCCATGAGACGGGCACGCACTCGAAAGGAGTCCGGCCCCCAGGCCGCGATCACGACGACCTCGCCCTCGCTTCGACACACCAGCTGATCATCTAGAACACTGAAGTACGACATGAATCACCTTTGACTAGCTTATTTACGACAGTTGTCGCGTAGTTACCGCCAATATTGTCTCTCAGTTGACAACGCAGAAGCAAATCCAGTACTTTCTCTTCTGTCGGAGCCTCCGACCACGAAGCAGCAGGAGATGAGTCATGGGTGACTCACAGCCAAGACCGGTGTCGACGCCAGCGTCGACCCGAAACGAGGAGTTGGTGATTGACACCGCTTACCTTGACTGGGGCGATGTGAGTGGACCCAGCCACGACCACGACCCTGTGTCGCTTCACAGCCAACCAACTCCCACCCCACCGCACCACTGGCCAGACCGTTGCCCGGCAGCGATGAAGGTGGGGCTACCCCGAGGCCGATCACGGTCATCAACTCAAGGAGATGAGAAATGAAGATATGCAATGTGGCAGTCTGCTCCGCCCTGTCGGTCGGACTGGCGCTCGCCCTGACAGGGTGCTCCCCGGACACGAACTTGGGTGGCGACTCCGCCGGAGTCCCCACCCTGAACATCCTCGCCGTCAAACACGGGCTGACCAAGCCCATGGCTGAGATGCAATGGGTCAAGGATCTCGAAAAGGCCGCCGGGGTCTCCATCAACTGGCAGGAGGTCAGTGCGGACTGGGATCAGAAGAAGGCGCCCATGCTTGCTGCCGGCGACCTGCCCGACCTGATCGTGGGCACCAACGTCATCACCAACGCGGACTTGGCCCAATTCGGATCCTTGTTCGTCGACTTGGCCCAACACAAGGACGCGCTGCCCAACCTGACCGAGATGTTCGACACGGTGCCACAATCGGAGTACGTCGCCACCGACGCGGACGGCCACATCTACGCGCCACCGTCCTACAAGGGCATTTGGCCGACCTCAGCCACCCATCAGTTCATCAACCAGCAGTGGCTCGACAAGCTGGGTCTGGCTGCTCCGACGACCTGGGACGAGCTCTACGACGTCCTGGTGGCGTTCAAGAACGGCGACCCGAACGGCAACGGTCAAGCAGATGAGATTCCGATGGACTGGTCACCGATGTACCCCACAGGCTGGGCTTACTTCCAGCCGAGCGTGTTGTTGGGCTCCGCCGGCATCGTCACCCAGGGCGGTGGCGGGGCCGGTCAGTACGTCGACCATGGAAAGGTCAAGAACTTCCTCGTCGCCGACGCCTACAAAGACATGGTGTCCTTCTTGAACAAGTGCTGGACGGCGGGCCTGATCAACACCAACACCTTCACCCAGGACTACACCACCTATCAGTCGACCGCTCGCGGTTCCGGCGACACGGCCGCCGTCGGCTTCACCTGGGGATGGTCCACGTCCGATCGCTTCGGAGCGACGCTGGCCTCGCAGTACACCGCCTTGCCGGTGATGAAGCTGACCGCCAACCAGACGACCCCGGTGCGCTGGGAGCGCGACTGGGAGGAGATGACGGTCAACTCCATCGTCGCCTCGGCCCAGTCCAAGCACATCGACAAGTGCCTGGAGATCATCAACCTGCTCTATTCGGCCGACTATTCGATCCAAGAGTTGTTCGGCGATCTGGGCACCAACGTCGAGAAGGTGTCGAGCACGCAATACAAGATTCTGCCCCCGCCCGATCCGACCATGGACGCCGGCACCTGGAAATGGACCTCCACCCTGGCAGACTTCTCCCCCTTCTACATCCGCGACTCGATCACGGTCGACCCTCCCGCCGACCTGAAAGAGGCCATCGTCCAACAAGAGCCACTGGAGCCGGCATACAAGGGGGTCGATCTGGTCAAGGACGTGTACCCGGCGCCCTACATCACGATGACGACGGAGGACACCAACACCGTCGCGGTGAACGCCGCCCAATGGGTGTCCATGGCCATGCAGAAGTTCGGCAGTTGGGTGACCGAAGGTGGCATCGACGCGCAATGGGACGACTACGTCACTTCCATAGGAAATCTCGGCTTGACCCAGAACCTCGAGATTGAGCAGAAGTACTTCGACGAGTACCTGGCCAAGTCCTGAGTCCGCTGCGGTGTGTGGGAGACGTCCAGGCGTCTCCCACACCCCCGACCCCCCCAATACCCACCTTAGAAAGGAGGCGTTCATGTCTACCACCGGTATCACAGCGGCTGACTCACGAGCCGCGGCCGCCCAGCCCCGCAGGCGCTGGCACTGGCGTCGCGACTGGCAGCTCTGGGTGCTGCTGGCTCCGGCGATCGTCTTCACCGCCGTCTTCGCCTACGTCCCGATGTACGGCATCCAACTGGCCTTCCGTGAGTTCGACTTCAGCAAGGGTTTGACCGGGGGCAAGTGGGTCGGACTGAAGTACCTGGCCCAATTCCTGGCCACCCCCAACTTCTGGCCCATGATCCGCAACACCATCCTGATCGCTGGAACCACCGTCCTGGTGGGTTTCATCGCCCCCGTCCTCTTGGCCCTGCTCATCAACCAGATCGCCCACGCCAGAGCCAAGCGTCTCACCCAGACCATCACCTATCTTCCCCAGTTCATCTCTGTGGTCGTCGTGGTCGGCATGCTTCAAGTCTTCTTGTCACCTTCGACTGGGTTGATCACCAAAATCGCCACGGGGCTAGGGATGGAAAACGTCAACTTCCTGGGCAGCGCCGCCGCCTTCGTGCCCGTCTATGTCATCTCTGACGTCTGGCAACACTGCGGCTGGAACTCCATCATCTACCTGGCGGCCCTGTCGGGCGTCGACCCCCAGCTCTACGAGGCGGCCAAGATCGACGGCGCCAGCCGCTGGCGCACCATCTTCCATGTGGACATCCCCGCCCTGATTCCCACGATGACAGTCTTGTTCATCCTGAACATGGGCGGGGTGCTCAACACCGGTTTCGACAAGATCTTCTTGATGCAGAACACGCTCAACCTCTCGATCTCCGAGGTGATCGCCACCTACGTCTACAAGATCGGCATCGTCTCCAACCAGTTCAGCTATTCGACGGCGATCGGCCTGTTCAGCACCCTTATCAACTTCGGCTTCTTGGCCGTCACCAACGCCTTGGCCAAGAAGTTCGCCAACATCAGTCTGTGGTGAACCATGAGCACACATGTGACATCGACGCGGCGGACCACGCGGATCCGCTCGCACCGCCCCTCCGACATCATTTTCGCGGCGGCCGTGGCCATCCTAGTGGCCGTCATCCTCTTTGTGACGATCTACCCCTTGTGGTTCGTCTTCATCGCCTCCTTCTCCCAACCCGCTCTGGTCGCCCAGGGCAAGGTCCTCTTCCTGCCACACGGGACGAACCTGTTCGGCTACGGCCAGATATTTCAGGACACGCGGGTGTGGACCGGCTACAAGAACACGATCATCTACACAGTGGTCGGCACGGCGGTCAACATGATCGTCACCATGCCGGCGGCCTACGCCCTGTCGCGTCCGGAGTTCAAGGCCCGGCGTCCATTGATCTTCCTCTTCGCCTTCACGATGTTCTTCTCCGGCGGCCTGATTCCGACCTACCTCTTGTACAAAAACCTGAACCTGCTCAACACCATGTGGGTCTTCATCCTGCCCTGCGCCTTGAACGTCTACAACCTCATCATCGCCCGCTCCTTCTACGAGGCCTCCATCCCCGAAGAACTGCACGAGGCGGCTGTGATCGACGGAGCCAACCACTTCCAGTACTTCTGGCGGGTGGCCTTGCCGCTGTCCAAGGCCATCCTCTCGGTCATCATGCTCTACTACGTCGTTCAACATTGGAACGACTTCTTCACTGGCCTGGTTTTCATCCGCGACTATGACAAGCAGCCCCTCCAGATGGTGCTGCGTGACATCTTAGTGCGCAATCAGGCCTTCGCCGGAGGGGCGGGCACCTCGGGTGGCACGGGCCAGGGGTACGGGGCGCTGTACGCCGACCAGATCAAGTACGGTGTCATCATCGTGGCCTCGCTGCCGGTCATCATCATCTATCCCTTCATCCAGAAGTACTTCGACAAGGGAGTCATGATCGGGGCGGTCAAGGGATGAGTCGAATGATGAGCGGAGGCTTCGGGGCCGCGGCGCCAGCGTCCCCCGATCCCGTGCGGTCGGTGACCCAACCTGACTTCGCCACGAAGTACATCAGCTTCGGCCGGACCGCCTGGCATCTGATCTGGCTCAATCTGATCTGGATCATCCATGTTTTCCTCGGCGCTGTCCTTCTCGGTCTCGCCCCGGCGTCAGCCGCCTTGACTGCGGTGTTGCGCCACGAGCGGCTGGGCTGGGAAGCGACTGGGTCGACCTGGTCGCAGTTTCATGCGTCATACAAGGCGCAATTCTGGAGCGCCAACCGGGTCGGTTGGCCCCTGACTCTGGGCGGGCTGGCCTTGATCTACGACTACTGGCTGATCAGCGCCAATGGACTGCCGGGACTATGGGTGACGGTCCTGGCCATGATCGTCGAGGCGGTCATCGCCTCCTTGCTGTGGATCATGGTCGCCCACTTCGAGGACAGCGCTATCGGCTACTGGAAACGTGCTCTGGTGTTCGCAGTGGCCAAACTCGGCTCCACACTGACCCTGATCGCCCTGTGGGCCATCGCACTGGTCGCCTTCCTCTACCTGCCAGGACTTGGCGTGGTGTTCGGCGTCGCCGGAATACAGTGGCTGTCAGCGGGATACATCTTGTCAACCGGGGTCTTGGTCGGGGCGACCCCACAGACCGCTCGTCCGGAGATGACTCATCTTCAACTCCTCGGGCCGGGCGTGGCCAGCCCGTCGGTTGCTCATGTGAAAGGACACAGATGAGCCGGACAGGACTGGCATCCCCGCCCATGGGCTGGAACTCCTGGGACTGTTACGGCACCACCGTGACGGAAGCCGAGGTGCTGGCCAACGCCCATTTCATGGCTGACAACCTCCTCCGCTTCGGCTGGGACACGGTGGTGGTCGACATCGATTGGTCAGATCCGACCGCGAAGGCCCATGGCTACAACTTGGACCCTCCCCTGGTCATGGACGGGCACGGCCGCCTGATGCCCGACCCAGGGCGGTTCCCCAGTGCCGCCGACGGGTCAGGATTCACGTCTCTGGCGTCTCACATCCATGACCTGGGTCTGAAGTTCGGCATCCACACCATGCGGGGGATCCCCCGACGCGCCGTGGCCAGCGACCTGCCAGTGTTGGGCACAGACGCCACGGCCGCTCAGATCGCCGCCATCCATGACCTGTGCCCCTGGAACTCGGACATGGTCGGCGTGGACATGTCGCATCCGGCCGGCCAGGCCTATTACGACTCGACTCTGGCCCTCTACGCCGCCTGGGGAGTGGACTATCTCAAGACCGACGACATGCTGGCCCCGTACCACAGCGCCGAGATCGAGGCCTTGAGCTTGGGCGTGGCCCGATGTGGCCGACCCATCACAGTCAGCCTGTCACCAGGAACTGCCCTCAGCCTTGCCCATGTGGACCACCTGCGCGGCTCGGCCGACCTGTGGCGTATCTGTGACGACGTGTGGGACCGCTGGGAGGACATCCGGGCCAACGTCGACCGCCTAGCGCGCTGGGCCCCCTATGGTGGCCCCGAGGGCTGGCCGGACGCAGACATGCTGCCGCTAGGGCATATCTCCATCCGAGGTGAGCGCGGCGAGGACCGCATCGACCACCTGACCTCGACCGAGCGGGTCACCATGATGACACTGTGGGCCATCGGCCGGTCTCCCCTGATGATCGGCGGGGACCTGCCGACCACCCCCGGCGACACCATCGCCTTGTTTCAGAATCCCGAGGTCATCGCACTGAACCAGCGCGGCGCAAGCACCAGGCAGTTGGTCCGTGAGTCCGACCTCGTGATCTGGGGAGCCAGCCTCGACGGATGCCCAGTGACTGCGATCATCAACCTGGGAGACGACGCCATGATCCAGGACCTCGACCTGACAGACCTGTCAATGAGCCCAGGCCCCGAGATCCGCGACCTGTGGTCAGGCCAGCCCGTGATGTCCAGCCTCGATCAACGTGGCCGCCCCATTCTCAGCTGTCAGATCCCGACCCACGGATCACTCCTACTGCGGCAGGGTCGGTGACCTGAGAACAGGCTGATCGACCCACCCCTCCAACACTCAGCCGACAGCGCAGTGTTCATCCCCGACGGTTCCTCTGGAATGGGTCGAGCGCATAACCAGGTCGCTCATAGCAAGCCACTGGTGGCCCTAGTGAATGACTTTCCTCCCCAAGAGCTTCCCTGTGGGTAGCCGACACAATCGAGCACTTTCCCGCAACGGTGATAATGGTGAAGCACTTCTCGTCCAAAGATTCCCCCATCTTTGGCTTCCACTGCAGGGCCGACCCGGCCCGTCCACAGCTGAGCAAAGTATGGCTCTTCGGGGCCTCCGACTCGTATTTTGCCTCAGTTATGTCGCCAATTCGTACCCCTGAGGCGACACAACTATGACCCACGATGATGACCGACCCGTACATGGCAAGAGGTTGCTCAGTTATGTCGATCATGCACGTTCAGCCGGTCGTCAATCGCCTGAATGTGCGTCTTGTCATGGCGTGACTCACCCACACCCTCGCCACACTCTCAAACACGAAGAGTCGATCAGGGCCGAGGATGACTACACCCATAGACGAGGTCTTCATCACCCGAGGGTGGGACCGTCAAACCGACCAAAGGACAGCTATGATAGCCACAACCTATACGTTGACCCCCGCCAATGCGGAGAAACCTGTATTTCTTGGTTCCATCATTGACGCTGAGACGGAAGCCCTGCTGGACAGTAACGGTGTGGCGACGACACGCGACCCCGCCGGCGCAGTTGTGGCGATGACGCTGTCACCGAGGCGCCTACCGGGATCGGTCGAGTGGGTGCACAGCCCCTACATGGGGGTGGATTCCCTGGTCGGACGCCTACCGGAGACCGTGAAGCTGCTCACTCGCACTGTGGACGGGATGCCGGCACAGATGGCCGACTACGCCCTGACGGCCGTCAAAGCCGAACGCTGGCAATGGCAACTGCTCCTTCGGGAGCAGTCTCAGGGCATCTGGGTCAAGCGCCCCATCCTCAGAAGCGTGGGTGATCGAAAAGCCCTGATCATGGGCACAGGACACGTCGGCGCGACGACGGGGCGCGCCCTGCGGCCGGTCTTCTCAGGCGTGCTGGGAGTCAGCCACTCCGGGCGTGCGGTCGAGGGCTTCGACCAGGTGTGGGCGCTGGGTGACACAGACATCCCCTGGTCGCAGGTGGATTGCCTGGTCATCGCACTGCCCCTGACCGCCGACACGACCGCCATAGTGTCCGACTCTGTCTTCGCCGCCCTGCGTGACGCCCACGTCGTCATGATCGGCCGCGGGGCCACCGTCGATTTCGACGCTCTTCACCGGGCGATCCAGGCAGACAACGTGCGCCACGCCACCATCGACGTCTACCCCGTCGAGCCACCGCCCGCCGACGAGTGGTTCTGGAGCGACCCTGATGTCACGATGACACCACACATCTCCGGCATCCCCGACCCCATGGACCCCGTGACTTCCTTCCTCAACGCCCGCCGCGCCCTGATGGAGGGCCGCCAGCCCGAGGGAATCGTTGACAAGGAGCGGGGGTACTGAGGCGCGCTGCGGCAGTTGCTCATTCTCAGTAGACCCGGCGTCGCCACCCATCCGACGGCGTCGCGCTCATCATCGGTCACCTACCACGGCCTGTCAGGCCAGACTCCATGAGGCATTAGGGTCGCGTGGAGATTTGCCCTGCCAGACCACCACGCCCGCCTCGCGCAGTGTGATCAGATGTCGTATCGCAGTAGGCCGACTGTAGCCGGTGAGCTCAGCTACTTCCCCAGTCTTCAGCGGGACTCCGGTCTGACGCATGATGCCGGCCACAATCGTGGCACCCTTCGACAGGCCCTGACCACTGGCTGGGTTGGCGAACAAGGTCAGCACGACGCGGCCCGAGACCTGAGAGTACATCGGCTGGTCAAGCCCACGTTCCCGCATCGAGGCGAACATACGCTTGATGCCCTCCCCCAGTTCATAGGCGTAGCCCAGTGCAGCCATCGCCCTGGCGATACGGGGATTGCGGGCGTACCGCATGATTGAGATCGGATCGCTCGGATCAACGAAACCGGGAAAACACCCCGGAGAGGTGATCTCAATTCTGTTGGGGAACAATTCAACCCGAACATGATCGCCCTGGACGGAGTATGAACGGTGGATCACTGCGTTGACTAGGCCCTCCAACCAGGCTTGGCGCGGCAGCATCGGCTGATCCTCGAAACGCCCTGACATCGCCAAGGCTTTGCGGCCTGGCATCCACTCGTCGACAAGCGCCGCAGCGCTTTCGATTTGCTCCGGCAATCTTCCCTCACAGCGAAGGTCATGCCCGGCGATCAGACTCACGGCCGCACCCGTCCCACGCTCGGTCGCCGCATACTGGAGAACGCGGACATGCGCGTTCGGAAACCCCCGGCCGGGGTGCTTGGAGAACATCAGCCATGCCGCGACCCGTAATCTTCCCTCAGAGTCGATCAAATCGCGCGCTGCCAGCATGGACTCGACCGTGGCCGCGCCAATGGCCTTCTGATACTGTTTGGCGGCCTTGACGTCGAGGTCTTTGGCACTTGACGAATCGAGAACGGTTGCGCTGAACACTTCAGAACCACGGTCATAGGCCAGTTCACGGCGTTGGGGATAGGTGAGTTTGCGCGACTCATCACCCACCCGGAGGTACACCTCTCCCGAGGAGGTCTCATGAACGGTTGACCCCGGCTCGACTCCGATCAGGACGATCACACCGTCACCCACCCTGATCTCATGACACTGCGTGCGCACAACCGGCGAAGTGAAGTCCATCGCAGCTTGGCGCACATCGTTGACTTTCTTGGGGTCGAGCGGTTCCGCCCTGCCGGAATGGATGCCGACAGCGATGTGCCGACCGCGCACGGATGGTGCAACGGAAAGACGAAGTAATGAAGGCGATCCGCATAGCACTCGCGCCGCTACCGGTGGTGTGTTGTCTATCCCTCGGTGCCTGCTCTGGAGAGGCTGGTGACACTCCTGGGGGGTCACCAGCCTCTCACCCGACTCACGTCCAGCGACCGAAACACCTCTGACCAGCGCCAACCGCGATGTGGCGTCCGAGGGGGCACAGGACGACTGGTCACCCCAGACTCGCACGGGTGAGACGAAAGCTGATATTACACCCCCATTGGTTCCCTACTCCTCCGCCATGAACGGCCCGGTGGAGCCACCGGATCGACTGACTGCGCTCGCAGCAGACTGGGACAACGGACAGCAGGTCATCGCTTCATGCATGTCAGCAGCAGGCTTCCGATACACCCCATTGCCGAGCAACCCAGAACATCAGTTTGCCTCAGCTTCTTGGGGACGAGACCTTGACCTCATCCCAGTGCCACGGCTGTCTTCTGACCGCAGTATTGTCGCGCACTATGGCTATGGCGTGCTGCCACCGCCCGAAGATGACCCCCGGTTCCCGACGGAAGCGGAGGACCCGAATGTGGCATACCGGTCGACGCTGAGCCAGACCGAGGCATCAGCATACGACTTGGCGCTTTACGGCGATCTCAACAAACGGGAGACATGGACACAGTCGTGCTCGGCGCAGGCAGCCGAACAGTCTGCTGACATCGCACCAGGCCCAGTCCAAGCATTCCTGACCGAGTTTGGCGATCTGGCGCGAGCGGCTAGGTGGAGCGCTGTCGAAGGACTCATGGAAAGCGCGCCCGTCGCTCAACTCAGTCGCGAATGGGAGTCCTGTATGAACGCAAATGGGGTGACCTTCGACGCGCGCCTAAGCGACAAGGGACCAGGCATCGCGCTTGCCCGCGCGATCAACACCCGGTCTGACGGCACCGTCGGCCCATGGCGGGCGGACACACCGACGGCGGAGATTCCGGTGGAAGAGAAAAGCCTCACCGGCAGCGAATTCGAACGCGCAATCGCGCTGCAAGACTTCGACTGCCGCACACAAACCGACTATGTCGCCCGCCTCACCGCCTTGCGCATCCAATCCGACAATGACTTCATCGAGAAGAATCGCGACGCCCTCAATCGGCTCCTCGCCGCAGCTGAGGCCTGGTCCTGAGTGATCAAGGTCGCTCAGGCGACCAACTCACGCGGCGGCAGGGTGCACAACCAGGCCTCTTCTGATCCGGAGACAGTGAAAACACGACCGGACGAGGGGGAACGACGCAGCCCTCGAACCTCTTCGGCGAGACGGGCAGCTTGGCGTTGGAGCCGGTCGACCTCGGACTGAAGCTCAAGGATGCGCTGAACCCCAACCAGATTGATCCCCTCCTCCTGAGACAGGTACTGCACCAACCTCAGTTTTTCAACATCGCGCAGGGTGTAACGCCGCCCCCGCCCAGCCGTACGCTTCGGCGTCACCAAACCCATACGATCATAAGTGCGCAAAGTCTGGGGATGCATCCCCGCCAGACGCGCCGCCGCCGAGATCAAAAACAACGGTGCGTCAGGATCGAACAATTGCGGCAAACGGGAGCCGGGAGCCAGGTCCTCCTCGGGTTGGGCGGATGCGGAACTGCTACGGGTCCTCGCCCGCGCTCGTGTCGTCGCCATCATGCCCCCGTCTTCAAACTCGCGCGTGGATTACCCTCGTCAGCCAAGGCCTCATAGGCCCGCAGCGCCTCTTGCGCCTCGTCCGACAAGTGTTTTGGCACCTGCACCAAAACCGTCACCAGCAGATCAGTCGGACCCGCCTTCTTGACGATGCCCTTGCCCTTGGCCCGGAAGGTACGCCCAGACTTGGTGCCAGCCGGGATACGCAAACGAACCTGACCGCCATCCAAGGTCGGAACACCGATCTCAGCCCCCAAAGCCGCCTCAGCGTAAGTCACCGGAACACTGATCGCCAAGTTGTCACCCTGGCGGGTGAACAAGGGATCAGGGGTGACGCGGACATGGACGTACATATCGCCCGCCGGTCCGGCGTTGGGTCCGGGCGTGCCCTTGCCCTTGACTCGAATACGTTGCCCGTCGAGGACGCCTGCCGGGATACGCACCTGAACCGTGCGTTGGGAATGGCCCTGACCCGTGCCGTGACAGACCGGACAGGGGTCGTCGAGGATGAGACCGCGACCATGACAGGTCGGACACGGCTCGGACACGGCGAAAGCGCCCGACTGCTTGGCAGTCATACCCGATCCCTCACAGGAAGGGCAGACCCGAGGCGTCGTGCCCGCCTTGGCGCCCGTGCCGTGACAGGCCTCGCACACCGTGTCAGAGCTGGACCGCACCGAGATCATGGTGCCGTTGGCGGCTTCGCGGAAACTTAGCGTGACTTCGGTCTCGACGTCATTGCCCCGCTTGGGCCCACGGGCCGTCGAACGGCCCCCGGCCTGGTTGAACAACCCGCCCAGCAGGTCGCCGAGTCCGCCCATACCGGCGCCCATGCCACCGATGTTGCCGCCCGAGAAGAGGTCGTCGAAATTGACCGACCCTCCCCGCGCTCCCCCGCCACCTGAACCGGGGAAACGGAAACCACCTGAGCCGTAGAGCGAACGGGCCTGGTCATACTCCTGACGCGTCTTGGAATCGGATAGGACATCGTGAGCCTCGGTCACATCCTTGAACTTCTGTTCAGCCTCCGGGGACTTGTTCTGATCCGGATGATATTGCCGAGCCAGCTTGCGGAAAGCCTTCTTGATCTGGTCGTCCGTCGCGTCCTTCTTCAGACCGAGGACGGCGTAATAGTCCTTCTCCAACCAGTCTTTCTGACTCATCGAGTCCCACCTCCCATCTGAATCGTACGCGTTAGGCCAAGCATCGTCATCTGGCGATGCCACAAGGACATCATGCGATGTCGGCCCCCTGCGGGTTGCCGGTCGCATCCTCATTCCTGCTGGCGCCTGCTTCTGACGCAGCGCCCTCGATTGAGCTAGCGTCTGTTTCCGGCGCAGCGCCCTCGGCTGAGGACGCGGTCGTGTCCACCGGGCCGACTTGCTCGGGGCCGGCCTGATCGGACCGGCTCTGATCGGCCTGGACCGGATCATTCGCGGCTTGCGGCGAAGCCTGGCCCGCATCCGCAGAAGGGTCGACCGCGCTCACCGCTTGGTCGAGCACACTGTCGTCGGCGTCGGCCACACCGACACGGGCCGGACGGATCACCCGGTCTCCGATCAGATAGCCCTTCTGGAAGACCTGCGCCACCGAGGTCACCGGGTAGCCCGGCTTGTCCATGTGCATCAAGGCCTCGTGGATGTGCGGATCGAAGGGGTCGCCCTCCGCGCCATACTCCACCAGACCGTACTTCGTGGCGACCTTCTCCAACTCGTCGGCCAGCATCTTGGCGCCACCAGTCAACTCGTCGTGGCTCTTGGCCGCGTCGATGCCGTCCAGCACCGGCAGCAGATCACCCACGACCGCTTCGATCCCCCGCTGACGAGCCACGTCGCGGTCACGATCGACCCGACGCTTGTAGTTGACGTACTCGGCCTGAAGCCGCTGCAGGTCGAGGGTGCGTTCAGCCAACAACTCGGCCAGATCGGCGTCCGGCTGAGCGGGCGCGCCTTCATCGACGCCCGCAGGTGTGGTCTGATCGGTCGCGGTCTGGCCGGACTCATCTGCCGTCTCGGCCTGATCGTCGGCGTCGACCGACTCCACCAAATCCTGAAGTTCCTTGTCCCAATCCGGTGAGGGAACTGTCTTGTCTGTCATGACTCTCCTGTGTCACTGAAGTGCCTGGCCCCTCGCCGCGCCCGCTCGGTCGATGATCGCCCATCGACCAGGGCGCAGATCAGATCCAGACCTGTCGAATAGTGAATAGTGCTGAATGGCGTCAAGGGCGCCACCCTCGCCCGGTCGAGGTCAACCCCGCCTGGCCGCACAATCGCGGTCAGCGCAGTTCAGACCCGTCAGCCTCAGGTGGCACCCTCGGTCACGCCCTAACCTCGGACCGCCAGACTCACTTCTGGTCTTTGTCGTCGTCGACGATCTCAGCGTCAACCACGTCATCGCCATCGGAGCCACCGGTCGGAGCAGACTCGCCCGTCTCGGACTCGGCTGACTTCTCAGCCTCACGCGCCTGAGCGGCGGCGTACACAGCCTGACCCATCGCCTGGGCCTTGGTGTTGAGGTCGTCCATGGCAGCCTTGACCGCGTCATCGTTGTCGGTTCCCGTCAGGGCTTCCTTCAACGCGGCGACGGCCTCTTTGACGGGGTTCTTGACGTCATCGGACAAGATGGCGTCATGCTCGTCAAGCAGCTTCTCAGTCGAGAAAGCCAGCGAATCAGCCGTGTTGCGCATCTCGACGGACTCGCGACGCTTCTTGTCAGCCTCGGCGTTGGTCTCCGCCTCACGCACCATCTTGTCGATCTCATCCTTGCCCAGAGCCGAACCACCGGTGACAGTCATCGACTGCTCCTTGCCGGTCGCCAGATCCTTGGCGGAGACGTGGACGATACCGTTGGCGTCGATGTCGAAGCCTACCTCGACCTGGGGCACCCCACGCGGAGCCGGCATGATGCCGGTCAGCTCGAAGTTGCCCAGAGACTTGTTGTCCCGCGCGAAGTCACGCTCGCCTTGATAGACCTGGATCATGACGGACGGCTGATTGTCGTCGGCTGTGGTGAAGATCTCGGAACGACGAGTCGGGATGGTGGTGTTGCGCTCGATGATCTTGGTCATGACGCCACCCTTGGTCTCAATGCCGAGGCTCAAGGGGGTGACATCCAGCAACAAAACGTCCTTGACTTCGCCCTTCAACACACCGGCCTGGAGAGCGGCGCCCAAGGCGACGACCTCGTCAGGGTTGACACCCTTGTGAGGATCCTTGCCAGCCAACTCCTTGACCAGATCGACGACCGCAGGCATACGGGTCGAACCACCGACCAGGATGACCTCGTTGATCTGACCGATCGAGGTCTTGGCGTCAGAGATGACAGCGTTGAAGGGAGCGCGGCAGCGATCCAGCAGATCCTGGGTCATGCGCTGGAACTCGGCGCGGGTCAACTTGGCGTCCAAGTGCAGCGGACCATCGGCCCCGGCAGTGATGTAAGGCAGATTGATCTGGGTCTCTTGCGCGGCGCTCAACTCGATCTTGGCCCGCTCGGCCGCCTCTTGCAGGCGCTGACGAGCCATCTTGTCTTTGCTCAGGTCGATGCCGTTGGCATTCTTGAACTGCGTGACCAGCCAATCGACGACGCGCTGATCCCAGTCGTCGCCGCCCAGACGGTTGTCGCCCTTGGTGGCCTTGACCTCGAAGACGCCGTCGGAGATCTCCAACAAAGACACGTCGAAGGTGCCGCCGCCCAAGTCGAAGACCAGAACCGTCTGCTCCTTGTCGCCCTTGTCGAGACCGTAAGCCAAGGCGGCTGCGGTCGGTTCGTTGATGATGCGGTCGACTGTCAGACCGGCGATCTCACCAGCCTCCTTGGTCGCCTGACGCTCGGCGTCAGAGAAGTAGGCCGGAACGGTGATGACAGCGTTGGTGACCGGCTCACCGAGGTAGGCCTCGGCGTCCCTCTTCAACTTCTGCAACACGTATGCCGAAATCTGCTGCGGCTTGTAATCTTTGCCGTCGATGTCGACCTTCCAGTCGGTGCCCATGTGGCGCTTGACGGACCGGATCGTCCGGTCGACATTGGTGACGGCCTGACGCTTGGCGACCTCGCCAACCAAAATCTCGCCACCTTTCGCGAACGCGACGACGGACGGTGTCGTGCGGGCACCCTCGGCGTTCGGGATGACAGTGGGCTCGCCGCCCTCAAGAACGGCGACACATGAATTGGTGGTGCCGAGGTCGATGCCTACTGCACGAGCCATATTTTCCTCCAGATTGAAGACTCATTGATGCCCACCCCTGTGGTGAACACAAGGTTGAGTGTAGTAGGCTCAAGCCGCCCTGTCAACAAAGTTGAGTGAGGTTGACTCAACTTTGGCCCAGACGGACAGGTCAGTCCGACCAGCCCTGGCTCTACTACACTTCCTTCGCGTGGAACGTGACCTGGACCGCAGAGGACTGGCGGCAGCCTTCGCAGCCTACGGGTTGTGGGGAGTCTTCCCCCTGTACTTCCATCTGCTCGACCAATCGGGGGCACTGGAGATCGTGGCCCACCGTATCTGGTGGACCCTGGTCTTCTGCGCCATCGGCGTGACGGCCTTGGGAGCCTGGGGCAAGGTCCGCGCCGCCATGGCCGACCGTCGCTTGTTCCTGGGTCTGCTCGGGGCCGGAGTGCTGGTCAGCCTGAACTGGTTGATCTACATCTACGCGGTCGTTAGCGGGCATATCGTCGACGGCGCCCTGGGATACTTCATCAATCCCCTCGTCACAGTCGTGATCGCCATGATCTTCTTGCGCGAGCGGATCACCATCGGACAGGGCGTCGCCTTGGGCATAGGCTTGGCCGCCGTGTTGGTCATCGCCATCGGCACCGGCACTGTTCCTTGGATCGGTTTCGGTCTGGCACTGACCTTCGGCTTCTACTCCTTGGCCAAGAAGCGCATCGGCGCCCGCGTCACGCCCTTCATCGGGCTGGGCGTCGAAGCCTTGGCCTTGGCCCCACTGTCCGGGTTGTACATCATATTTCTCGAAGTCAGCGGCAACGGCACCTGGACATCGATCAGCGGATGGTACGCCGGACTGTTGGCCGCCGCGGGCATCGTCACCGCCATCCCCCTCCTCCTCTTCGCCGTCGGCGCCGCCCGACTGCCACTGGTGACACTGGCCTTCATCCAATACATCACGCCGATGAGTCAGTTCCTCATCGGCGTGGTCGTCTTTCACGAACAGATGCCGACCGTGCGCTGGATCGGCTTCGGTCTGGTCTGGTTGGCTCTGGTGGTGCTCAGTTGGGACACGGTCCGACGGACACGGGCACGCGGCGGGCAGGCCACAGTCGAGGACGAACCACCTTCGCCGCCACGCTGAGCACTGCTTGGCATGCCAAGCCGGGAGCACCCCGAATCAATCAACCGAACATCTGAGAACCCGACCGATGGCACATTCAACGATTGAGACCCCTACACTGGGACAATGATTCAGCAAGCCGAGACCGCCGACCAGTTCACCGTGCCCGGATGGGACGAGTACTTCCTCACCATCGCACAGGCCGTCGCCACCAGGGCGAAATGTCGACGCCGCAAAGTCGGAGCGGTCATCACCGTCGACCGGAGGATCATCGCCACGGGTTACAACGGTGCGGCCTCAGGTGAGCCCGACTGCCTCGAAGGGGCTTGTCCGCGAGGTTTGCTCGACTACGACCAGGTTCCAGGCCTGGGTGACTACGACCGGCCAGGCACACCGGGTTTCTGCATCGCCATCCACGCCGAGATCAACGCCATGCTTTTCGCCACCCGCGACACCAAAGGCGGCACCGCCTACATCACCGATCCGCCCTGCCCAGGCTGCCGCAAGGCGCTGGCCGCCGCCGGCATCGAACGGGTCGTCTGGCCCGACGGGGAGTACAACCGGGCGGCCCTGACCGCTTGGTGACCGCGCCTGGATCGGCACCCGACCAGAGGCCGTTGTACTTTCAGTATGACCGCAAGTACAACTCTGATCAGAGTGCCGTCCTCAGTGCGCGACCGCGTTCGGGCAGTGGCCGAGCAGCAACAATCAACCTTTGGTGAAGTCATTGAACGTGGACTTGACCTCATTCGGCAGGAGCGATTTTGGTCGCAGGTCGCAGCCCTGATCCCCGACGCCGCCTACCGAGAAGAGTTCCGCGCCTGGAGCGACACCGACATGACCGACGAGGAACATACCAATGGTCAATCCGCGACCCGGTGAAGTCTACTGGCTCGAGCCATCCTCACAGAGAGGCCACGAACAGGAGGGCAGGCGGCCTGTTCTCGTTGTCACCGACGCCCGACTGGCCAGCCTCGGACTCACCTGGATTGTGCCCCTGACGACGACAGACAGAGGATGGCCCCTGCACGTCCGACTCCAGGTCGGCGACCGAGTCAGCATCGCCATGTGCGAGCAATTGCGCCCCATCCCCCTTGAACAGTTGGGCCGACTTGTCGGGTCCGTCGGATATGACGATCTGGTGGAAGTGCGCTCTATGATCCGCGACATCATCGGCCACTGACCGAGTACAGTCGATTCGCCTCACTTCTTCGAAGAACCGAATATACTCGACTCTTGGGAGAATAAGATTTCATAATTGATCAACTGCACTCTGTCAACGCCTTTCGGAGTTTCCACGATTCGGACAAGCTGATCAAAATGGCCCCTGGAGTCCGTCGTTGTGGGAAGTCAAGCATTCTAGAGCCTTGCTGGTTACAGCTGTGCAAAGAATGAGTCTTCGAGCGGCCCCGTTCATACTTTGCCCTAGTGGTGCCACCGAGAACACTCGAAACAGCGACACAACTAGGGCAAAGTGTGTATTTGGGGGTGGAAAAAGACAGTCTTTGCCCAGTTGCCATCAAGAGCCGTCATGCTGGCGGTATCGGGTCGCGTCACTTGGAACGTCGAATCGCCCACCCCCGGCCACCCCCACCGGAGTAAAGCCACGGCAACCACATGGATAACCCTCGCTTGTGGCGATAGCTATGTCTTCGGAGGAAGGGTTCTCTCGGCAGACGCCCTCGTTCAAGGATGACCGACGGCGTTCCATTTCAGACGGTGATCTACGGCCTTTCAGTTCAGAAATGTTTCGCCTGCCAAAGCGGAGGGTATCTGGGAGGGACACATCTGTACCCAACTATGGTAAGAACAGTTGCGATACGCGGACATGGGATGGAAAACCTCCCCAATCGGGGTCGCTTGAGGGTGGTTTCTCATCCCAGAAGCTGATCGATGACCGAAATCACTCATATCGGGGATGGAAAACCTCCCTCACCCGTCTCCTTATCGGGCCCAGCCCTGACCCCTGACGCCCCTCACGGCTGACTTGATGAGGACACATCCTGGTTGATGAGGGAGATGATGTCGTGGATCAGGTACATGCGATGGTCCAACTCAGCGATTTTGTCGGCGCAGAGCACCAACTCGTCGCTGAGGTGCTGGGGAATGTCGCCGCCGTACTTGTAGCGGACCCGGTGTTCGAGGCTGGCCCAGAAATCCATCGCTTCGGTGCGCACCTGAAACTCGACCGGAACCACCTGGGCGCCGCCCGAATAGCGCACCGGAATCTGGACGATGAGGTGGAAGCTGCGATAGCCGCTGGGCTTGGGGGCGGTGACGTAGTCTTTCTCCTTGATCACCGTGACATCGGGCAGCCCACGAAGCAGCTCCACCATGGTGTGGATGTCCTTGGTGTAGGAACAGATGATGCGTATTCCCGCCAGGTCGCGTAGGTTGGCGACAGCGTTGTCCACGCTCGGTTCGAGGCCCAGCTTGGCCAGTTTGCCGGCGATGGAGTCGGCTGTCTTGATGCGCCCTTTGAAACGCTCGATCAGACTGCCGTCTTGAAAGGCGGCGGCGTCTTCGCTGATGGCCCGCACCCTGGTCAGCAGCAGGTCCATGGCCCAGCGATAGATCAGCAGCGTCCGGTCCAGCTTGGCCTGTTCTTCGGTCGAAAAACCCAGCGACATCGTCTGTCACCCCTTCGTGGTGGTCGGCAGCGTGACACAGAAACATGCCCCGCCGTCAGCAGTGTTGGCCACATCGACGCGGCCCTGGTGTTGGTCGACGATGGATTTCACGATGGACAGACCGATCCCGTAATTGCCGCCAGTCCCCTTGTAGAATCGCTCGAAGACATGGGGCAGGGCCTCGGGACTGATGCCTGGGCCGTCGTCGCTGACACAAATCGTCGCCTCACCAGCATTGGCGTGACACGACAAGACAACCTCAGAACTGGCGTACCTCAGCGCGTTGGACATCAGGTTTTCGACGGCTCTCGCCACCAACTCGCCGACACAGTCGCACTCCACCGGGGACGGATCCATGTCGAAGGTGAAGTGAACGCCTCGACTCTGGGCGACGGCCTGCTGGCGGTCCGCGCACTCACGGATGAGACCGGTCAGATCGACGACCGCCGAGGTGTACACCGTAGTGATGTTGTCGATCTTCGAGATGTAGAGCAGGTCCTTGACCATCTCAGTCAAGCGGGCGGTCTCAGCCAGAATGGTCGTGCTGGCTTGCTTCGGTTCCATGATCCCGCAGGAGATTCCCTCTGCGTGGCACTGGATCGACATCAGCGGTGTGCGCAGCTCATGGGACGCGTTCTGAAAGAAGGTCTTCTGCTCACCGTCATAGATGTCCAACTGTCTGGCGGACTGATTCAAGGCCAGGTTCAGGTCGGCGAACTCCACGTCAGAAAACCCGAAGTCACGCGGGGTGAAATCGCCACGCCCGATGTCATCGGCCAGACCGGCCAGCTTTCGGATGGGCCGTGTGATCGAGCCAGACAGAAAGAAGGTGACACAGATGGCGGCGGCGAACACAATACCGACGAGAAGGACAAAGAAACCGTTCATCGTCGCCGCGAAGTTCGACAATCCCGTGACGTTGGCGTAGATGAGCCAATAGCCGTCTCGCCCCTCGATGGCCTGATCGATATGGAAGCCCGACACGTAGTAAACCTCCCCGTCGGACTCCAGTCGCAGGTTGCCCACATCTTGAGGAAGAAGGCCTTGGTCCTTGACCTTGGCCAGCAGGTTCATCTCGTCCTCAGGCAGGTTCTGCGTTCCGACAAGGGAGTACTCCGCGTCGACGATGAAGGCGGCCGCAGTGATGCGAAAAGAGTTACCGGGGCGATTCGCCCCGTCGCCCTGATTGTCATAGGAGGTGGAGTTGGCGGCGTCCATCTGTGTCATGAGCTCGACCAGACGCTCGTGGCTGCTGTCGATCTGCGACACGGCACTGTTCTCGATATACCGCAGGGTGGCCAGGTTGAAGACGAAACCGAGAACGGTGAACGTGACCAGCAGCATGGCCGACAAGGCCAACAAGAACCGTGTGCGTATCCTGAACATTCCGCGAAGGACACCAGGATGGGACGTCGCGCCCCTACTCACCGCTGGCCCCGCCCGCTGCAGCCGACTCCGCCTCGCCGACCTGGGAGGCGCCACCCGCCGAGCCCGTCCCCTCATCGACGACGTCGGACCTGCCAGCGTCCGGATCATGAGTGCCAGGCCCATCGGCGCCCGACCCATGTGCGGCCCGCTCACGCTCGTCATAGGACAGGCGGTCAAACTCCATCCGTCTGAAAATGGCCTTCACCCGCATCACGAGCGCCATCGGACTGAAGGGCTTGGTCAGATAGTCGTCACTGCCCAGATCCAAGCCCGTCGCATAGTCAAGGTCACTGTCGCGCGCCGTCAACAAGATGATGGGCACCCGGCTGATCCGACGCAACTCTTTACACACCACGAAGCCATTGGAGCCGGGCATCATGACATCGGTCACAACCAGGTCCGACGGGACGTCTCGAAACCTCTCCAGCAAGAGATCACCGGTCTCGAAGTCCTCGACGTCGAATCCGGCGTTCTCAAGAAAGGCCTTGATGGCGAGACGGATGCTGGTCTCATCATCGGCGATATATATGGTCTTACTCATCATTTCCCCCTACTCAGTCACAGATTCACACCTGACTCATCCTCACCCCCACTGCCCAAGCCTTCTCTAATTCAAGGGCGCCTGGGTGGTGCCCGAGTCGTCGGGGCCTTGGCTGGGGTCGTCTGTCAGAGTGGCCAGTTCGCTGGCGGCGGCTTGGCCCTTCTCCGACTTGCTGCCCTTCTTGTAGACCGTGGCAGTCAGTTTGCGAATGCGTTTGGACCGCGCCAACAAATTCGACAATCGCTCGGGATCCTGGTCGGAGGTGCGCGGATTCGAGGCGATCAAGGCGTTGAGCCAGCGGGCGTTGGGATCGATGTCGATCAGCATGGTCTTGACGAACAGCGTCGCAGGAATGGCCAAGACGGTGCCGAGGGGACCGAGGACGTAAGCCCAGATCAGCAGCGACAAGACCGCCACCGTCGGGGTGATGCCGACGGCGTCGCCAGAGAATTTCGGCTGGACGAAGACCTGGAGCACGACGTTGAAGACGCAGTAACCGATGACAACCCACAAGGCGGTCAGAGGGTCGTTGGCCAGCAGGGCCATGATCGTTGGCGGAACGATGCCGATGAGGAAACCGATGGTCGGGATGAAGTTGGTGACGAAGCTCATCAGGGCCCAGACCTCCGGCATGGGCACACCCAGAGCCTTCAACAAAACCCAGTTGCACAAGGCGACTGCGAATCCGAAGACTGTCGTCACGACCCAGTATCTCCGGGTGCCGTTGGCGAAAGAGGACAAGCCCCAGGCCACCGTCGGATTGTGGCGCTCACCGAGACGCTCCATGCGCTCGGCGAAACCGGCCGAGTCGATGATCATGAAGATGAGGATCATGACGACGGTCATCAAAATGGTGGCGACTCCAGTCACCCCCGACACCACTTGAAACACGTTTTGCAGCGCGCTGACGATGGTCGAGACATTGAGCCCACCGATGCTTTCGAGCAGTTTCGTCATATCCAACCAACTGGTGTCGATGTGGTTGGCGGTGGCGAAGTCGAGAATCTGATCACGCAGCGCGATGAACTTTCCACCGTAGTTGGGAAGCTCTTGGACCAAGGCGGCGATCGTCCAGCCGATCGACCAGATCAAGGCGACCAGAATCGCGATGGTGAGCAGACCCGCCACGAAGGAGGCCAGAAAGCGCGGAATGTGACGCGCCAGCGCTCGTTGCACCGGCCAGACCACGAGAACGAGGTTGAGCGCCATGAAGGCCGAGGCGATGGTGCTCTGAATTGGCTCAATGCCTTGGATGATGAGGAAGACCGACGCGGCGCCGAGCAGAATCACCAGCGCGCGCGGCATCAGAGGGCGGCCTTTCACCGCTCCATGCCCGACAGCGGGCGGCTTCTCCATATCTTCTGGCGGGATTGCACTCACGCTCTTCAGTATGCCCCATCGCCACGTTGCCATGGGCGCAGACCACCGGCCGGGCGCGCTCAATCAGGGCCGAACAGGGGTGAGGATTCGGGTCAGTTTGACCCAGTGTGACAGAATAAAACGTGGTCTGCCAAGCGATGGGGGCCTTGGCGACTGATCCCACGTCGAAAGGAATACGATGCCTGAATTTTCGTACAGTGACATGCTCCCAACGCAGGTTGACATCACTGTCTATCGCAAACTGACCGGCGAGGGCGTGCGCCTGATCGAGGCCGCCAACGGTCGCAACTTCTTGGAAGTCGATCCCTCAGCGCTGACCTTGCTGGCTGAGACGGCTTTCCACGACATCGCCTTCTATCTGCGCACCGCCCATCTGGCCCAATTGCGCACCATTCTGGAAGACCCAGAAGCTTCGAACAATGACAAGTTTGTGGCGCTTGATCTGCTCAAAAACGCCGTCGTGGCCGCCGGCGGGGTGCTGCCGATGTGCCAGGACACCGGCACCGCCATCGTCATGGGCAAGCGGGGCACCCGGGTGCTGACCAACAGCCCGGACCCGGATGAACGCAGCCTGTCGCTCGGCGTCTACGACGCCTACACCAACCTCAACCTGAGGTACTCACAGAACGCTCCCCTGTCCATGTTCGAGGAGGTCAACACCGGCACCAACCTTCCGGCCCAGATCGAGTTGTACGCCGACACCGAGCCGAGCCACGCTCTGTCATACAAGTTCCTCTTCATGGCCAAGGGTGGCGGGTCGGCCAACAAGTCTTATCTCTATCAGGAGACGAAGGCGCTTCTCAACGAGGAGTCCTTGATGCGCTTCCTCGAAGAGAAGGTCGCCTCGCTCGGAACCGCCGCCTGCCCGCCTTACCACCTGGCCATCGTCATCGGCGGCACCTCTGCGGAATTCGCGATGAAGACCGCCAAATACGCCTCGGCCAAGTACCTCGACACCTTGCCAACCCAGGGTTCCGTGGCCGGTCACGGTTTCCGTGATCTGGAGATGGAGAAGAAGGTGCTGGAGATGACCCGGCGCCTGGGGATCGGCGCCCAGTTCGGCGGCAAGTACTTCTGTCATG
The DNA here is from genome assembly GCA_031286045.1 of Propionibacteriaceae bacterium. GTDB lineage: Bacteria > Actinomycetota > Actinomycetes > Propionibacteriales > Propionibacteriaceae > WQYJ01. The sequence continues at coordinate 984 of JAITVA010000237.1, read as the reverse complement.
ACGTGCGCGTCGTGCGGCTGCCGCGCCATGGGGCCTCCTTGCCCGTCGCCATCTGCGTGTCCTGCTCGGCCGACCGTCAGTGCCTGGGCAAGATCACCCCTGAAGGCGTCTTCATTGAGGAGTTGGACACCGATCCAGGTCGTTTCCTGCCCGATGTCACCGAGGAAGAGCTGGGTGGCAAGGTCGTCGAGATCGACCTCAACCGTCCGATGCCGGAGATTCTGGCCGAGCTGACCAAATACCCGGTCAAGACCCGTCTGTCCTTGACTGGGCCCATGGTCGTGGCCCGCGACATCGCCCACGCCAAGATTCGTGAGCGCCTCGACCGGGGCGAACCGATGCCGGAATACCTCCAAGACCATCCGGTGTACTACGCCGGACCGGCCAAGAAGCCTGAGGGCATGCCGTCGGGTTCCTTCGGCCCGACCACGGCTGGGCGGATGGACTCCTACGTCGACCAATTCCAAGAGGCGGGCGGCTCCATGATCATGGTGGCCAAGGGCAACCGCTCGCAACAGGTGACCGACGCCTGCAAGAAGCATGGCGGTTTCTATCTCGGGTCGATTGGGGGCCCGGCGGCCGAGTTGGCCAAGGAGTGCATCAAACAGGAGGACTTGCTGGAATACCCCGAACTCGGCATGGAGGCCATCTGGAAGATCGAGGTCGAGAATTTCCCCGCCTTCATCGTCGTTGACGACAAGGGGTCGGACTTCTTCGCCACCATCCAGCCGATCACGTATTCCATCGGCAAGCGCCCTGGATTGTGAGGGGCGCTGAGTTCTGCGTGTGAGAGTAGCCGTCTGATCGACGGGACTGACTAGTCTTCGCGCTTGTTGACTGACGTGAAAGCCGTCTCGACCCTGACCGGTTGAGACGGCTTTCACGTTTGCCCTAGCTTCTGAGCATTTTCCCGGTAAGCTGACCAGCTCCCGCGACCGACTGCTAACAGATACATTCATGGCTACATGCTTGCGGCTATCAATG
>JAITVA010000196.1 GCA_031286045.1 Propionibacteriaceae bacterium | reverse complement strand
TCGGTCGAGGGCGCGACGATCTTCAAGCTGATCTCGAACCACATCGGTATGACCAATCTGGTTGTCCTGGCTGAGGGCTACGCCCTGGCTTGTCGGGCCGGGATCGACGCGGACACGTTCACAAGCGCGCTGAAGACGACGGGAGCCTGGTCGACCCAAGCCGATCTGCGTCTGGCCGGCGTCGCGTCCGGCGACCATACCACCCGGTTCGCTGTTGACCTGGCTCAAAAGGACCTTCGTCTGGCGACCGACGCGGCCGCCCGCTGGCACGTGCCCAGCCCAGTCGGCGCGGCTGCCTTGTCGGTGTTCTCTGCGGCTTCGACCGCTGGACACGGCGGTGAGGACGCTTCGGCGGTGATCGAGGCGCTCGATCCCGCTCACGCCGCTCGAAACACGGTCGGCTGAGCTTGTTTGGATTGGCCCCGACTGGGTCCAGCCCAACCAGGACCATGGTGGTGGGGTAGCGCGGACGCGTCACCCCACCACCCCCGCACATCACAGGGTTGGCCTCGTTCACGAGGTCGACACACAATCAGAGAGAATCGATCATGAGCGAAATGGCTGCCACAGCAAGGGGGCTGGATCGTCGCGCGATGCGCAAAGTCGTCATTGGAAGTTTCGCCGGGGCGCTGCTGGAGTGGTACGACTTCTTCATCTACGGCACCGCTTCCGCTATCGTTTTCGCCAAAGTTTTCTTCCCAACCGTCGACCCGCTGGCCGGCGTGGTGGCCTCTTTCGCCACCTTCGGCGCGGGCTTCTTCGCCCGGCCTTTGGGCGGTTTGGTCTTCGGCCATTTCGGTGACCGGGTCGGTCGGAAATCCGCCCTGGTCTGGACTTTGCTGATCATCGGCGCCGCCACCTTCGCCATCGGATTACTGCCGACCTACGGGCAAGTCGGTGTGGCGGCTCCCATCTTGCTGGTGGTGCTACGACTGCTCCAGGGTTTCGGACTGGGCGGCGAATATGGTGGCGCCGCCCTCTTGACCATCGAGTCGGCCCCGAAGGCCAAACGTGGCTTCTATGGCTCCTTGCCTCAGACAGCGGCCTCCGCTGGCATCATGCTTGCCACCGGTGTCTTCGCGGTGCTGACCTCGACCTTGTCGGAGGCTGATTTCTTGGCCTGGGGCTGGCGCATACCCTTCCTCATCTCCCTGATCCTGCTCGGCGTGGGCACCTTCATCCGGCTCCACACCGAAGAACCGGTCGAGTTCGTCCAAGCTCGTGAGGCCGCGCGGATCGAGGCCAGTCAGGCCGCTCGCAAAGAGCGTGCCCCCATCATCCAGGCCTTCCGCGACCACCCCAAGAACCTGCTCTTGGCTTTCGGGGCACGACTGGCCGAGACTGTCAGCTCGAACATTGTCAACGCCTTCGCCATCGCCTACCTGTCGACTCAGTTGGCCATGGACCGCTCGGTTCCGCTCAACGGCATGCTGGTGGCTTCCGCCATTGGCATCGCGGCCTGCCCGCTGTTCGGCTGGATCTCAGACAAGGTCGGCCAGAAGGTGGTGTACATCGCCGGAGCCGGTTTCATCTGTGCCTTCGCCTACCCCTTCTTCCTCATGTTGAACACCCAGGACAGCGCCGTGGTGTGGGTGGCTTTGATACTGGCCTACAACCTCGGGCCGACTCTGATGTTCTCGGTCCAGCCGACCATGTTCGCCTCCATGTTCGGACCCAGGGTGAGGTACACCGGGTTGTCCTTCGCCTACCAGTTCTCGGCCATCCTCGGCGGGTTGACACCCCTGATCGCCTCGTCGCTGTTGGCGGCCTGGCAGGGGGCGCCATGGGGAGTGGCCGCTTTCCTGGCCGCCATCGCCGCCTTGTCGCTGATCAGCGTCGTCCTGGTACGCGGGCGGTCTGGTCGCTAGACCTGCCGACGACAGGCACGCGGCATACTTCTCTCCTCTCACGAAAGGCACCATTCACTATGATCACCGAACTGTCTGGGCCCCTGGCCGGTGTGGACATCGACCTCAGCGGCGCCCACATGCGTGTGCTCGACCAAGGCGCACAGGTCGTGGCCTGGACCCCCGCTCACGAGGAGCCGGTCTTGTTCGCGTCCGCGCTCGCGACCCAGGAACCAGGCCGACATGTCCGGGCTGGCGCGCCTGTGGTGTTCCCCTGGTTCGGGTTTGGCCCTGATGGAACGAAGAGCCCGGTCCATGGCTACGCCCGTCTGCGTCCCTTCGAGCGTCAGTCGATCGAGGAGTCCGACGGTCAGGTCCTGGTCCGCCATCTGCTGACGCCGAGTCAGACGGATGACATTCCAGCGTCTTTGCTCGTCACCACCCAGATGCGCGTCGACTCAATTGAGATCGCGCTGACTGTGACCAATCTGGCGGACGTCGCCTTGACCTACGAGATCGGCCTGCACACCTACTTCACTGTCGGCGACGTCGAGCAGGTCACTGTTCGGGGACTCGAGGGTCGGGCCTACCTCGACCGTGTCACAGGTCAGCGCGCTGAGGCGTCGAACCTTCCCCTTGTCATCGACGGCGAGATCTACCGTGCCTATG
>JAITVA010000181.1 GCA_031286045.1 Propionibacteriaceae bacterium | reverse complement strand
GCCGACACCACATCAGAACCATCCACCGAAACCTTCACACCATCCGGCGCAACCCCAGCAGCATCCAACGCAGCCTCCAACCCAGCCCGATCCACACCAGGCGCAACAGTGTCCACAGTCACATCCGTCGCACCCGACACAACAGACACATTGCCCGCCGCATCAGACTGAGACACCGTCACCGCATGAGCACCCTCACCCCAGGCAACCGTCGGAACAAACGACCAGGCACCCTCATCATCAACCGGCACAGTGCCAACCACCACACCATCCACCATCACCGACACCGTCGCACCCGGTTCACCCGAACCAGAAACAGTCGGCGTCGCATCACTGGTGACCACCCCATCAACAGGAGACACAATCACCGGCGCACCAGGCGCAACCGTATCTCGACAAATCGCGTAGAGGGTGATGTCACTCTCGCCAGCCGCTGGCGATCCAGAGGCGCCGGGAGTCATCGTCTCGCTTGACTCGTAACCCGTGCCCGCACCGTCGGACTGCGTATTCCATTCCACGAAGTCATACCCAGTCCCACAAACAGGAACCTGATCAGTCAGCGTGATGGAGTCGCCCGGGACGATGTCGCGATGCTCATCGGCGGCCTGACCCGGCCATGCCGCACCATTGGCGTCGTAGTACACGAAGTACACGTCCTTCACCGTGACAGTGGCTGCGACCGTTGCAAGAGCACCCGGCAAACCAGTCGCACCGACAACCTCAAAGGTTCCAGCTTTGGCCACGTCACCGACCGTCACCGGGCTCCATGTCACCGGAACCTGCCGAGTGGTCACGCCATCCTCCATCGTGACTGTCGCATACGAGGGAAGACTAGGAAGGTGGGTGCGGGTGGTCTCAACGTCATCGACGGCGATCGACGCCGGCGTGCATGACTGATCAGTCCCGCCACTGCCTCGTGGTTCGAAGTATCGCATCGCCGAGTAACCATTCTGCCCGTCTGTCACAACCAGGCGAAGATACCTGGTGGTGAGCGGGAAACCGGTCTTCAGCTCTTGCCCGGTCGGGCTGATGAACTTGGCGCCTGTCGACACCGAGGTCCACCCCTCTTGTGACCCGTAGTTGGTCCCATTGGGCCATCCTGCGGCCGTGGAACTGTGCTTCTGAACCTCAACCGTGGGGGAGGACCCGTTGTTGTTCGGACGCGGGCTGAGATAGATGCTGTCAAGCGTCACCTCACGACCAAAGTCGAACTCCAAGTAGTGAGGGTTGGACTGATCGCCGGTTGACCAGAACGAGGCGTCATCGACCAGCACATTGCCCGCTACTTCGTTCCCGTAGGTGCTGCTGGCCCGCACCGCCACCGGAGTGACATCACACAGATCAAGCGGATCGACTGTGGGCAGCTGCGGTTCGGGAACATCCTCGTCAGTTTCAACAATGACGATGTTGTCGAGAAAGAGATTGACATTCTCACCAGCTATGAGCTTGTTGAAGGCCAGGTAGATGTCACCCTTGTTCGGATCATCCTTACTGGCATAAGCCCCGGTCTCGAAGATGTACTCGAAGTGCTCTGCGGCGGGCTCGTTTTCCTGAGTGTAGTACTCGTGCTGGTTGTGAGTGTAATCCTTCGGAGTCTGCGCCAAAGGTTGACGCAACAGATCAATCTTCTCCGATCCCAGGCTGGCCTTCACCGCCACCTCATACAAGGGCCCCGCATCCTTGTAGGCCAGCATGTCGTCGTAGGACTTGTAGTCGAAACTCAACTTGTATCGCTTATTCGGCTCCAACCGCATTGATTGCGGGAAGGTACGCCCGATCTCACCAGTCTCTGCGTCATGAAGATACAAGGAGAATCGATCATCGATGACGTAGTTGAAGGGTTGCAACCCAGCCTCCGGCACCGCCACCGTGATTCCTTGGACATTGTCGTCGGTTGGAACATACCAATCAGCGACCGGATCGCCCACATACTTCTCGGCGATATGGCTCTGGTTCGAGGTGCTGCGACCCTTTTCAATGGTTCCCCAGTTCTGATCCATGTTCTCGAAGTCCTCGCAATAGGCGACCTTCGGATCATTCAGATCACAACCAGGCTCGGCGAAGAACTCTTTCATGTCGGCCCAGTTGAAGTACACGCTCGCATTAGGGTCAGTGCTCTCAGCGACCTCCAGCTTGTACCGAACCTTTCCATCGGCAGGTGCCGTGAACGTCGTCTTCAAGGGATGAATCCACATGCTTGAGCGAGTGGAACCACCAGCGCCGTAGTACTGATGCTCCGAAATGTAGTTTTGCATCACGTTGCGCGTCAGGAAGTTCTCGCCCAGGACGTTGCCTTGGCTGTCTTCAACAATCAGTTTCACCTTACGGGTGGAGTTATTGTTGTTTCCACCGATCTGAGTCCATATCGACGCAGTGTAGTTCGCTCCCGGCTCAACCTCGAGGTCTTGCCACACAGTGGCCGCAGGCGAGTTGCCCGCAACCTGCAGATAGTCGACGTCCCCGGAGTCCTGAGTCATTGTGATGTGATCAGTGCTCGCCGCAGTGGACTGCTTGTTCCACACCGCGCCATCCTTGTCACCGACGAAGGACTGCGAGATGAAACTCGTGTCGCCCAGCAGATTCGCCTCAGTCCAGTCCGCTGCAGCCGGAACCTTCGCCACGGGAGTGTTCGTCGGATACACGACATAACCGGTCTTGGCCTCCAAGTCCAGGCTCACCTTGCCATCAACGATTGGCAACGTGTCCACCAACTCACGACCAGTGCCCGTCAACTTGTAGAGCTCAACCCCACCCGACCAACCAGCCGGCACATCCCACGCCTGCGAACCACCGGCAGCATGATACGCATACGCCTTCTTGAACTCAGTGGTCGAATCCCACAGACCGGCCTCAAAATCGACCTCTTCAGTCCAGGGGATGAACACCTTAGCTGACTGTGTCATGTCGTAGCTGCGACCCCCACCAGAGCCATAGGCGCTCGGACGGTAGTCAACCTCGTAGGGAAGATCAGCGATCTTCGTCCCATCGACACCGTAGATGATCGTGCGGTCACCTTCCTTGACCGACTTCACACCGGAGGCAAAGGTCGCCTGATTGCCCCAGTCATAGTTCTGCAACTCGAAGTGCTGCAGATACTTGTTCGGAAGATCAACGGCATTGAAGATGTCAACGGTGTTGGCGTAGTCATGGCCACGCCACGACCCCAGTTGCAAGAAGTAGGACCCACGCAGCAAGGGATCAGGCTCAGGAGTCTCCATGTTGTTGTACATGATGAACTTCCTCAAACCCGACACATTGACCCCCTGGTCCGGATACCCAATGTCATTGCCCCAGTGATTGCCCGACACAAACGACGACATCGCACCACCGAACTCCGTCACCGTCATCCAGTCGTTCTCCTCAAAGGTCTCCATCGTGTGACGGCCCACCCAGTCAGCGTGGTAATACACATCCAAATAGACCCACCCAAGGCCAGGAACATTCTTTTCAAGTTCCTTCAGTCGCCCATACATCTGACCAGACAACATGTCACGCTCAAAGAACATCGAAGGAGTCGAATCAACCCACTTGTAGCCATTGCGACCATCATTGGTGCGAGGATCGACGTAGAAGGCATCGGCTTGCGCTCCGACACCTGACAGATGCACGCCATACGAGGTGTTGTACTGCGCCCCAACCTCGGTCATCTCTTGGAAGCCCTCAAGGCCACCCATCAATGGACCGAAGTGGTTGCCGTAGTCAGGATGGGAGTCATCATGACCCCAAGCCTGATAACCCTTGAACATCGCGCGTTGACCAAAACCATCAGTCAGGTTATAGGTCTTCTTCGCAATGTCAGACGCTCGGTCGTACGTTGAATTCGTGTGATTCAAGTTGTGATTGATATACAGCACCGAGTTGCGCACATACTCATTATTGACAGGCATATGCGTCATACCCTTGTTATCCTGCGTCGAATCCGGCTCCGCCGCAATAGCGTGCCGATACAGCAAGGCGCCATCCTGCCAGTTGATCTGACCGTCGCTGTTCTGATCCTCGCCGAGATAGACCTTAGTCAGAGGAAGATTGTCCTGAAGTAACTGCCAATTGATGTCGTCTTCGCCCAATGCCTCCAAGGCGCCCGTACTGACATCATGACGGTAGTAATGACGTCCATCCTCGAAACGGCCTTGGAGGATGTCAGCGCCACTCTTGGTGATGCCATAGGCGAAGCGGTACTTCTCCGACGCGCGATTGTTCACGATCGTCGCAGCTACATCCCCATTGGTGAGGATGGCGATACCCACCTCATTGGCCAGATCTGCCGGGGTGATCGCCCGACCAGTCGCGTCGTTCTGCCACTGGCCAGCAGTCCCACTCGTCTTGTAGGGCAGGTCCACGCGAGTGATGTCGAGCCCGGCTTTCAGATCGAAAATCCGGTCATACTGAGTGTTATAGTTGCTCACCGCATTCGGAGAGTTGATGTTGTTGCCCGTCGGAGGCAGATCAGTGACCGACCCGACAGAATCCCACCAAGCAGCCAACTGAGCGGATGACTGTGACGCAGGATCACTGACCGACAACAGCGAGTTGCCGGGAAAATTGATCGACTTCAATTTCGCATCAGTCAACTCCTCAATACCCGTCGTCTCGACCACCAAGGTCGATCCCTCAACCTTGTAGTTGATTGTGATCTCAAATAGATCATCAGACCCATCGGCGGCGCCAGTGCCATCTGGATCCGCGATGTAGAGCGTATAAGTGGCGTTGTCGCCATTGTTGACAAAGTCAACCTTGCGCGGAATGTAGTTCGACCATGAATTGACTGGGGTCGCATTGAGCAGACCAATCGACACCACGTCGGTGCCCACCACCTGCCCATCCATCGTCTTGCCCGAAGCCAAGGTGTAGTCCATCACCGAGGGGAAGAGCTTGTTGAGCGTCACAGTCATTCCGTTTGAGTCTTCGATCGTCTCCTTTTCCACGGGCGACGGTTCCTCGACCTCGACATCATAAACGGTGTAAACCAGGTCATCAACAGTTTGCTTGGAGAAGAAGCCGTAGGTTCCATCGCCGAGCGGGAGAGCGTAAGCGTCTGTCAGTGCGGCTGAAGCGATCAGCACTCCGTCCTTCCACACCCACAGATTCTCGTTGGCCACAATCACCTCGATGTCGCAGGGCACTCCAACCTCAAAGGCTGGGCTGGTGGTGGCGATGATTGTCGGTGTGATTGAGTCCGTCAGCGCACGAGCTCCATTGACTTCAACCTGAATGGTTCCGTTGGTCGCGTTTGACAAGATAACGCGTCCATAGTGTTGCAGATTCGTATAGCGCAACAAGACATCAGTGAGCATCTCGGTCGCCGTCGGGATGAAGGTGTAGCTGACACCCTGCTGAGTGGCATTGGTGGCCGCCGCATCGGAACGACCCATTCCGTTTGTGCTCATGGCGCTGGGGGCTACGAGCACCGCGTTGGCGAACCCATCCAGTGCGTCCGCGTCATCGGTGTTGTGGCTACGGACATAGCTGCCGGTGTGGTCGAGACCAGAGTAGGCGACATCGGCCACGTAGACATCTTTGGTCCATGCGTTGTGGGCGCGAAAACCAAGCTTGCCAGCCGCGGTCGGCGCTTGAGCATTGGACAGGCTGCCGTAGTTCACGCCATCGAGAATGACCGTGACAGAGGTGCTCTCAAAACGCACAACCATCTCGTGTTCGGTGTTCGGGGCCAAGTCGGGCATCGCTAGAGCACTCGTATACCCTCCGACGCCCGCATTCTTCCACTCCATGACGAAACCAGCAGCCGTGAACTCCAGATGGAGATAGTTGCTCTCATCGACATACCGAACCAGGGCGCCAAAAGAGTAATTGTATTGGTTATTCGAAGACTGTCGACCGGCGGGGTCGGTCTTCCAGCGGTAACTGACCACGCCGTCTGCGATCAGCGGCGACTGCTCATCAACGACATTGGAAGCGCTGGTCGCACGATAGTGCAGCCACCCATCGTCAGTCACTTCTGGGGCAGTGGTGAAGGGACCACCAGATTTCACAGCCCACCCGCTGACGTCTTGGACGTCGAATCCATGAGATCTCACCGACAAGATGTCCGACGGCGCCGCAGCGGTCGGTGCGGCGGCCGCGACGATTCCATTCGTCTGGACCACTCCACCGTCCGCGACTTCACTGGTCTGAGCCAGCCCACTGTCGATGGGTTCACTCGTCTGGCTGCCCTCGCCTTCAGCCACTGTCACCTCAAGAACAGGCACGACTACGCCCTCATCGAGCGTCTGCCCTTCTCGCAGGGCCAACTGGGCGGTGCACTCATAGGTGCCAGCAGCGTCCGCGTCATAGCCATCACACTGCCAACTCTCCACAGTGACAACATCTTCCATCTCACTCGCGTCTGGGAGAGTGGATATGGAGGCGGGAAAGACAATGTCCTCAACCCGGGTGCCAAAGGCCACCGTCACAGGTGAAACTTGGGCGAGACCAGTCACCACCGTTGGTATCGGAGCACCTTCGCTCTCGCCAAGTTCTGATGCGGACTGATCCAGACCACTGTCCACCTGAGCCGAACTCGTCTCATCCGGGAGGGTTGACGGCGGTGCGGCTGACGCCATTGGTGCTCCGACACCAAAGGCCATAACCAGCGCCAAAAAGAGGGCTGATACTTTCTTTTCACTATTCATGGAAGTCCCCTTCAACTCTGAGATAACTCGCATCCGTCTCACAATTGCCCTGGCATCACCGAAACTTCGCCGCGGCGTCACCGGTTACTCAGACCATCTTGCCGACCGCCCCTATGGAGTGTCAATGCTCAATTATTACGTTTCTATAACGATTTACACTCATCGCTTGCCGATTACTAGTTGCTCAATGAGCGACACTCCACGAAATCCGCTAGTCTCCACTGTTTTCCAGAGTCCCAGCCTCGGTTGACATCCCCCACAGGTTGTCCCGTGACGGGAATTCTCAAGGCGACGCACAGTTTCCCTGAGATTCGGAGACATCATTGAGATAACAGTTGGGCCCGCCCGACACAGAACATCTGGCATCCCTTACGATGCCAAAACCTACGCCCAATCGCGTTAACAGTATTAGTATGAGCTCATGGCAGTTCCATTTCTCACACTGAATGATCAGACAACTATCCCCCAACTAGGCTTCGGCACTTTCAAGGTCCCACCACAGTTGACTCAAGGCATTGTCGAGGAAGCGTTGGCCGCAGGCTACCGCCACATCGACACCGCCACCGGCTACCACAACGAGGCTGAGGTTGGCGCGGCCATCCGGGCCTCCGGCATCCCCCGTGAAAACCTCTTTGTCACCACAAAACTGTGGAACGACGACCAGAAGTCGGATGACTGGCGCGGCGCCTATGAGCGCAGCCTGGCCGCCTTGGACATCGACTACATCGATCTGTACCTGATCCACTGGCCCATGCCAGCACTGGACAAATACGTCGCCTGCTGGAACGCGCTCACCACCTTCAAACAGGAGGGTTTGGCCAAGTCGATCGGGGTCTCGAACTTCCTGGTGCCGCATCTTCAGCGCATCATCGAAGAGACCGGCGTCGTCCCGGCAGTCGACCAGGTCGAGTTGCACCCAGTGTTCCAGGAAGCCGAGTTGCGCAAGTACCTCGACGACCACGACATCACCGTCGAGGCCTGGGGCCCCTTGGGTCAGGGTCGCTACGCGCTGGACGATTACCCGGCCATCACCAACGCCGCCATCGCCCATGACAAGACTCCCACCCAGATCGTCTTGCGTTGGCACATCCAGTCCGAACACGTGGTCATCCCGAAGGCCAGTTCACGCGCTCACATGGATGAGAACTTCGCCATCTTCGACTTCGAGTTGACCGGCGAAGAGATGGTCGCGATCACCGCTCTCGACACCAACCAGCGTCTCGGCGGCGACCCCGACCAGATCAACTGACCTGGCACCGACCAACCGAGGGGGGTACCCGCCATCCCGGCGGGTACCCCCCTTCACCAGATACCAGTCGACCAGCATCTCCTTTTGAATAGCAATGGGCGGCTCTCCGTAGTCAAATATCCACTCGCTGCCATGCCCTTCCGTCGACGAGAACGGCCAGCATGAAGGAAGTCTTCAGGGAAGCGCTGAGTAATTAGATATATTCAAGCCTTCACTAAGATTTACTGAGTTTTCTACCTAACTCTACTTATAGCTTCGTGGCCAGTGGGAGATAATTGTCAATCCTCCCACTGGTCTTCTATCAAGTCCTCTGCAACCCCTTTTCGGTGTGGCCTGCCCGACTTATGCTAAACATTGCAAGCGGGTTAGCCTAGCTCCTTTTCAAGGAAAGCAATGGCACAAACTCGATCAAGAGAAAGGATAACAAAGATGTCACCTTTTAGGAAGACTATCAGTCTAATCGCCCTAAGCATCGCGATGCTAATGGGGGTCGGAACGGCTAGCGCGTATGCCACTCCCACTACGACCGGCACGAGTGCGGTGCAAAACAACCAGATCTCGAAGGATGACGTCCGTGGGTTCTTCCTCCACCATGGGGTGGAACCACGCGTCGCTGACCGCCTGATTCACGATTTCGAGAACGGTAAAGTCCCAGACAGCCTTGGCGGCGTAGAGCCTGTGAGTTCTCAAGAACTCACAGCGGACGGCCAAGCATTCACGAAGCTGGTCTACCCTGACGGATCAGTTGCAGTCGTCGGACATGAGACAGGGAGTTCTTCACGACTGCGCGATACCGCCCAATGCAAGGTAGCCGTCGGGTCTGGCTACAGGACCTTCACCAATTGCCAGGTTTACAACAATGCCGGTTTCTACTCCATGCAGTTTTACGCGAACTTCACCCTCCTCCGGGGCGCACCCGACCGTATCACATGGCACGGTGCCCCTGCTTGCGCTGCCACTTGGCCCGCGAACTGTGACACTCCGTATTACGCCGCCGGCCAGACAATGGAGTACCCCCCGAGCGTGGCCTGGGTTTCCTATCAGATGAGGTACACCACTCCAATCAACACCTCCACGGCGCGGCTGACACTCAAGGTCGGAAACGATAACTACTCCAGCTCATATGAGAACTAGAGTTGCCCTGTGATGGCCGCGTTGGAACTCGGACCCCTCGTGCGTGAGGACGGTTCGCTCGGAACCGTCCTCATGATGGTCATAATCCTCGTGGGTTTTGCCATTGTCGCTGGGTTGTGTGTATTTGCTTACAAAACGCTTCGAATTCTCCGCGACATTGGACAGCTATTCAACCTCAGCCCTCCATCACCAGCAACCCGTCGCCGTCCGGGTCGACGTCGAAGCGCACAGTCTCACCTTCGCCGACCTGGCCAGCCAAGACCAAGCGGGCCAGCGGATCCTCGACAGTGGTTTGAATCAGACGACGCAAGGGGCGAGCCCCATAGGCGGGATCCCAACCGTTCTCACCCAACCAATCGCGGGCGGCGTCACTCAGCTCGACACTGATACGTCGTTCGGCTAGGCGTTTGTTCAGCCGACTGAGCTGGATGGTGACGATGTGAGCCAAGTCCTCACGACTGAGGGGATCGAACATGACGATGTCGTCCAAACGGTTGAGGAACTCAGGCTTGAAGATCATCCGCACCGCGCTCATGACCGACTCGCGCTGCTCATCGGGGTCCAAAGTCAGGTCGGTCAGGAATTGGGAACCGATGTTGCTGGTCATGATGAGGATGGTGTTGCGGAAGTCGACCGTTCGGCCTTGGCCGTCGGTCAGGCGTCCGTCGTCGAGCACCTGAAGCAGGATGTTGAAGACCTCAGGATGGGCCTTCTCCACCTCGTCGAGCAGGATGACGCAGTAGGGACGCCGCCGCACCGCCTCGGTCAACTGGCCGCCCTCTTCATAGCCGACGTAGCCCGGAGGGGCGCCGACCAGACGCGAGACCGCGAACTTCTCGGAGTACTCGCTCATGTCGATTCGAACCATGGCCGACTCGTCGTCGAAGAGGAACTCCGCCAAGGCCTTGGCCAACTCGGTCTTGCCGACGCCGGTCGGGCCGAGGAAGAGGAAGGAGCCAGTCGGGCGGTTCGGGTCGGAAATGCCCGCCCGGGCCCGCCGCACCGCGTCAGACACCGTGGTGACGGCCAGTTCTTGGCCGATCAGACGCTGGCCGATCCGGTCTTCCATCTGGAGCAGCTTCTCCGACTCGCCCTGCAGCATCTTGCCGACCGGGATACCGGTCCAGGCAGAGACGACCTCGGCGATGTCGGTGGCGTCGACTTCCTCAGAGACCATGGTGTTCTTGCGCTCGGCCTGGCTGGCCTCGGCCAGTCGCGCCTCCAACTTGGGCAACTCGCCATACAGCAGCTCGGAAGCCCGGGTGAGGTCACCCTCGCGCTGGGCCCGCTCGGCTTCGCCGTGAACCCGGTCGATGATCTCTTTGATGTCGCCGACCTCGTTGAGCCCGGCCTTCTCGGACTCCCACTTGGCTTCGAGGGTACGCAGGCGTTCCTGCTCGTCAGCCAGCTCGGACTGCAAGCGGCGCAAGCGGTCCTTGGAGGCCGGATCCTCCTCCTTCTCCAAGGCGAACTGCTCCATGGTCATGCGGTTGACGTGGCGACGCAACTCGTCGATCTCCTCCGGCGACGAGTCGATCTCCATGCGCAGGCGAGAAGCCGCCTCGTCGATCAGGTCGATGGCCTTGTCAGGCAGCTGTCGTGAGGTGATGTACCGATTGGACAAGGTGGCGGCGGCGACCAAGGCCGAATCGGTGATGCGCACCTTGTGATGAGCCTCGTAGCGCTCGCGCAGGCCACGCAAAATGGCGATGGTGTCTTCGACCGAAGGCTCCCCGACGTAGACCTGCTGGAAGCGGCGCTCCAGCGCCGGGTCCTTCTCGATGTGCTCACGGTACTCGTCGAGCGTGGTGGCGCCGATCATGCGCAACTCGCCGCGGGCCAACATGGGTTTGATCATGTTGCCCGCGTCCATGGCGGAGTCACCCGACGCGCCCGCCCCGACGATGGTGTGCAGCTCATCGATGAAGGTGATGACTTGGCCTTAGGCGTCGCGGATCTCGTTGAGGACCGCCTTGAACCGCTCCTCGAACTCGCCACGGTACTTGGCCCCGGCCACCATGGAGGCCAGGTCGAGCGCCACCAGGCGACGACCCTTCAAGGAGTCAGGCACGTCACCGGCGACGATGCGTTGGGCCAAACCGTCGACGACGGCGGTCTTGCCCACACCTGGCTCACCGATCAAGACGGGGTTGTTCTTGGTTCGGCGAGCCAAGACTTGGATGACCCGACGAATCTCGGGGTCACGACCGATCACTGGGTCAAGCTTGTTCTCCCGGGCCCGCTCGGTCAGATCGACCGAATACTTGTCGAGAGCGGACTCCCCGCCCTCGGATTCGGCCGAGGTCACCCGCTTGCCGCCGCGTCGCTGGTTGAAGGCCTCAATCAGCCTGTCAGCAGTGACACCGTCTTGTTTCAGCAGGTCGTGGACATCGGATTTGACCCAAGCCAAGCCGATCAGGAGATGCTCGGTGGCGACGAACTGGTCACCCATCTTTTGAGCCTGGGTCTCAGCTTCGGCCAGGATTCGTGCCATCGGACCGGACAGGGTCGGCTGTGACACCGAGGAGCCAGAGGCGGCTGGCAGTTTCGAGATGAGTTGCTGGGTTTCACTGGCGATCTGCGCGGGATCGGCCCCCAGTGAGGCCAGCAGAGGTCCGACGGTGTTGTCGGGGATGAGCAGCAGCGCCGCCATCAGGTGGGCCGGCTCGACGGCAGGGTTGCCGTTCGTCAACGCGAGTCGGACGGCCGCCGTGTAGGCGTCCCGACTCATCGCTGTCAATTTTTCAGTATCCATAGGGGGGTTACTCCTTGTGAGACGTTCGTTCCGGACGCTGGTATCAGCGTTCGGAGCTCGTTGCCCCACCAACTCCTCACGCAAACCTGAGCGTACTAGACTCAAGTTTAGTGACCGAGTTCCGATATGTCTACCCTATGAGCACACATTTCTCTGCCGAATCGTCTCTCATGCTGGCCATCTCATCGTCCAGGCAGGTCCACAGCCCCACCAGCCATGGACAAAAGGGCCGCCCCTCCCCATCCGACCCAAGACAAGACGAGGCGGTAGGAGCAGCCGATGGTTGGCTCCTACCGCCTCGAAGACCCCAGCGGGTCTTTCCCCCAACTCCCGTCCGCCTGGTACCACGGCTTAGTTGACGGCGTCCTCACCCGACACCACTGGCATGAGCGGCGTCGCACCGACACTTTCGACAGGAGTGGGCACACAGTTCACAAGGTGTTCCTGAGGCGTTCTGACTCGAACGCCTCAGGCGACAGCCTCAATCGGTTCGAGAATGCGAGTGTGCATTCTGCTCACCTCAATCGCTTGTGCGGATGCTCACAGACTTGAGTCCGTCAGCACCTTCTCCAACTCGTCCAGGGCCGTGGCGTCATCCGACTCCAACACGACGGTGTTGCCACGCACGACACCCAGACTCATCACCGCGAGAATGGAGTCAGCCGAGACCCGTTTAGCCGAACCCTCCAGACCGATCGTGACCGGCGAGCCAGCGGCAGAGGCAGTCTTGACGAAGACTGCGGCTGGGCGAGCATGCAACCCATCAGCTGCGGCTACAACAACATGACGTTCCATTGCCATATCTCCTTGTTCTCGTGGTTGATTGTTCAGTGGTCAGGCGACCGCTCGTGCGGCCTTGTCTTGGGTGGACGTGGTGGTCATGTCCTGGTCGATGATCGACGCGACAGCGCTGGAGCCATCATTGCCGTCATCCTCGCGTCCAGGCGTCTTCATGTTGAAGACCTTGATCAGGACGCGGAACAAGACATAGTAGATAGCCGCGTAGATCAACCCGATGATCACCAACAACCACGGCTTGGTGGCGATGCCCCAGTTCAGCAGGAGGTCAGTGCCACCAGCCGAGAAGGAGAAGCCATCCTTGATGCCCAGCGCGTTACAGAGGGCCAGCGAACTGCCTGTCAGGATGGCGTGGACGACATACAGCGGGAAGGCGATGTAGACGAAGGAGAACTCGATCGGCTCGGTGATGCCAGTGATGAAGGCGGTCAAAGCGGTCGAGATCATGACGCCACCAACGGCCTTGCGATTCTCTGGCTTGGCGGCGTGCCACATCGCGATGGCTGCGGCGGGAAGGGCGAACATCAGGATCGGGAAGAAGCCGGTCATGAAGGCGCCAGCGGTCGGATCATGATGCAAGAAGCGGGCGATGTCGCCTTGGTACTCCACGCCATCGGCCGCGGTGAAGGAGCCAAACATGAACCACGGGAAGGAGTTCAAGATGTGATGCAGACCGAAGGGGATCAGCATACGGTTGGCGAAGCCATAGACGAAGGCGCCGAAGACACCGACTGAAGGGTTGGTGATCCACTGACCGACGGCCTCGAAGGCGATGGCGAAGAAGGGATAGATGAAAGCCATCACGACCCCGACCAGGACCGCAGTCGCGGCGGTGATGATCGGCACGAATCGACGACCGCCGAAGAAGGCTAGGAAGGTCGGAAGTTTGATGCGGTAGTACTTGTCATACAGCAGCGCCGCGATGACGCCGATGATGATGCCGCCCAGAACGCCATAGTTCATGGCCCCGACGGCGCCGTCCGCGTCCTTCGGCATGTAGGGAATGTAGGGCAGAACAGCGTTGCCGACTCCCTGGAAGACCATCATGCCAATGAAAGCTGCCAATGCAGTGGCGCCCTCGGATTTCCTAGCGAAACCGACAGCCACACCGATGGCGAAAATCAGCGGCAACTGGCCAAACAAGGCGTTGCCAGCGGCGGCGAACACGTCGGCCACCGGGTTCAACCAGGCGGCGAACTGGCCGAGGCCGTCCTTGCCCAACATATCCGCTTGTCCAATACGAAGCAGGATGCCGGCCGCAGGTAATGCCGCGATCGGCAACATCAACGAACGACCGATGCGCTGCAGTGCCGCGAGGGGGCCGCCGCCCGCCGCTTTGTCCTTTGTTGAGGCCATAATGCCCTCCCCTTTGAGTGAGTGATATTGACAGAGGTCTAGCCCGAGCCTGTCAGCCGGTCTAGACATCTGCATGAGTTATGACCATAGTCTTATTTGACGGCTGCACATCTGTCAAGTTTCGACGCCGTCGTGCTGAGAGAAAGGAGTCTGGAGCGGATTTCGACTGTGTTCCAGCGCACGTCCTGTTGTATGCTTCGCGAATGCACATAGCCACGGTTGGTGAAGCGCGTACACTGACGGCGTCGGCGTCAGACGTGAACCTGCGCTAGACCAGCCATGATGAAGGAGGCCAGAGTGAAGCACACTCAAATACGCAATTATCTACGCGCACTGGCCACCCATGAGCTGAGCGTGGGCGACGCCATCCCCTCCGAGCGCGAACTGTGCGAGCGTTTCGGGGTGGCCCGGATGACTGTCCGCCACGCCGTGGATTCCCTTGTGGTCGAGGGAATCCTCACCCGCATCCAAGGCAAGGGCACCTTCGTGGCGTCACCAAAGGTCGACCTCCAGATGCGCTTGACGACCTTCGAAGAGGAGATGGCTCGGCGCGGCCTACGTGCAGCCTCGCGGATGCTCGCGGCCGACGTGCGAATGCCGCCGCGCGACGTGGCCGACACCCTTGGCCTAGACGAGTCGGAGAAAACATACTATCTTTATCGCACCCGATTGGCCGACGACGAGCCGATGGCTCTGGAAGAGTCCTGGCTGCCGGAGAAACTGTTCCCCAAGTTGTACGACCCGGTGCCGCCCCTGAGCATCTATGCCGCCATCACGGAGCGTGGTCTCGCTCCCGACTGGGGCGAGGACAACATCGACGCAGACGAGGCCTCCGCCGAAGAAGCCGACTATCTGGGCATCAAGCCCGGTCGCGCCCTCCTCCGCGTGGCCCGACGCACATTCGCCGGCTCAATCGCCACCGTCTACTCCCGCAGCGTCTACCGCGCCGATCGCTACACACTGTGGGTGCCAGTGATGGCGCCGTACCCCACAGTCAAGACAGCCGACATCGCCACCCGTCAGAAGGACCGCACGCAGGCGCATCGATGATGCCCGCCATTTGTGTCATTGTTTTCAGCTTCTCTTCTCGCGCCCTGCCGCGTGATCTGGCTCGACTCTTGATGTCAACCCGAACGCATTCATGCCGGTGACCTCCAGGCGCCCGGTCAGATTGTCTGAGACATGGGCATTTGTCCAGAATCCGCACCGATCTCGGCCATCATCTAGTGGTCTAGGCCACATATGTGTATGATGCCCCTAACGTGGCCAAGCAGGGGCCCACGAGAAAAGGAGAAACGATCATGGCTAAGGCTGAGAAGATCTTGGAAGGTTTGGGCGGCTTCGACAACATCGTCGAGATCGAACCATGCATCACACGCTTGCGTGTCGTCGTGGTGGACCCGAGCCAGGTGCAAGACGCCGTCCTGAAGGCTGCCGGAACCTTCGGCGTGGTCAGGTCCGGCTCCGCCATCCAGGTCGTGGTCGGCCCCGAAGCCGACACCCTGGCCGAAGACATTGAGGACCTGCGATGACCCTTGTCATCACCGCTCCGGTGACGGGTCGAGTGGTGGCGCTGGCCGATGTGCCCGATCCGGTGTTCGCCCAAGCGGTGGTCGGCCCAGGAATCGCGATCGAGCCGGACGACGACGCCACCGTTGCGACCGCCCCGGTGGCTGGCTCCATCGTCAAGATCCATCCGCACGCCGTCGTCATCGGCGCGGCCGGGGACCGCGGGGTGCTGACCCATCTGGGTATCAACACCGTCCAGATGAGCGGTGAAGGCTTCACCGTCCACGCCGCCGATGGAGACACGGTCGCCTCAGGCCAGAAGCTCATCGATTGGGATCCGCAAGCGGTTCGCGCCAGTGGACGCTCCGCCATCGTCCCGATCGTCGCCATGCAGGCTGAGGAGGCTTCCCTGACCATGCTCGCTCAGGCGGGCGACCACGTCACCGCCGGTCAACCGCTGATGGAATGGGCCGACCCGGCATGAGTCGGCGCCCGTCCGACAAGGCGCCTCAAGCTGGTGACGAGGCCGCGAGCCAGGTGAACACCACTGCGGCGCAGGCCTCGTCGGCGGCTCCAGCCGAGTCGTCGGCCCAGCCTGTCGACGACTCGCGCGCTGGGTCGCCTGACAGCGGCGCCGTTGTTCCGCCCCGTGCCAAAAGCCGCGCCACCAAGCCCAAGAAGCCGGTCGATCCCAAGTCGCCTTTCCAACGCTACGGCGGTTGGATCATGGCCATGGTGGTCTTCGGGCTGGCCATCTTCGCCGCCTACCGTTTCTACACCCGACCTGAGCCGACTCTGGAGCGCGACGGTTCTGGAGCGGTGGCTGCCCACCAAAACGTCCCCATCGCACTGGGCCAGCCTGGTGACTGCATTGAGTCCCTCCCCCAAGACGACAAGGCCGACATCAACAAGGTTGACTTTGTGTCCTGTTCGGCGGATCATCAGGTCGTCATCATCGCCGCCACCCAGACCACTGACACCGGCACGACCGAAGCTGCTCAAGCCGCCGCCAGCGAATGCATCATCGCCGCCGAGACGATCACGGGCGTCAACCCGAAAGACGCCAGCGCCGGCTACCGCCTGACCATCACCCCGCCGGGGGGCAGCCTCAAGACCTATCTCTGCCTGGTCGACTACAACCCCAAGCAGGCGCCCGACTTGGAGATACCCCGGTGAGGCTTGGCGAATCGTAGGGCCATCAACAACACGAGTGGAAACACGATGGCTGCCAGAACACCCGTCTTCAGATTGTCACCGAACTGACTGGAGACCAAGCCAACCAGGGTCGGCCCGGCCGAGCAGCCCAGATCGCCAGCCAAGGCCAACAAGGCGAACATGGCTGTTCCGCCACCCTTGATGGCGGCCGCCGCCTGGCTGAAAGTGCCTGGCCACATGATGCCGACGGCACAGCCAGTCAGAGCGCAACCCAGTAATCCGATCGCCGGCACCGGGACGAACACGATCAGCAGGTAAGCCCCGACACATAAGGCCGCACTCACCGTCATGAAGCGACTCAAATCGATACGGTGGCCGAAGCGGCCGTAAAAGGCACGGGCCAGGCCCATCATGATGGCGAAGGACATCGGCCCGGCCAGATCGCCGACACTCTTGGAGACGCCCAGACCAGTCTCGGCGAAAGTTGAGGCCCACTGACTGACCGATTGCTCACTGGCTCCGGCACAGACCATCATGACGACCAGAATCCAGAAGAACCGTTGCTTGAACAAGACCCGTGGGGCCATCGGCTGCTGACTATCATCGATCAGCGGCGCGATCGGCGCACGGACGAACACAATAGCGTTGGCCACGGGAATGACTGCCCAGATCAAAGCCAAGATCTTCCAATTTCCGATGCCGACCAGGCTGAAAAAGAGCGTCGACACCGCCACCACAGCGACGTAGCCCCAACAGTAGAAGGAGTGCAGCAGGCTCATCGCCTTCTCCTTGTTCGGCGTCGGGCATGATTCCATCACCGGGCTGACAAGCACTTCGAGCAGACCGCCACCGATGGCGTAGATGATCACGGCCAGCAAGAAACCGATGAAGGGGTCACCGACCGCATCCGGGAGGATCGTCAACGCCACCAGTCCAGCCGCCGCCATGACGTGAGCCAGAATCATCGAGGTTCGGTACCCGATCCGATCAACAAAACTGATAGCAGCCGCGTCGACCAACAGTTGGACACCAAAATTGACCGTCACCAAGACAGTGATCTGCGACAACGGAATGCCGTAACTGGACTGAAAGGTCAAAAAGAGCAGGGGCGCGAAGTTGTTGACGATCGCCTGGACGATGAAGCCAACAAAACAGCCGATGATGGTTCGGTTGTAGCCAGCCAGGCCCTGGATCGCTTGTTTCACTGGGACAGCCTAGTGGGTGGCCCTGTGCCCACGGAACAATAGGCCACCCCGAAAAGGAAGACCCGAATCCAAAGGGAACCGGGTTGTGCGCGCAGACGGCCGCACTATCATGTTAATATCATCCACCTTGGAGAATGGTCATACCAAGGACCTACCCTCTAGATGAGTTATTCCAAGGGGTGTTAGTGGTCGTAGGCGATCAGTGAGCGGAGGGGTCTCAGGTTTTGGCGGTCGTTGTTCCAGATGGCGGCGGTCAGAGCGAGGACACGTTGGGTG
>JAITVA010000173.1 GCA_031286045.1 Propionibacteriaceae bacterium | reverse complement strand
ATCTCAACCCTGGACTGCATAGACACCAAACTTCCCATACCCACCAAGTCTCAGTTCGCGGGCAAATCCCACATGAGGCACCGACCACATTTCGCGGGCACTTTAGATGAGTCTCGTCGGGTCACTGAGGTTCGACCTGGCTGATGGTATCCTTGACGGTGAGGAGGCCGGGCAGTCCAGTAGGGCAGTCAAAGGAGCACCTCATCAGTAATAGCACCCGTCACTGGCGGGTGCTATTGGTTTTTGGGGATGGGCTGTCCATCTTGGCGCTCAGCGTTGGCAGTCGTCGCGACCCGTGCATGACTGAGCAAAGTATGACGCTTTCGAGGCTCTGACTCATACTTTGCGCCAGTTATGTCACCAATTCGTACCCCAGAGGCGACACAACTATGACCCGCAATGACCACCGACTCCTAACCGGCCAGAGATTGCACAGTTATGTCGACCACTCACGCACAGCCGACATGACTGAAGGCTGTCGCCTGGCAGGAGTCCGCAATTCCCCACATCCATCCGCCACATGGCGCCAAGATGGACAGCCCGTTCTTGGGGTTTCTAATCTTCAATGTCGGACATGTCCGACCCCTGAGATATGCTGTCGTCATGGCAGTGATTGATCTTGGAGTGCGTGAACTTCAGCGGGAGACCTCCCAGGTGATCCAGAATGTGGAGAACAAGGGGGTGTCGTATCGGGTGACGGTTCAGGGCCGCCCGACATCGGTGGTGGTGAGCCGTCGTCGGGCACGTGAGTCCGGGGCGACGATGGAGGCCTTGCAGGAGTCCGCCATCTATCGGGGCAAGACGCCGGAGTTGGTGGCGGCGCAACTCGGCCAGCTCGAGGCCTCACGTGACGCCGCTGGCTATGTCGGTGAACCACGATGAGAGTTTTGCTGGACACGAATCTGCTCATCCTCCCGCCGCGATGGGACTTGCTTCCGGCGAGCGACGATGGCCCCACTGTGTTCTACTGCGCGGCTTTGTCGCTGGCTGAGATTCAGGAGGGGGAGTTCTCCCGTGATCCGATGGTCCGTCTTCGGGCGCCTTTGGATTACCGCCGCATCACTGAGGAGCTTGGCGAAGGCCTTCCTTTCGACGATCTCTCGGCCTATCTCTACCGTGTGGTCTGCCAGGCCGTGGTCGATCATGGTCGTCAGGTCATTCGTGCCCGCAGGGTCGACCTGATGATCGCCGCCGTCGCCCTGGCTCATGATTGTGCTCTCGCGACAAGAAATGTGGCAGATTTCGCGGGGTTGGAGCGTGTTTTGCCGGTGATCGAGCTATGAGTGAGAGCTCAACTTTTGGTCAAAGTATGAACCCATTTTTAGAAATCTTGCCAACAAGTGACGCGGGGTCCATGCCTGTCACAGGCCTCTGCTAACATCTAACCGGCAGCGTCGCCGGGGGGTGGGCAGATGTTCACCTCGCGGGGGCTGAAGCCAACAGGACACCTACACGAAGGTAGCGAAATGAGTAAGGAAGTTGCGTACCCCGGAACCCCGGATGTGATCAACGGGAATGGCGCGGTCGCCTACGTCATGAAGCAGGTCTGTGGTGGCGTCATCGGCTATCCGATCACGCCGTCAACTGAGATTTCGGAGATTTTCGAGGCGGGGCGGGCCGAGGGCCAGCTCAACGTCTGGGGCAAGCATCCCTTCTTCGTCGAGGCCGAGGGCGAGCACTCCGCTCAGTCCGGCGCGCTGGCGGCGACCCTGGCCGGTGGCAACTTCGTCTCGAACGCCAGCTCCGCACAGGGTGTCTTGTATGGCCTGGAGTCACACTATGTCACGGCGGGCAAGACCATCGGCGGATTCGTCCTCCAGGTGGCGGCCCGCGTGGTGACCCGGCACTCCCTCAACGTCATGGCTGGTCATGACGACATTTACGCCCTGCTTCCGGCGGGGTACACGATTCTCTTCGGCTCCAACCCCCAAGAGGCGGCCGATCTGGCAGCCATCGCCTACCGGACGACCTCCTTGTCGATGGTGCCGGTGGCCAACGCCATGGACGGTTTCGCCACCTCGCACGTCATGAGCGAGGTCCTGCTGCCCGAACCCGAGCTGCTCAAGACCTACTTGGGCGATCCGGCCGGTCGAATCCCCTGCCCGACGGTGGCACAAGAGGTACTGTTCGGCGCCAAGGGTCGGGTGGATTACCTGGGCCACTGGCTCGACTCCCACGCCGCTCAGATCGACCCCGCTCAGCTGGCGGCTTTGCGCTCTCACTTGGCTGAGCACTCCGACGACGTGGAGCAGGACAACGCCGCTGCGGGAGCGACCGTGACTGGCGCGCATCTGCCTGAGTCGCTGCGGGGCGCCTGGCGCAGGGCATGGAAGGGCGCCTGGCAGAAGGGCACCCGTCAGACGGTCCCCGCCATCATCGACCCCAACAACCCGGGCTTGGCCGGTGGGGTCCAAAACCAGCCCGATTTCCAGGCTGGCGCGGCTGATCACCGCACCCACTTCCTGTCCGAGGTGCCGGGCCTCTTGCGCCAGGCCATGAGGGAGTACGCCGACCTGACTGGTCGTGAGTACTCCCCGGTCGTCCGTTATGGCGCTCAGGACGCCGACATCGTGCTGGTCGGATTGGGCTCGATCACCGACGATGCGCGGGCCCTCCTGCCCTACCTAGAGAAACAGGGCGTCAAACTGGCCGTCGTCTCGGTCAAGGTGCTGCAACCCTTCCCCGGTGAGGAGCTGGTGGCCGCGCTCAAGGGCGCCAAGCAGGTCACCGTGCTGGAGCGTTCGGAGAACCTCCAGTTGACCCGCGCGACCCAAGAGGCCCTCTTCAAGGCCGGCGCCTCCGCCGACGATGTGACGCTGACAACGGCGATCTTCGGCTTGGGTTCCCATGATGTGCAGCCGCGCGACCTGATCGCGGTCGTCCAGAACATGATCGACGGGCCCAAGGCTCCGCTGGTCTACGTCGGCTCGCAGTTCTTCGTCAAGAACCCGGCGACGAAGTCCTTGGCCGCGCTGCAGGACACGATGAGGGCGGCCTACCCCGAGACGGAGAAGATGGCGCTGGAGACCAAGCCCAATCCCGAGGGCCTGCTCCCGCCCGACGCCTTGCGCATCCGCTTCCATTCAGTCGGCGGCTATGGCACGGTCGCGACGGGCAAGTTGCTGACCGACATGCTCAGTTCGATGCTGCAGTTGCATTCCAAGTCCTCCCCGAAGTACGGCTCGGAGAAGTCCGGCGCGGCCACCAACTTCTACATCACCTTGTCGCCCGAGACGGTCTTGTTCACCAACGCCACCTTGGAGGATGTCGAGGTCGTCGTCTCCCCTGATCACAAGGTCTTCGAGCATGACCGTCCGCTGCATGGGCTGGTCAAGGGTGGCACCTTCATCCTTCAGACCGACAAATCGGCGGTCGAGGCCTGGCAGTCGCTGCCGCAGTACGCCCGTCAATTGATCCGTGACAAGCAGATTCGCTTCCTGGTGATCGACGCCTTCGCGGTCGCCCGCAGGCATGCCCCCAACCCGGCCCTGGAGACCCGCATGATGGGTGTTGCCTTCATCGGCGCCATGTTCGCCCATGTCGACCGGATCTCCCGTGGCGCCGACCCGGCCAAAGTGCATGAGCTGGTGCGTCACGAGTTGGCCAAGAAGTTCGGTTCCAAGGGCGACACGGTCGTCGAGGCCAACATGGCGGTGGTGACCGACGGTATCGCCGCTGCTCAGGTGGTGGATTACAGTCAACCTGAGTTCGCTGATCCCGAGGGCGCCGCAGCCACCAAGATGGCGGCTCTGACGCCGCGTCTGGTCCCCTCGAACGGCACGGCTCCGTCGCGCATCTTCGACCCGGACTATTTCGACGACATCCTGGGCCGGTCCTTCCGTGAGGGAACGGTCGGTCAGGCTCCGGTCATGCCAGGCACAGGCTCTTTCCTGCCGTCTGGCTCGGGCGCTGCCAAGAACAAGGGCATCTTCCGTCGTGATGTGCCAGTCTTCGACTTCACCAAGTGCACCGCCTGCTTGGAGTGCGCCATCGCCTGCCCGGATTCGGCCATCCCGAACCAGGCCCACGAGATCTCCGACTTGATCGCCCGCGCCATCCGCACAGCCGGTTTGCCCGCCGAGGCGACCGCCTACGTGCTCGGTTTCGTCTCGGCGTGGGCCGACGCGGTTCGGGCGACGCTCCTGGCCGACACCAAGGCCAAGGACTTCACCCACGTTGTCCAGGCGACCGCTGGTGGTGTCGTTCCCGCCTTGGCTCCTGAGCATTTGCGCGCGATCGTCGCCGAGGTCGCCGCCTTCCCGGTGTCGCGCATCCGTCCGATCTTCGACTCGATGGAGAAGAACGCGCCCGGAACTGGGGCCATGTACTCGGTCGTGATCGATCCCTGGAAGTGTTCCGGCTGTCTGGAATGCGTCAGCGTCTGCGGGCCAGGCGCCTTGAGTCCTGTCACCCAGACCGACCAGGTCTTGGACACGATGACGGCGACCTACGAGCGGCTGACCGAGCTGCCCAACACGCCTGCTCGTTTCACCGCCGAGGCCGCCCGTCCCGGTGGAGACGCCAAGCGTGTCCTCATGGACCATGACAATTATTACGCGCTGGTCGGTGGCCACGGGGCCTGCAAGGGCTGCGGCGAGGTCACGGCCACCCATCTGGTGACCGCCTTGTCCCAGGCCGTGGGTGAAGACAAGCGCCAGCGTCACATCGCTGAACTCGAGTCCCTAATCTACCGTCTGACAAGTAAGATCGCTGGCGTGGAGGCGGAACGGGCGGCTCGCTTGCGTGGCCTGGTCGAGACCTTGGAGGCCAGCCTGTGGGAGTTGGAGTCCGGACCAACCGGGCATGGTCCCGCCGCTGCGGTCGTGGTCAATTCGACCGGCTGCTCCTCGGTCTATTCCTCGACCTTCCCGTACACGCCCTTTGTGCAACCATGGTTGAACTCCTTGTTCCAAGACGCTCAGCCGAGCGCGGTTGGCCTGTTCGAAGGCGTCGCCTCGAAGTACATCGCCGAGGTCCGCGCCCGCCGTGCCGCCGAGTTGGAGTTGACCGACGACTACGACCCCAAGCGCGACGGTAAGGCCTTGTCGACCCTCGATTGGCGACACCTGACCAGCGATGAGCTGACCGGCTTGCCCTTCTTCTGGACGATCTCCGGCGACGGCGCGGCCTACGACATCGGCTTCGGCGCCATGTCGCGCGTCGTCACCAGCCAAGCGCCGATCAAGATGCTGCTACTGGACACAGGCGGCTACTCCAACACGGGCGGACAAGCCTCAACGGCCTCCTTCACCGGTCAGAACGCCGACCTTGCCCGCTACGGCAAGGCCCATCACGGCAAGACCGAGAAACGCAAGGAGTTGCCGATCCTGATCGCGCTACACCCCTACGCCTTCGTAGCCTCGGTGTCGGCTGCCATGCACTCGCATTTCCTGGCCGCCGCCTCGCGCATGCTGGCCTTCAACCACGGCACCGCCCTGATGCAGGCCTACACCCCCTGTGACTTCGAGCAGGGCTTCGCCGACGACCTCGCCAACGAGCGGGCCAACCTGGCGGTGCGCTCCCGCATGGCGCCCTTGTTCGTTCACGACCCGACCGCTGGGTCCACCTTGCCGGAGCGCTTGTCTTTGGAGGGCAACCCCGAACTCGACAAGCCCTGGGCCACGCTCAACCTCAAGCACATCGATGAGTCGGGTGCGACTGCCGTGACGCGGATGCCGCTCACCCCGGCGGAGTTCGCCTACGGCGAGGTACGCTTCGCCAAACACTTCCGGGTCATGGGGGCCGATGCGGTTGGCGCCACACCGATCGCGGAGTATGTCGAGTTGGCTGAGGACGCCCGCGTCGGTAAGACACCGTACATCGTTGTCACCAACGGGTCCGGGCATCTGGTCAAGATGGCGGTCTCTCACGAGATCGTCGAGTTGGTCGAGGATCGCCAAGCTAATTGGCAGTTGTTGAGGTTCTTGGCTGGGCGGGATTCGGCCCTCAAGGCTAAGGACGCGGCTGCGGCGCTGAAGGCATTGCAATCGGAGTTGGCTTCGGCTCAGGCTTCTCGTGAGCAGGGCATCGATGACATTGCTCATGCTTTGGCTCAACTGGCGACTACTGGGAGTACCTCGGTTTCCTTGGCTGGGTTTGGGGCTGGCTCTTCAGCCACAGACGGTGGCGCGGGCCTAGCGGCTTTGTCCGCAGGCGGGCCTGCCTCGGCGGGACCCCCCCATCTATCCTCGGATCGTTCCGATCCTGCGGCGATGGGTGTCCCCCCCGCCGGGCGCGGCGATGTGGTCGGTTCCGGTATTTCGGCAGCGGTTTCCGGCTCGGCATCGGCTGCCTCGGTTCCGGGGGCCGCTTCAGCCTCCGCCGCATCGGTTCCGGGACTGGGGGCGAAACCGGCGGGCGCGCCTATCTGGCTGGCGGAACAGGACGTGGCCAAGTGCACGGACTGCGCCACCTGCTATCAGGAACTGCCGGACATCTTCGAATCCACTGTCATGGTGGTCGATGGTGAGGCGAAGAACGTCTCTCGGATGAAGCCGGGGGCGCTCGATGGGCTGACTGTGACGCCTGAACTGGCGGGGGTCATGCAGCGAGTCAAGGACACCTGCGATGCGGAGATCATCCAATGACAATCAATGAGATGACCACAAGTGGTGCTGGTTCCGGTGGCGCGGGCCTGGCGGCTTTGTCCGCAGGCGGGCCTGCCTCGGCGGGACCCCCCCATCTATCCTCGGATCGCCCTGCGGGCGTTCCTGCGGCGATGGGTGTCCCCCCCGCCGGGCGCGGCAGTGGGGTTGATGTTTCGGGTTCGGCCAACCAAATGAGCGCTTCTTTTGGTGCGACCGGGGTTGGCTCAGTCGGCGCGGGCCTTGCTGACCGCACGGCTGAACTCACCTTGCTGGCGCAACGTCTTGCCGCTGATCCGGGGGCTTTCCGGGACGTGGTCGTTCAGGATGGACTGGTCGCGGTGGCGGCTGAGTTCGCTCAGGGGAACGTGCTGAGTGCTGATTTCACTCGTCAGCTGTGGGACCTGCTGGTGGCGGGCGGGGACGCTGCCACGGCCTTGATGCGGTTCTTGTGGCAGTTGCCGGTTGGGCGCCAGCGCATCTTCCTCCATGGGGTGGCGGCGCACTTGTCGGATCGTTACCCGATGTTCGCCGGACTGTCCACCTCGTGGCCGGCGCAGGCGGGTATGGGGCCCTATATTCGTACTCCCGAGGAGCGTAGCGCTGACTTTGAGCTGGTCAACAAGGGCTACCTCGGCTACATGGACAAGGGGTACTCGCTGCGCGAGGTCGAGCTGTTCGTCTGGTTGGAGGCCCTGCGCGACAAGCAGTGCACTGAAAAGCCTTGTGAACTTGGCAAACTCATGCAGGCCAAGGATGGCGGCGAGGAGCGGGTCGGTGGCTGTCCAGTGCAAATCCACATTCCGACCATGTTCAAGCTGATCGGTGAGGGGCGCTTCGACGAGGCCCTGGCCATGCTGGAGGACTGCAACCCGCTGCCTGATGTGACTGGGCGAGTCTGCCCGCAGGAGTTGCAGTGCCAAGGCGTCTGCATCCATAAACATCCCATGTCGATTGGGCAGGTTGAGTGGTTCCTGCCGCAATGGGACAAGCTGGCCCATCCGGGTCGTGCGCTGGCGGCGCTTGAGGGGCGCCCTGATCCCTGGGCTGTGGCCGACAAACCCCCGGTCGCCATCGTCGGTTCGGGGCCATCGGGCCTGATCAACGCCTATTTGCTGGCTCGTTCGGGCTACCCGGTGACAGTGTTCGAGGCCTTTCATGAGCTGGGCGGGGTGCTGCGTTTCGGCATCCCCGAGTTCCGTCTGCCCAACTCGCTGATCGACGATGTGGTGGAGAAGATTCGGGCACTCGGCGGCCGCTTCGTCACCAACTTCGTCGTCGGCAAGACGGCCACGCTCCAAGAGTTGCGCGACCACGGTTTCGCCCACATCTTTGTCGGCTCGGGGGCGGGGCTGCCGCAGTTCCTCAACGTGCCCGGTGAAGAGTTGCTCAACGTCATGAGCGCCAACGAGTTCCTGACGCGCGTCAATTTGATGCACGGAAACCTCCCCGGTTACGAGACCCCTCTGCCCGAGGTCAAGGGCAAGACGGTCTTGATCATTGGCGGTGGTAACACAGCCATGGACGCTGCCCGGACTGCCCGTCGACTCGGTGGTGACGTCACCATCGTCTACCGTCGTACCCAAGCCGAGATGCCAGCCCGGGTTGAAGAACTGGAACATGCCCTTGAAGAGGGAATTCACCTCATGCCCCTGCGGTCGCCAGTCGAATTCGTCGGCGGGGAGCGCAGCTTCGTGGAGTCGGCAGTGCTCGACGTGATGGAATTGGGTGAGCCGGACGCCTCTGGTCGTCGTCGCCCCATGGCGACCGGCAAGACTGAGACCATGGCAGCTGACCTGGTCATCATGGCCCTGGGCAACACCGCCAACCCCATCATCCGCGACTCCGAACCCCGTCTGGAGGTGACTCGTCGAGGCACCATCGTCCTGCGCGACGGTACCCAAGAGACCTCCCTGGACGGCATCTACACCGGTGGTGACGCCGCCCGCGGTGGGTCCACGGCCATTCGCGCCGCCGGTGATGGACAGGCTGCTGCTCGTCAGATCATGGAAGCGTCTTCCGGTGGTAAAGATGGTGGCGCGGGCCTCGCGGCTTTGTCCGCAGGCGGGCCTGCCTCGGCGGGACCCCCCCAACTATCCTCGGATCGTCCTTCGGTCGATCCTGCGGCGATGGGTGTCCCCCCCGCCGGGCGCGGCAGCGTGGTTGATGACTTATTATCTGAACCGGTGGCGCATGAAGCGGCACGGGCGCTGGCGTTCACGCAGGAGGCTCAGACGGCGCCGGTGATCGTGGGGCGTCGGGATCTGAGTGTCGGGATCGTCGAGTTCGTGGTCCGGGCGCCGGTCATTGCGGCGTCGGCGCGAGCGGGGCAGTTCGTCCGGGTCGATCCGCGCGCTAAAGGCGAGTTGGTACCCCTGACTCTGGCCGATTGGGATGCCGAGCGTGGCACCATCACTCTGGTTGTCCAGGCGATGGGTTCGACATCGATCGAGATCAACAAGATGCAGGTCGGTGATCGCTTCGCCGGGATCGCCGGTCCGTTGGGTCGTCCCTCTCATGTGGTACCCATTGATGCTGGTCAGACGGTGGTCTTCACCGCTGGTGGCTTGGGCTTGCCCCCGGTGTACCCCATCATGCGCGAGCACCTGCGCATCGGCAACCATGTGACGCTGATCGCCGGTTTCCGCCGCCAAGACCTGATGTTCTGGACCGCTGAGGACGACTATGTCGGCCAAATCAAGGCCCGATATGGCGACCTGTTGACCATTGTCTACACCACCGACGACGGCAGCTTCGGCATCAAGGGTTTCGTGACGGCGCCGTTGAAAGACATGCTAGACGCCAAAGCCCCCATCGCCAAGGTAGTCACCATCGGCCCCCCCATGATGATGCGGGGGGTGTCGGACCTGACCAAGGGCTACAACGTCGAAACCGAAGCCAGCCTCAACTCCATCATGGTCGACGCCACCGGCATGTGCGGCGCCTGCATGGTCCCCTACATCGAAGACGGCAAGATGGTCCGCAAACACGCCTGCATCGACGGCCCCGAGCTGGACTCCCACCAAATCGACTGGGGCAAGTACCTCCCCAGATTCGGCCTCTTCAAACCCCAAGAAAAAGCCGTCATGGACGAAAAGGGGTACACCGTTCCGCGTGGGTGAGTGCGGCGAAGGTGCGAGGTCTAGAGGGAAAGGCTGAGAAATGAGTGGGTTGACTTTTGTTGTCACTCATTGGAAGGATAAGCGCAAGTTAAGCAGACCTCCGAGCTTCGTGCTCGCCAGAGACGACTGGAATGATTGGGGTTTTCACACCCTTTATCATCTTCGATGGGTTGATGGTAAGGGTGAGGAGCAGAGCCTTGACGTCAAGATTGGGAGCCGATCCAAGGGGTCGTCGTTGGACTTGTCGGGCGAGTTCGCCGGTCTGAGCGATGACTTTTCTCAATGGGGACGGATCGGGAGTACTACGAGACTCTCGTGGCGCTGTCCGACGGATTAGGTGGAGATGTGCTGCGGGCACTCCGAGACATCGCTTATGATGAGGCGATTTTTGATCTGGTGAAGAATGAGCCAGTGTTTTCGTCTTCCCTAATGCGCAATGGCGCCGGTGCGCCGAGCTCCCTTCCACTTTTCACCGTCGAGAACCAGTTTCGCCGAATCGCACACGGCCAGCCTGCACTGATTGACTACAACTTCAGATTTGTGCGACCGAGTACCAGTGAGCTCATCCCCAACTTGAGCATTGACTTTACTGTGAAACCTCGCCAGACCCCACCGACCAACCTTCACGTGTTGATTGGAGGTAATGGTGTGGGTAAAACCCGGCTGTTGAGGGATTTTGCGACCGTTGCAGCCGCCGGCGGAAGTGTTGACCTTGGAACGTTCAGTGATTGTCGTGAAGTAGTTTCTCGTGCTGAGTTCGGAGCATCGATTTTCGCTAACGTTGTTCACGTGTCGTTCTCTGCTTTTGACGCCAAGGTTGGCGATACTGATCCGGTTGTGGCGGGCGATGGGGTGTTACAGCAAAATGAGTCAACCAAAGTCCACTGGGTAGGGCTTCCTTTGGCGATGGACGAGCCTCTGGATAAGCAATTCCAGGCCGCTCTCCGTACCGTGTGGTGGTCATCCACCCGCCAATTGCGCTGGCGACGGGCTCTTGAGACGTTGGCAGTTGCAGACCCTATCATTGGGGCGGAGGGGTTAGGGGACTTATGTCCATCGACCGTTGACTTCTACTCGCCAGATGACCGGGAGCAGTCTCAGTACGCCCAGGTTGAATTCGACGATTCGATTGATCATGCGGTGAAGAGCTTCGCAGCGATGAGTTCAGGCCACAAGATCGTTATCCTCACCATTACCCGTCTTGTGGAGTTAGTCGAGGAGCAATCATTAGTTCTTCTTGATGAACCCGAGACGCATCTTCACCCACCACTACTCTCCGCCCTGATCCGAGCCATTACTGATCTGATGGTGGATCGCAACGGCGTTGCCATCGTGGCGACTCACTCTCCGGTGGTTCTCCAGGAGGTTCCGAAGTCTTGTGTATCTATGTTGCGTCGGGTTGGCGACGATGTTCGGGTATCACCACTGGATATTGAGAGTTTTGGGGAGTCGGTGTCTCGGTTGACATCAGAGGTCTTCGGGCTGGATGTGACGCACACGGGGTACCACGCCATGCTGGCCAGTCTCTTGGCTGA
Source organism: Propionibacteriaceae bacterium (assembly GCA_031286045.1). GTDB lineage: Bacteria > Actinomycetota > Actinomycetes > Propionibacteriales > Propionibacteriaceae > WQYJ01. Next base: position 5,969 of record JAITVA010000173.1, on the reverse strand, counting down.
CCACAACAATTCGGTTCCCGCAGTACTGGAAGCTCTTGGGCAGCAGCTTGGAGGCGAGGGGCGATTTGTGCTTCATGCCCTCGCGCTCAATGCAGATCGGGAGGCGCCATGATCAGGCTCGACCGACCAGCAACGACCGCCAAAGATGCATATGACAAAGCGGTGGCTTCAATCCGGGATTCGAGCGCGCGTAAACCTTATGCATCGGCATCTGTCGCTGTGATCCGCTTGTGTTCTGACTATGATGAGACCGCTCGAATCGGAATGTGGGCAGGTTTGACAAGTGTCTTGTTCGAGGTGCCGGGGGTAACGGATACGGAGATGGTTGATCTGTATGACAAACGATTTCGTCGCAGTGTCAGGACCAAAGAAATTCGTAATGCTATTCTGAATGCCCCTTCACGCAAGCGTTGCCCGTACTGTGGGGAGGGCTGTGTCAGTGAACTGGACCACTATCTACCGAAGACTCGATTTTCAGCTATCACAGTATACCCAGCGAATCTGGTCCCGGCCTGCCATGAATGTAACTGCGCGAAATTGGACTATTCTCCAGAGAATGGGAAGCCAGCGGTTTTGCACCCTTATTTTGACAGGGCATTCGACCTCCATTGGTTGGTTGCCTCGCTCAATCCATCTGACGAGGGCCCCATCCTGGAATTTGCGGTCTCCCAAAAGGTAGCTGATCCAGCGCTACGTGTTCGGCTTGAGACTCACCTTGATGTGTTCAAGTTGCGCGACCGCTTCAGAGTGTGGGCGTCTCGCCTTCTTGATAAAGAATCACAGCAATTGATTAACGGCTATTCACGGAAACGGACAACCCTTCGGTTCACGGCTTCGGAGGCCCAGAATCACTTCCTTGATCTAGCACATCTAGAGTCGGATCGAGTGGCGAACTCCTGGGAAGGCGCAACCTATCAGGCCATGGCTGAGAGTGACTGGTACATCAAGGATTATCTTCGACTCATTTGATTCTCTTCGCAATCCCAGGCTTGATGATATTCGACGTAATGCCTAGTCGAAGGTGATGTTCATCACGGAGGGTTGAACCGGCACAGTTCGCCACCTTCGGTTGATGGCCTAGGGATCGCGCCGATCGGCGGCGTGTTGGGAGGTGTGCAGGCGCCAGATCTTGGCAAATGAATGAGTGTCTTTTGGCATTTGTTCTCAGGGGTTCTTGCTCTTGCTTTCTCATTGTGGGTGGGGCTGGTAAGTGTCACGACCGGTGGAATGGTGTCGCAGTCGCAAATGTCCCCGGTTGCCCTCTGTTTGTCCCGAGAATAGGGCAGTCAACCGCGATGGGCGAGCTGGTTTGTGCTGTGAAGGAACCCGCCGATGAGCACCCTGGCCAATGTCTCGCATATTGCGGGAATGTCTGGAGTGTCAGCAACGGCTGAGGCCGGTGGCTCACCTCACGACTGCTTGACCTGGAACTGCACCTAGTGATGGGAGAATTGAGGGGAGTAATAGCGACAGAGGAGTTCGGATGAAGCCCTTCTTTGAACGTCAGTCGGAATGGGACGATGCGATTGGCCGTGTCTACGCTCAACTGGAGCGAGTGAAGTTGGCTGAGGATCGAACGCCTGATCCCTTGGTGTTGCGACGAGAAAGCCGGATACGGTCGGTGTGGTCGTCTGTGGTGATTGAGGGAAATCGATTGACGGCTGGGCAGGCGGAGGGGGTGGTCAACGGCCAGCCCGTTTATGGCCCGGCACGGGACATCGCCGAGGTCCAGGGCGCCTGGGCAGCGTACGAAGCGATGGGTTCATACGATCCGGTCAGTCTTGACTCCTTCCTGGCGGCGCATCGGTTGTTGACGAGCGGGCTGTTGGCTGACGCCGGGGTGTTTCGTACTGTGGATGTCGAGGTGGTCAACGCTGACGGAGAGGTCTTGCACGAGGGTGCTGACCCCGAGTTGGTCCCACGAGGGATGGAACAACTCTTCGCATGGGCTGGTCAGACGGATACTCATCCGCTGTTGGTGAGCAGCGCGACGCATTTCATGATTGAGTTCATTCATCCGTTCCGGGATGGGAATGGACGTATGGGGCGGTTGTGGCAGACCCTAATGCTCAGCCGCTGGAATGAAGTGTTCGCTTGGATGCCCATTGAAACACTGATTCACGATCATCAGGAGGGGTATTATGGGGCGCTGCAAGCTTCGCACAATGGGCATATTGAAGCGTCGCCGTTCATCTCGTTCATGCTTGGAATCATTGAGGCGTCGCTGAAGAGGTACGCCGAGCGAGTTCGCAATGAGGGGAGAAATGATGGAGTAAATGAGGGGAGAACGGTTCGTCTGGATGCCACTGATCGGGTCATCCTCGCAGCGTTGACGACGGATGGCACCCTGACTGCCAGTAGTTTGGCGGTTCAGGTGAAAAAGTCTCGCGCTACCGTAGAGCGGCACTTGGCTAAGCTTCGAACCGCTGGACTGATTCGACGTGTGGGGGCGACCAAGAACGGGTTGTGGCTTGTCAAGCAGGCAGGGGGGACCCGCTCATGACTGATGCGCACGGGGAGATGATCGTCTACTGGAACCAGAAGGGTGGCAGTGCGGTCCAACTGAAGGCGGTGGACGGCACGGTCTGGCTATCTCAGCGGGCGTTGGCCGACCTTTACGCTACCTCGGTTCCGAACATCAACCAGATCATCACGCGAGTACTTGCCGATGGCGAGGTCACTGAGGCAACTATTAACTCTGAGTTAATAGTTCGATCAGAGGGCAACCGTGAAGTGCGTCGTACCCTCACCGTCTATAACCTCGACATGATCCTGGCGGTCGGGTACCGGGTGACGACATCTCAAGCGGTCATGTTCCGGCAGTGGGCGACGACGGTGTTGAAGGAGTACCTCACGAAGGGCTTCGTCTTGGACGATGAGCGGCTGAAGAATCCCGGCGCCGAGCCTGATTACTTCGATGAAGTGGTCAAACGCATCCGCTCGATTCGGGCTTCGGAGAAGCGGTTCTATCAGAAGGTACGTGACCTGTTCGCCAGCACGAGTTCTGATTACGACTCCTCCACACAGACAGCGAAGGACTTCTTCGCCACAATCCAGAATAAGCTGTTGTTTGCCATCACGGGTCATACTGCAGCTGAACTTGTGCGGCTGCGAATTGATCCAGCATCGACGACCTTCGGCCTGACGACTTGGCAGGGTGATCGTCCGCTGAAAGCCGACGCGATCGTGGCCAAGAACTACCTCACCGGAGATGAATTACGTCGTCTCGACAGGCTCACGACACAGTTCCTCGATTTCGCCGAAGACCAAGCGGAGCGGCGCATCGCCACGACCATGGAGCAGTGGGTCGCTGTGACCGATGGTATGCTCCGTGGTTTCAACCTTCAACGGCTAGAAGGGCGGGGAAGAACCTCTCATGAGTCGGTCGAAGCCCTTGTGGATCAACAATGGCCCGGCTTCGCTGAAGAGCGGCGTCTTCGGGACCGAGCCACGGCGCTTGAAGTCGAGGCGGCTGACATCACCGAGCTGCTGGCGATTGAGCGGATCCGTGTGGAAGGGGACCATGATGGCGACACCAACTGAGGATGCTCTGGAGCAGTGGGTGCTGGCCATGTTGGCCGAGTTGGGTTGGTTACACGTCTATGGGCCCGACATCGCACCTGGTGAGCCGGCGGCAGCGCGCGACGACTTCCGCGAAGTGATCTTGGTTGGTCGGCTGACTGACGCGGTGCGACGTCTCAACCCTCAGCTACCTGATCCGGCTGTGGCGGATGTGATCGCCACGCTGCGACGAACTGAGTCTCCTGTCATCGAATCGGAGAACTGGAACGCTTACCGTTACCTGACTCAGGGCGTTCCGGCTGAATATCGTGACAGTCGCGGCCAGCTTCACGTCGATCGGGCTTGGCTGGTCGATTGGGAGAACCCGACGGCCAACGACCTGAGAGCGATCAATCAGTTCAGTATCGAAGGCCCGAAGCGGATGCGTCGCCCGGATGTGCTGCTGTTCGTCAACGGTCTGCCCATGGTGGTCTTCGAGTTGAAGCGCCCGAGCAAAGAGTACGCCAAGGTGGCGGGGGCTTTTCGCCAGATTCAGACCTATCGCACCCAGATTCCCGAACTCTTCAAGTGGAACCAGGTTGCGGTGGTGTCCGACGGCATGGAGGTGCTCGCCGGATCCTTCTCGGCGCCGTGGAATCATTGGGCGGCCTGGAAGACCATTGATGGCGCGCGGCGTGACCCGAAGGATCAAGCTGGACAGCGGATCCCGCCCATGTGGCGACTCAATTCCGCATCTGGGCGACCGAGCGGCTGAAGGAGTACCTGAAGAAGGGTTTCCTGCTGGATGACGAGCGTTTGAAGAATCTCGGCGGCGGGTCATACTGGAAGGAACTGCTTGGCTGGATCCGCGATATTCGATCAAGTGAGAAGGTCCTCTATCGGCAGGTCCTCGACCTGTACGCGACCAGTGTTGATTACGATCCGCGCAGTGACATCAGTGCTGAGTTCTTCAAAGTGGTGCAGAACAAGCTTCATTATGCTGCCCATGGCCAAACTGCCGCCGAGGTCATTGTGGAGCGCGCGGATGCGGGCAAGCCGTTCATGGGGCTGTTGTCTTTCAAAGGTCGTCAGCCCACAAAAGGTGAGATAAGCATCGCTAAGAACTACCTCACTGAGTCAGAGCTCAAGCGGCTGAATGCCCTGGTCTCGGGCTATTTTGATCTCGCTGAGTTCCGGGCCGAGAGTCACGAGCCAATCTACATGTGCGATTGGTTGAAACACTTGGACCGGCTGATCGTCGCGATGAATGCGAAGACATTGGAGGGCGCCGGTCGTGCGAGTCATCGACAGGTAGTGGCTAAAGCGGAAGGGGAGTACGCCAAGTATCAGGGCGGTGATTGACGCGGAGCCGTCCGAAGTGGAGGAGTCCTACCTGGAAAGTTGGAGGCGCCTTCAACGCGAGATTGAGGAGGCAGGCTGAGTGACCGCCATACCCCTCAGTACCCGACTTCTGCCAGCATGTCATCAAAGACCGACTCCGGAATAATGTATATATCTTGCCCCTGAAGGAGAAGATCTTGGGCTTTCAGGGTCTTCCTCGACTCGTGTCCGTCCACTGTCCTTGAGTAGTCGGTCTCACCCATGACGAGGTAGTTGGTGCGCTTCGTCACGTTGTCATTGACGAGACCTCCGCAGTTGACCACACGCTGAGCGGCTTCAGACCTCACCATTCTCTCTAGGGTTCCGGTGAATGTGAAAGAGTATCCCCGCAGCGGATTATCATCCAGTATCGCCTCGGTCGCCACGGTGTCTCGTAATCTGGCCTTGGCAGAGTGCGTCCTGGGGTGAGCGGTCAATCTGGTCGACAGTTCCGGGGCCTGCGCTACCATGGCCACCATGCGTTGGTAGGCCAGATTGGTTGCTTCTACATCGGCCATAGCGCGGTGACGCACTTTTGCGGTGGCAATCCCGAGATAAGTTGTCACGTCACTCAGACGGTAGTGCTCACGCTCCGGGATGAGCCTCCGGCACAGCCGCCTTGTGTCCACATAGTCGTTCCCGAAATGGCGTCCAGTGCGGGCGTACTTGTCAAACAGGAAACGGACGTCAAAGCTGACGTTATGCCCGACCAGTACGTCGTTGCCTACGAAACTGAGCAAGTCATCACTGATGTCATGGAATGTTGGGGCAGTCGAGAGCATCTGATTGGTGATACCCGTCAGTGCTGCGATGTGGGCAGGGACTGTGCGGTCGGGGTTGAGTAGCTTCTCGAACTGCGCGGTGGTCTGTCCACCACGAACACGCATAGCCGCCACCTCGATGATGTCGTTCCACGTTGGCGAGTAGCCAGTAGTTTCCAGATCGACAACAGTGTAGTCATCCAGTAGATCTAGATGAGTTATTCCAAGGGGTGTTAGTGGTCGTAGGCGATCAGTGAGCGGAGGGGTCTCAGGTTTTGGCGGTCGTTGTTCCAGATGGCGGCGGTCAGAGCGAGGACACGTTGGGTG
>JAITVA010000170.1 GCA_031286045.1 Propionibacteriaceae bacterium | reverse complement strand
CACCACGATGATGGCGTACGGGGCCACCGCGCCCCACATTCGGGCTGCACCCGTCGACTGAAGAGCCTTGGCATGCAAGGGGTTGTTGGCGGCGTCGGCGCCACTGTCGACCCGCTCGGCCAAGACGGGGTTCTTCGGCTGATAGAAACGCAGAACGACGACGATCACGATGATCGAGACGACTGAGGCGAAGACGCTGGCCAGCGAGAAAGAGATGAAGTTCGACGTGACGAATTGAGTCAAGGCGAAGACCGCGCCGGAGACCAAGGCCAGGCCCCACGTGTTCTTCAGTCCTCGCAGGCCATCCACCAAGAAGACGAGGAACAGGGGCACAATCAAGGCCATCGGCAAGGTCATCATGCCCGCCATGGCGCCCAATGAGGTCGCCAAAGCGTCGGCGCTGACGGGGTCACCCATGGCATAGAACTGGTTGTACGCGCTCTGACTGGCCGTGCTGAGGGTGATGATCGGCGCGCCGATGGCTCCGAAGGCCACCGGGGCAGTGTTGGCCACCATGCAGACGACAGCCGCCTTCAAGGGTTTCAAGCCGGCTGCGACCATCATCGCCGCCGTGATCGCGACCGGCGTGCCGAAACCGGCCAGGGCCTCCAGAAGTGCGCCGAAACAGAAGGCGATGATGATGGCCACAATGCGCAGGTCAGTCGTGATGGAACCGAGAAGGTCGCGCAAAACCTTGTCCCAACCGAATTTCACGGAGAGGTTGTAGAGCCAGACCGCTGCCAACAATATCCACATGATCTGACAGACGCCGAAGAACAGGCCCTGTGTGGTCGAGGCGGCCGTAGCACCGAGCGGCATGCCCCACACGGCCATTGACAACACCAGTGACACGACCAGCGTCGCCAGTGACGCCATCCAGGCGGTGATTTTGAACACGCCGAGCATGATGAACAAAACAATCAATGGCAAGGCTGCCACGATCGCCGACCACAACAGGCTACCGCCCACGGGAGCCAGAGGTTGAACGAACACAATAATCTCCTCACCGAGAATCGGGCAGGACAGGGGGACACCTGCGCCGCAAGGGAAAACTTACCACTCGGGCTGTCTGGCAGACCGTCAAGGGACGCGTCACCGCCGTCTGGAGTACGGAGATTGTGCGCTCATACACGTGAAGTCGCCGCCCAAGCCCAAAGAGTCTCCCGGCGACAACCGAGTTCTTCGAACCGCCGATACGCTCAGACTCAGGACTAAGGAGAGCAATGGACGCCCCCCGATCATCATCGCCTGGCCCGGCGAATCACCCCAGGAACTCACAACCACGCTTGCGACCAGTCTGGCTGGCTCTGGCAGTGACCTGCCTGCTCATTGGGCTGCTGCTTCTCGTCATGGCCTCGTTGATCGCGCCCTTCTATCTGGGCAGGTCGAGTCAGACCGAGGGAGTCATCGTGACTTCTGACGATGAGCCCACGACCATCACCTACATCGTCGAGGGCGAAGCCTACTCCATCGCCGCGTCACGACGAGGAGACAGCGGATCGACGGCCGACCACGTCACCATCATGTACAACCCACGCCGGCCCGAGCAGGCCGCCACCGTTGAAGACCGAGCGGTGTCGGTCCTCTTCGGCGGGGCAGGACTGCTCTTGGCGCCGGTCGGCGCGGCCGGTTGCGTCCGGGCATTGCGGACGCGCCGATAGCGGACGACGATCAGACCGTGCGCACCACCGCTTGGTCGCACAGCAGACGCAGGGCCCGAGTGGCGGCGTCATCGCAGAAACCGTCGAGCTGAGCGGCAGCGTCGTCGGACCACTGCTGAATCTGGGCACGGACCTCACGAATGGCAGGGTTGGCCCTCAACAAAGCCAGCGCCTCGGGAATGTCGTCTTCGGAGACCGGCCCGGCCAGAAACTCCAGCAGCCGGGCGTCCTCGGGGCGATTGGCTTGGGCGATGAGGAGCGGCGCCAGAGTGGGGACACCCTCGCGCAGGTCTGTGCCCGGTTGCTTGCCAAAGTCATGACCGACGATGTCAAGCAGATCGTCGGCCAGTTGGAAGGCCATCCCCAGACGCTGCCCGTATCTCGTCAAAGCTTCGATCTGATCGGAGTCCAAACGTGCGAACATCCCCCCGTACCTCGCGGAAGCCGCGATCAGCGCCGCTGTCTTGCCGTTGATGACGTCCAAGTGATGAGTGATCGGATCCACCCCTGGGCCAGGCCCGCGCATCTCGGCGATCTGGCCCTGAACCAGCGTCGCCAAGGTCTGAGCCTGATAGACCATGAACTCCTCACCCAGCACTGCCCCGATCTGGGACGCCTGCGCTAACAGGAAATCACCGACCATGATGGCCACCGAGTTGGTCCAGCGCCGATGGGCTGTCGGCGCCCCGCGACGCACAGTCGCCTCGTCCATGACATCGTCGTGATAAAGCGACGCCACGTGAGTGAGTTCGACGATGACGCCAGAACGGATCATCCCTTCGTCGTCAATGCGCTCGTCAGCCAAGCCCAAACCGCAGCCAGCGATCACCAAGGCGGGGCGGAACCGCTTGCCACCCAGGTCGATCAGATAGCGGGCAGCTTCTTCGACGAAGGAATACGGCGTCTGGACAGCCTCATGCAACCGGCGCTCGACACGCCCAGACTGCTCCGCCACCCACCCAGCGAACTGTTCATCTGACCAGACCACAAGTGCGACTCCTTCGCGGCGCAGGCGCTCAGGCGCCCGCTGGTATGAGGAAGCTGGACGCCGCTTGGAAAGCGTCCAACAAGGGGCCTGGGACTAGGCCCAATCCAAGCGTGCCGATGAGGCAAAGAGCGAGCACGATGACCGCCGGAACGCCAGGACGAACCAGTTCGACCGGATCCGACCCCTCGGCGGGCTCCCGGAAGAACATGACCTGGATGACACGGATGTAGATGAACACGGCGATGATCGAACCGAGGACGGCGACCAGCGCCAACCACCAGTAGCCACCCCGCCAAGCCGCCATGAAAGCGGCCAGTTTGCCCATGAAACCAGCCGTCAAGGGAATACCGGCCAAGGACAGCAGGAAAATCACCATGACGACACCGAACAAGGGATACCGGCGACCGATGCCAGCCCAGGCGTCAAGGCTGCTGGCCTCACGGCCCTGGGAACGCACCAACATAATGACAGTGAAGCAGCCAATCGTCGCCAAACCATAGCCGACCAGGTAGAACATGACCGATGCGACTGATCCGGCCTGGCCTTCGGGCAAGCCTGACTGCAGGGTGAAGGCCCCGACCACAGGCACGAGCACGAAACCAGCGTGGGCCACCGAGGAATAGGCCAAGACGCGTTTGACGTCCGTCTGGTTGATGGCGATGATCGCTGCGACGATGATCGTCAAGATGGCGACACCGGCTAGGATCGGTTGCCAGTTCCAGCGCATCCCGCCCAGTCCGGCGTAGAACAGACGCAATAGACCCGCCACTGCGGCGACCTTGGTGCACACGCTCATGAAGGCGGTCACAGGGGTGGGTGCGCCTTGGTAGACGTCAGGCACCCAGGAGTGGAAAGGCACGGCGCCGATCTTGAACAGCAGACCGACCGCGACCAAGCCCATGCCCGCCAGCAGGATGCCGTCGCCCATAGTCGAGAAGCTGACCGCGTGGGCCAGTTTCTCATAGGAGAAGCCACCGGAGTAGCCGAAGAGGAAGGCCACACCGAACAAGAGGATGGCAGAGGCCGCCGCCCCGAGCAGGAAGTACTTCAGGGCCGCCTCCTGCGAGATCAGGCGACGATGACGGGCCAGACCCGACAGGACATACAGCGGCAGCGACAGCACCTCGACCGCCACGAACAGGACCAGAAGGTCATTGGTGGCGACCAACAAAGCCATGCCCGACAAGGAGAAGAGTGCCAAGGGGAAGACCTCGGAGTGAACCAGCCCAGCCTCGGACGCCTCAGACTCCAGTCTCGAACCAGGGATGGCCGCCGCCATCGGCGTGAAGGCGCTGGCGCCAGCGTGGGCTCGCCGCTCCGCGAAGAGAATGGCCGCGATCAGACCGAAACCGAACAGGATGGCCCAGAAGCATTGCACCGGCCCATCGACCAGCACTGTGCCCGTGACCCCGCCCGTGATCGAGGCAGGGTCAGCCAGACCCCGTCCACCGTCGCCCCACTGCCAGATCGTCGCCCCGAGTCCGGCTGCCAAACCGAGGATCGCCAGCGCCGTCTGTGTGACGAAGCGGGCCTTGCGGGGCACGAAGGCCTCAACCAGGATGCCGAGGCAGGCCACCCCCAAGACGATCAGAAAGGGCAGCAAGCGCACATAGTCCACCTGCGGCGCCGTGAACTCCAGAAATATCATCGACCCTCCTCGATTTGGGCCACCAGATCGGTCACAGCCGCCGATGTCATGTAATAGTCGGTCGTCGGCGCGATCTCATCCAGCGCCGGTTTCGGCCAGAAGCCGAGCAGCAGGAAGACCGCCACCAAGGGGATGATCGCCCAGCGTTCCCGCCAGGTCAGATCCGATGTCACGTGGTCGCGGGTGGCGTCGGTCACCGGACCGGTCATCATCCGCTGGTAGGTCCACAAGATGTACACCGCCGCCAAGACCACACCAAGGACGGATATTCCGGCGATGACGGGGTGACGGGCCCAGGCCCCTGCCATGACCATGAACTCCGAGACGAAGCTGGACGTGCCAGGCAGAGCGCAGGAGGCCAAACCAGCGACCAGGGTGAACCCGGCGGCCAGTGGCGCGACCTTGGCCACGCCGCCAAAATCATTGACGCCCGCCGAGCCTCGCCGACTGATCAAGTAGCCGACGACCAGGTACAAGGCCCCGGTCGACAAGCCATGGTTGACCATGTAGAAGATCGAGCCAGTGATGGACTGGCTGGTGAAAGCGAAGATGCCCATCACCATGAAGCCGAAGTGGGAGATCGAGGTGTAGGCGATCAGACGCATCAGGTTCTTGGAGCCGATGGCGGCGAAGGCCCCATAGAAGATCGAAATCAAGGCCAGCACCAAGATCACTGGCGAGGCCCATTGGGACTCCTCCGGGAAGATGCCGACACAGACCCGGATCATGCCGAAGGTGCCGAGCTTGTCGAGAACGCCCACCATCAGGGCCGCCCCACCAGGGGTCGACTCTTCGGCGGCGTCCGGCAACCAGATGTGACCGGGCACCATCGGTGCCTTCAGGGCGAAGGCCACGAAGAAGCAGATGAAGAGCAGCTTGGTGACCGGGTTGCTCACGAAATCGAGGCCGGTCAAATCGGCGAAGCTCATGGTCACAGCGCCTGCACCGGTCGACAGCGCGCCGACCCCGATGACACCGAACAACATGATCAGACCACCGGCCAAGCCGAAGATGAGGAACTTGGCGGCGGCCTTGCCCCGCTCGGCTCCGCCCCAGCCGCCGATCAGGAAGTACATCGGAATCAGCGTGGCTTCGAAGAAGATGTAGAAGATCACCAGATCCATGCTCATGAAGCTGAACAGTGAGAAGCACTCGACCAGCAGCACCAGGCAGACGAAGGCCTTCGACGAGAAGCGGCCCGTCTCGCCGATGCCGGTCTTCCACTCGGCGATCAGCACCATGGGCACGAGCAGGACAGTCAGCGCCACCATCACCAATCCCATACCGTCAAGGTCAAGCGCATAGGACGACCCGATGATGGGCAGCCAGGTGACGTGCTCGGCGACTGCGCCTGAGGTCATCTTCGTCGTCGCGACCACGCCGACGGTGTACACCAAGGCCGCGAAGGCCATGACCAGACCGATGACGCGGGCGGCGGCCTGCTTGGACAAGATGATGAGCACAACGCCCACCAGCGGGATCAGTCCCAGAACTGTCAGAAATGGAAATGCCATGATTCTTCGCTCCTCAGACCAACCGACTCACGACCAGCGCCAGGCCGATCAGGACCGCGCCGACAGCCATCGTCACCCCGTAGGTCCTGACGTAGCCGTTCTGGATATGACGTACCTTGTCGCCAAGGGTTTGGACGACCCAACCAGTGCCATCCGCCAAGGGATCGAGCCCCTTCTCATCAGCTAGGTCGACGCCACGGGCCAGGACCGCGCCACCGCGACCGACGGCGTTGTAGGTCAGTTGGTCACCGTAGAGATCGTTGCGCCCCATGGTCGTGATGATCGACACCTTCTGGGGGGCCTGGGCCGGAACCGGGCGTTTGCCGAACAGCCACCAGCCGAGCAGAACACCGGCAGCGACAACCACCAGCGTGACCACACCGATCCAGGTGATGTGGGGCAGCCAGGACGGATGCCCGCCTGCCTTCGCCCCGACACCTGCAAGCCACTCTCCGATCCAGCTGTTGAGCGCCATGCCTCCGGCGAAAGAACCGATGGCCAGCAGCACCAGCGGCACCCACATGACAGCCGGCGACTCGTGCGGATGGACGTCCTTGGCCCAGCGAGCCTGGCCGAAGAAGGTCATACACATCAGCCGGGTCATGTAGAACGCGGTCACACCAGCGCCGATCAGGGCCAGGACACCCAGCACCGGCTGGGCGTGGAAAGCCGCCTCGATGATGTGGTCCTTGGAGTAGAAACCGGAGAAGAAGGGGAAACCGATGATGGCCAGGTAGCCGATGCCGAAGGTGACAAAGGTGATCGGCATGGCTTTACGCAGCGCTCCGAAGTGACGCATGTCGACGTCACCGTTGGCGCCGTGCATCACCGAACCCGCACCCAAGAACATATTGGCCTTGAAGAAACCGTGGGTCAGAAGGTGGAAGATGGCGAAGGCCCAACCAGCCGGACCGATGCCCGCAGCCAACATCATGTAACCGATCTGGGACATGGTCGAACCGGCCAAGACCTTCTTGATGTCGTCCTTCGAACAGCCGATCCAGGCGCCGACCAGCAAGGTGATCGTGCCGATGATGGCGACCGCCAGTTGGGCGGCCGGCGTCTGTTGGTAGATCGCGCCGGAACGAACCACCAGATAGACACCCGCGGTGACCATGGTGGCCGCGTGGATCAGGGCCGACACTGGGGTGGGACCCTCCATGGCGTCCAACAACCATGCCTGCAGCGGAACCTGAGCAGATTTGCCACAGGCCGCCAACAGCAACATGAACCCGATGAAGGTGGCCCAACCGGAGTTGAGGAAGGGCGCCGCCTGATCGACCCTGCTGAAGGAGGTCGAACCGACCAAGGCCAACATCGTGAACATGGCGACCAAGAGGCCCATGTCGCCGACCCGGTTCATCAAGAAGGCCTTCTTGCCGGCGGCGGCGGCGCTCGGCTTGGCCTGCCAGAAGGAGATCAGAAGGTAGGACGCCAGCCCGACGCCCTCCCAACCGACGAACACGACTATGTAAGAATCGGCCAGCACCAGGATGAGCATGGCGGCGATGAAGAGGTTGAGGTAGGCGAAGAAACGACGGCGATTCGGATCGTCGGCCATGTAGCCCAAGGAATAGATGTGGATGATCGAGCCGACCCCAGTGATCAACAGAACGAACAGGATCGACAAGGGATCGATCAGGAGGCCGACGTCGAAATGCCAGGCCCCGGATGTCATCCAGGTGTAGAGGGTCAAGCCGACGGCATGATCGGCCTTGGGGGCCTGGGCCAACTGGATGAACATGATCAGGGCGAGCACGAAGGATGCGATCGGGGCCAAGGAGGCAATCCAGTGGCCGAAACCGTTGGTCACTTTGCCGAGGATCAACAACAGGGCCGCCACGATCGCGGGGATGGCGATCAGGAGCCAGGCGTACTGGAACAGTCCGGTCGCCACGACGGGGGTCAAGGTCTCAAGCATGGATCAGCCCTTCAACTCGGTGACTTCGTCGACCGAAGTCGAACGGCGTGAACGGAAGATCATGACGATGATGGACAAGCCGATGACCACCTCAGCGGCGGCCACCACCATGACAAAGAAGGCGGCCATCTGACCATCCAGAATCCCGTAGTGGGAACTGAAGGCGACGAACAGAAGATTGGCGGCGTTCAGCATCAACTCGACACACATGAAGACCACCAGGGCGTTGCGCCGAATGAGGAACCCGGCCAAGCCGATGGCGAACAAGATGACAGCCAGGATCACATACATACTAGTCATTGTCTTCCTCCTCTCCAGTGTTCGCAGGGGTGTACCCATCTTCAGCGTCGGACGTGGCGGGTGCGTCATCGGTGGTCGACGCCTTCGACGTGGCGAGCTTGAGGTCCGTTGGGTCGGGCGGCTGCGTCTGCGGGCGGCTGGACGGATCGGCCGGACGAGCGACGACGGTCTCGAACTCGGCGGTGACTTCGGTCGGCGGGCCGGCCACAGCGTCGTCGATGGCGGGTTGAGACTGGCCGTCGGCGAAGAGATCCAACTCGTGGGCAGCGATGCCGGGATCGGAGTCGATCAGGCCTAACTCCTCGTCGAACTCGACGTCCTTGGCCTGGTCGATGGCGATCAGCACCTCGTCGTGAGGGGCCCAGAGGTCTTCCGGGGCCGCGATGGCGACGCGATCCGCGATCACCGAGGAGACCGACCGGCTCGCGACAGAACCATCAGGCAGGAGGGCAGGAGTCGCCACCGAGTTGTGACGAGCGAAAACACCGGAGGCCGGGTCGGCTCCGAGATGGACTCCCGCCTCGGCGTACTTCGACAGTCGCTGAGCGGCACGCTCAGTCTGGCCGGGCTTCTTGCGCAACCTTTCGGGGTGCGCCATGACCATGGCGGCGACGGCGGCGGTGATCAACAGGGCGGCGGTCGTCTCAAAGGCGATGACGTAGCGCGAGAAGATCAAGGCGGCCAAGCCTTGGACGTTGCCGCCCTCGGCCGCATTGGCGGTGTCCGTTCCCACTGCCAGGCCG
>JAITVA010000128.1 GCA_031286045.1 Propionibacteriaceae bacterium | reverse complement strand
CCGGTCGGCACACGATAGGCGGCGTCCAAGCGCCAACCATCCGCGCCCCGATCCAGCCAGTAGGACATGATCCGCGTCACCTGGTCGACGACCTCAGGATGGGAATGGTCAAGTTCGACCAGACTGTCGTGCCCCTCGAAACGTGACAGGCCGTCGGCCTGATTCGGGTCACGGCGGAACAATCGGGCGGCGGCGCACCCCCAGCCCTGGGACTGTACCTGCTTGACGCCCGCATGTTGGCTGGACACATGGTTGAAGACTCCGTCGAGCAGCACCCGGATGCCGCGGCGATGACAGTGGTCGATCAGCCGATCAAAGTCAGCCTCGTCCCCCAATCGCGGATCGATCATCAGATGGTCGATGATGTCGTAGCCGTGAGAACTGGACTGCCAGATCGGCCCTAGGGCCAAACCGTTGCAGCCCAAAGCGATGATGTGGTCCAGCCAGCCCTCCAACAACCGCAGCCGATGATGCGGGCCTGGCCGGTCTCCGGTCCGAATCGGAGCGCCACACGCCCCCAATGGATAGACACTCCACCAGATGGCCGTCTTGGCCCATCGTGCGTTCATCTGAGTTCCCCCTCATACTCTGTTGGTCGTACCGTGGCCGGGTGGCCCCATCCCCCGGCCACCCGCCTGCTCGCAGCCCTAACGCTGGAAGGTTCCCATCAACACCCCACGAGCGATGGTGTACGGAATCGCAGTCGCGCTGACCAAGGCAGGCGCGGTCTTGCGACCGTGCGGCAATTCCAGATGGGCGACCTCAAGGGCCTGGATGGCGAAGAAGTAACGATGTGCTCGATCCCCCTTCGGCGGCGCGGCGCCCATGAAACCTGGCAACCCGGCGCTGTTGGGCAAGTCGATCGCCTCCGGAACGCCGATCGACGATGGCGGACGAAAGAAGCGGTTGGCCAGCGCCTTGATACGCCCGATGGCGGAACCAGACGGAATCGACGTCACAGTGACGGGAATGTCGGCCACAAGCCAGTGCCAAAAGCCGCCCTCGCGCGGCGCGTCCGGGTCGTAACAGGTCAACAGAAAGCTCTGGGTCTGCGGCGGATAGCCCGACCATGTCAGTTGAGGCGAGATGCTGCCACCGTCAGCCGTCTGCTCCAAGGCCAAGGGCTTGCCATTCGTCATATCATCACTGACCAGTGAGAACGCGGGAACGGGGGGAAGAATAGAATAGGGGTCAGGCGCTACTGGACGCTTCGGATCGATAGCCACACTTGTAGCCTAGCCTGAACCGCCGACTCTCGCCGGAGGAACGCCGCCGCATCGGACCCTGGTTCACCCCTGGAAACCGGAGCATTGGACGGTGTCAGCCGCCAGAAAGCGACCATGTTCGCCCCAGCCCGGAAGCCGGGCGCAGACCTCCCGATGAGAAAACCGCTAGGCTCATGGCGTGCATCACACCTATCCTTTGACCACCGCGACACTCGACAACGGGCTGAGGGTCGTCGTCAACCCTGACCCTTGGGTCTCAGGCGTGGCGGTCAACCTCTGGTACGACGTTGGTTCCTTCCACGAGCAAGCCGGCAAGACCGGCTTCGCCCACCTCTTCGAACATCTGATGTTCTCCGGTTCGGCTCACGTCGGCCCCGGCGAGTTCGACCTAGGGTTGCAGGAGATCGGTGGCACGTCCAACGCCAGCACCAGTTTCGACAACACCAACTATTACGAGGTGGTTCCGGCCGCCGGAGTGGAGCTGGCCCTGTGGATGGAGGCCGACCGTCTCAGCTCGCTGCTCGAGGGCGTTGACCAGACCAACCTCGACACCCAACGCGAGGTGGTCAAAGAGGAGAAGCGCCAGCGGTATGACAACGTCCCGTACGGAGACTGTTTCGATCGGATCATGAAGCTGGTCTTTCCTGCGGGCCATCCATACGCCCACCTGCCGATCGGGTCGATGGAGGATCTGGACCACGCCAGCCTTGACGACGTCCACCAGTTCTTCCATCACCACTACACCCCCACCAATCTGATCCTGGGCCTGTCCGGCGCAATTCAACCTGAGACCGCCATTGGGTTGGTGCGCAGGCACTTCGGCGACATCCCGGCTGGCACGACGCCAACCCTTCCGAACACGCCCATGTTGGCCCCCATGACCGACCTGCGGCGCGAGACCGTGGAGTCGGATGTTCCTCAAGACGTGTTGTACTGCTGCTGGCTGGTGCCACCGAACACGGACGAAACCACCGATCCACTAGGTCTAGACCTAGCCATGTTGTCGGGTTCTATGACCTCTCGGCTCCATGAGGCCTTGGTTCGGCCTGGCTTGGCCGACACGGCCGACGCCTTCGACCTTGGTCTGTCCCATGGCAACTCCCTGGTGGTGGCCTCAGTCGCCTGTGCCGAGTCGGTGTCACTGGCGACCTTGGAGGAGGCGACGATGCAGGCTTGGGGCGACTTCTGTGACCAGGGTCCGACCGAAGACGAGTTGGAGCGGGTCAAGAAGAACGAGGAACGCGATTTTCTGCTGGACTGCGCCACCCCGAAAGCCAGAGCGGAACACCTCTGCGAAGCCTGTGGCCTCTACGGTGACCCCGACGAGCTCAACCGGCACCTCGACATCGTCGACGCGCTGGACACCACCGCGACCGCCAAGGTCGCCCGCCAATGGCTGCGCCCAGAACAGCGTGCCACCTTGACCTATCGGAGGCAACGATGACCCAGCATCCCCAGCACACCGCGTGGCCCCGCCCCAGCGTCGTCTCCGGCTCGTCATGGACCTTTCCCCACCCTGAGGTGACGCGGTTCGACAACGGTTTGACCCTGTTGGCCTACCATCTGCCGGGTCAATACATCCTCAGCTGTGATCTGGTCCTGGAGACACCGCTCAACGCTGAACAGGCCTCCCAAGAAGGAGTCGCCACCATCGCCGCACGCGCCCTCAACGAAGGGTCGGCCGGTCATCCCGGATCGGCGCTGGCACAGGCCTTGGAACGGGTCGGCGCCCAGTTCGACGCGGTGGCTGGCCCCAGCACCACCCAGTGCGTCCTCGACGCTCCAGCGACGTCGTTGCGGGAGGCCTTGACACTGTTCGCTGAAGCCATCGTCGAGCCAGATTTCGCCCCCGACGACATCGCCCGCGTCGTCGCCAACCGGCTGGCCGAGATCGACCAGAAACAGTCACACGGCTCCTACGTCGCCAGCCGGGCCCTGCGCGAAGCACTGGTCGACCACGATTCACGCTTCGCCCGCCCGGTCGGCGGAACCGCCACGACCGTCGCCACCATCACATCCGATCACGTGCGCGCCTACCATCGCCGGATGTACCACCCCTACGACGCCACGATCGTCATCGCCGGTGATCTGACCGATGTCCGTGTCGGCGACATCGTGGACCATGTCTTCGGTCAGTGGCGACCCGCACAGGCCACGGTCGAGCCTCGTGCGGCCACCCCTGGACTCGGCGCCCGCCAAGTCATCGATCGATCCGGATCCGTCCAAGCCGACATTCGGTTCGGCTGGTTCGGTGTCGACCAAAAGGATCCGCGTTGGACTGACCTCCAGGTGGCTCTGACCATCATGGGTGGCGCCTTCACCTCACGCCTCAACCACGCCCTGCGCGAAGAGCGCGGCTACACCTACGGTATCTCCATGGGCGCTAGGCCTTTCCGTGTCGGCGGTCTGATCGAACTGGCGACCTCGACCCGCACCGACGTGGCGGGAGCCGCCATTGACGAGGCGCAGGAGATCCTCGCCACCCGCGAGCCTTTCACCCAGACCGAGGTGACCCGAGCCGTCGACTACCTGACCTACTCCGCGCCTCTCGGCTACGACACCGCTGAGGCGGTGGCGGCCCAAGGGGCCGGTCTGGTCGCGGGGCGACTGCCTCTGGACCACATCACCTCGACCTTGCGGGCTTTGCGCCAGGTCACTGCGGATACAGCCATGGCCGCCTACCGCTCGCTGGTCGATGTCGACGCCAGTTCGATCATCGTCGTGGGCGACGCCGACAGTCTGGACGGGGTCCTTCCGCAGCGCGGCTCGACTCACTGACCCATGGCCTCCACGGCTTGTTTGACGGCCGCCTGGGCAGCTTGGTTGGCCGCCTGGTAGCCCGCCAGGTCGCCGTTCTGAAGAGCTGTCTGGGCGGCGTCGAATTGCTTCTGAGCCTCGGCCAGGGAGCTTTCGACGATCTCATCTTTGGTCTGTGGCGTGGTCGGTGTCCCCGACGGAGTCGAGCCTGGCGCGGTGGCGCCGCCACCGTTCTCCTCGGTGGTGGCTCCGGCGTCACCCGCGAAGACCTTGTCGAGAGCCTCCTGCAGTGTCGTTCCGACACCGACCTGGCTACCGAAGCGCACCACCACGAACCGCAGGATCGGGTACGAGGCGTTGGTGTTGGACTGTTTGGTGTAGATCGGCTCGACATACAGCAAGCCACCACCGAGCGGGATCGTCAACAGGTTGCCCTTCTGGGCAGTGGCTGAGGAGTTGCCCGACGAATAGGGCAACAACAGGTTGGACACCTGCTCGTTGGCCATCATGTCGTTGTAGGTCTGGCCGGGTCCTGGTATCTGCTGGGTGTCGGACATGCGCAAAATCCGGATCTGGCCATACTGGGGCGAGGTTGTCTCCGACACCACCGACATGTAGGCGGCCAGGTTGTCACGATTGTTCGGAGTGTACAGGCTGGTCTGACTGAACAAAGGCCCAGTGTCTCCGGGAACCGTCTCGCCATTGACCTGGGCGTCCGGCCACTTGATCGACAGGTAGTAGGTCGGCTCCTTCGTGCCCGAGGTCGCGGCCGCGCCCGACTGCGTGACCGGGTAAGCCGGAACCTTCCACATGTCGGATTGGCTGTACCACGAGTCGGTGTCGGTCATGTGATACCGCGCCAACACCTGACGCTGGATCTTGAACAGATCCTCGGGGTAGCGCAGATGCGACATCAGGGCGTCAGAGATCTCTGACTTGGGGTGGACCGTTCCAGGGAAGACCTTCATCCAGGTCTGCAGGATCGGATCCGACTCGTCCCAGCCGTACAGGGTCACTGAGCCGTCGTAGGCGTCGACCACAGCCTTGACCGAGTTGCGGATGTAGTTGATCTGCCCGGACTCGTACGTCGCCACATTGGGGTTGGTCGTCAACGAGTCTGAGATGGCGTCTTCGATGGTGACCCGTTCGGAGTTCGGATAGGAGGCACTGGTGGTGTAGCAGTCGACGATCCAGACGATGCGTCCGTCGACGATCGCCGGATAGACATCGGAGTCGGTCGACAACCAGGGCGCCACCTCATTGACACGCTGCACCGGGGCGCGGTCATAGAGGATCTTCGACTGAGAGTCGACCCGGTCCGACAGCAACAAGTTGAAGCTGGCGAAACGGGTGGCGTACAAGATGCGATTGCCGACCGAGCCGATCGAGACCCCGCCCGCTCCCGAATAGGTGTTGTACTGCTCGCCGGCCTGGGCGCCGCCGCCAGGGGTGTCGAACTCGATCGGGGTCTTGCCCTCTTCGCGACCGACGATGGCGTAATCCTCCATCATCTCGCCGAAGTAGATGCGTGGCTCCTCAGCCTGCAACAATCCGACTGTCGGAATGTCGCTGGCCAACCAATCAGGCTCGCCATCGGCCTGACGCCGGTTGCCGTAGGCGGCCACCAGGCCATAGCCGTGGGTGTAGACGGTGTGAAGGTTGTTCCAGTTCTGAACCGAGGAGTCCAAGCCGGAGTGATCCATCTCGCGGGCCGCCAAGACGACGTCGGTCTCCTTGCCGTCGATGGTGTAGCGGTCGACGTCCAGCACCGGGGAGAAGGTGTAGTAGCCACGCACCTGCTGCAACTGCTCGAAGGTGTCCTGGACCATCTGCGGATCGATCAAGCGGATGCCCGGCAAGGCCTCGGCGTCCGACTTCAACTGACCGGCGGCGGTCGTCGTGACAGCCGAGTAGTCCTCAACCACGACATCGGAGATGCCGTAGGCCTGACGTGTCGCGGCGATGTTCATCTCCATGTAGGGGCGTTCTTTGTCCGGCTCGGTCGGGTTGACCGTGAAGGACTGGACGATCAAGGGATAGACCACGCCGATGATGATCGAGGAGACCACCACCAAGACGACGGAGATGATCGGCAGCCGCCATCCACGCCCCGCCGCCGTGGCGAAGAACAACACAGCAGTCAGTCCAGCGATGATCGCCAGAATCAGATTGGCCGAGACACGGGCGTGGTCGGAGGTGTAGGTCAAGCCGTCGAGTAGAGCCCCCGAGGTGACCAGGATGCCGTAACGATCCAGCAGCTTGGTGACGGCGTAGCCCAGCGTGATCAGGCCCAGTAGCACGCCGATGTGGAGGTGGGCCGCGCGGGAGGTGACTCTGCGACCGGTGCCGTCGTCGGCGAAGAAGCTGCCCTTGAGAAAATGACCGACCACAGCCACCAGCGCGCACAGGACCACAACGGCGAGGTAGTAGTTGGTCAGAAGACGGAACCAGGGGTAGTCAAAGACGTAAAAGGAGATGTCCAAACCGAACTTGGCGTCGGTGGAGCCGAACGGCGTGCGGTTGACCCAAGCCAGGAAGGTCGTCACATTGCCCAGCCAGGTGACCCCGGCCCCCAGACCGAGCACGACCGCGGGGGTCCACAAAGCCAGCTGGCGGCGCCAGCCGACGAGATCGCGGACAGTGGAACTCAGCTGGCTCGACGCGGCTCCGGTCGACTTCGAGCGCAAGCACAACCAGGCGTTCAGCCAGATGGCGGCGCCCATGATGATCGCGGCGGCGAAGAACAGCCCGACCTGACTGCCCAGCATGGTGGTGAAGACCTGATGGAAGCCGATCGCTTGGAACCAGAGATGGTCAGTCCACAACCTGGCGAAGATCGTGAAGAGGTACACCAGGACGACCAGAATGACGATGGTGGGCAGGATCGCCCGAGCGCGCGATGATGACTGCTGCTGACTGGCCACAAAAGCCTCCCGACGAGAAAATACGAGCCTTCAGTCTACCAACAGGACCTCGTGCCTCGTCGCCCACCGAACCCCGACGCGAGCCTACGGATCAGCAGGTCGACGCGGGCGGCGAGTCCGGCGGCCGCTGAGCGGCGGCGATCGCCTCCGCCAGGGTGGAGACGGGCACGATCGTCATGGAGCCGCCTGCGTCGACCACCTCGCGGCAGTTCTCCCTGGGGATGATCAGCATCGACGCGCGCGCGTTGCGAGCCGAGGCCAGATGCTCGTTGATGCCGGCAACACCGGCGACACTGCCCGTGGCCGACACTTCGCCGACAGCGGCGACCAAGCGACCGGAGGCGGTCAACCGGGTCGAGGTCAGCGAGGCGTAGGCGACCAGAGACAAGGCCAATCCTTGGGCCGGACCGGCTTGCTCGTCGGACAGACGCACAGTGATGTGGGGACTGTAGGAGTAGCCGTTGGCCAGAGCGACGCCTAGGGTCGCCAAAGCAGTGTTGGTCGAAGACGCACCGAGTGCGGGGATGGTGATTTTCTGCTCCTCGACGCCGCGCAGCACCGAGACGACGACTTGGTCACCGACCTTCCGGCTGGCGATGTAGGTGGTGACGCTGTTGGCGTCACTCATGGGTTTGTCGTCGATCGCGACGATGAAGTCGCCCGGCGCCAATAGCTGGTCCGACGGACCATACTGACGCACCGTCTGGATCATGGCCCTTTGCACCACATCGATCTTGGCCGCACTAGCGGCGGCCGCCAGCGCGTCGTCCTGGGCCTCATGAATGGCCTCCTCATTGAGGGAGGCGGTGACGCCAGAGGCGTAGACAGGATCACGCGGCAGCACATCGTGGTCCGGCATCAAAAAGTAGACGATGACTGATCCGAGGGTCACCCAAGTCTGACGCCCCGATTGGTCCAAACCCGTCGCGATGATCTGGCCAGCGCCATCGCTGGCGTCATCGGCGCCAGCCAAGTCGGTGATCACCGGTGGCTCGTCGAGGCCAGAACCGACCAAGGTGACAGCCGCGCCGGGGGCCCTCAGAACGTATTGGGTCGGGACGAAAGCCACGATCAAAGCAGCCGCCACAAACACCGCCGCCGCACTCAGCAGCGTCCGAATTCGTCTCATGTCACCTCCTGGTCTTGTCGGGTTCCACTGTAGCGAACTGGAACCGGGGCCACACCTGATCACAATCCGCGCGTCGATGCGTCACAATGGGTAGCGAAAGGAGTACTTCTCATGCCCGATCATGACTCATCGCCCGGATCCGAGGATCCGCTGGAGGCCTTACGCAAGCTCTTTCGAAACCTGGGACTGCCCGAGAACATGGATGTCAACGACGCGGAGGCTCGCACTGACCTGTTTCGTACCATGATGAGTCGGTTGATGCCCATGGGCGGCATTGCCTCACCCGAGGAGACAGTCTGGACGACGGCCCAGCAGACCGCTCGCCACGTCGTGGCCAACCTCGGCCCGGATCCGTCGGGCAGTTCGCGCGCGGCCAGACGAGTGGCCGACGCGGTTCATCTGTCGGATCTGTGGCTGTCCGAGGCGACCATCTTGCCGCCGATCACCCAGCCGCCCGCGGTGTGGAGCCGGGCGGAGTGGATCGAAGCCAGCCTGCCCGCGTGGAAGTCCATGATCGAACCAGTGGTGCAGGTGCTGTCTGCCGGCATCGCCGACGCCACCGGACGCAGCGTCGATCTGCCGGAGTCGGGCGAGATGGCGGGATTGACGGCCATGCTGCACCCACTGATGTCGCGGGCCGTCTCGGCCATGTTCGGCGCGCATGTCGGCGAGAGCATCGGCTGGGCCGCCACGGCCACCATGACTGGGACCGACCTCGGTTTGCCGGTGCTGCCACGAGCCCAAGTCATCGTCTTGCCGACCAACCTCAGCGCCATCGAGCAGCAGGCTGAGTTGGACGAGGAGTCACTGCTGATGTTCTGTGCCCTGCGTGAGTCCGCTCGTCAGCGTTTGTTCAAGGAGATCGGTTGGATCGCGCCCCAGATCATCGCCCTGGTACAGCACTATGCCCGCGAGATGCGCGTCGACCCCGACGCCATCGCCTCGGCCATGCATTCGGCTGTGCCCGACCAACTCTCGCCCGAGTCGGTGGCGGCTTTTCAAAACGAGTTCGCCGCCATCTTGTTCACTCCAGAGCACACCGAAGAGCAGACGCACATCATTGAGCGGTTGTCCACCCTTTTGGCCCTGGTCGAAGGGTGGGTCGAAGACGTCACCACTGACGTCGCCCGACGCTGGCTGCCCGATTGGGAAGCCCTCTGGGAGAGCTTGCGCCGCAATCGCGCCACCAGCAAACTCACCCAGTCCTCGGTCACATCCCTGATCGGGCTGCGGGCCAGCCCGAAGGCGATTCGTGAGGCCGCCGGCTTCTGGGCGGCCATGCGTGAGGCCCGTGGCGTCGAGGGCCGCGACGACATCTGGCATCATCCCGAGTCGATGCCCCAGGCTGAGCACATCGCCCAGCCCGCGACCTACCTCGATCAACCGGACGCCAGCGCCGATTCCTGGGACGACGAGCTACGCCGTCTCCTCGACGGTGACTCAGCCGATGACACCCCCGACAGCCCCCAGCCCTGAGCCGACACGCCCATGACGTTACGACAGGGCGACAACCGGGCGCCGCGTGCGCTACGGTTATGACTCAGTGATCCCAGAGGACGAGCGTCCTTTGAACCAAGGAGGATATTGTGTCGGATAAGTATGAAGGCGAATTTTACTGCGTCAAGTGCAAGGAAAAGCGCACCGCGACTGGCGACATCGTCGTCAATGACAAGGGAACGCGCATGGCCAAAGGTAAGTGCCCCGTTTGTGGTACCAATCTCAACCGTATCCTTGGCAAGGCCTGAGACGGCGCGAACGATCAAAACAGTGGTGGCGAACCCAATCGGGACGCCACCACTTGTCATCTCTGGAGCCACCCGCCGACCGAAGGTCCAGGTGCTGTCTCACTGTTGTCCGCCTGTGCATAACTCGACCAACCCCGTCCAAAGACGAGCAGGGTTGAATCATGAACAATCCATATCTGCTGGTTCCGCGAGTGGCCGTGTGGCGCCGTCCGGGCGTGCTCAGCATCGGTGACCCGGCCTCGCCGATCGTGTTGGAGCCAGTCCCTAAAGAGCTGTCGCGGGTGATTGGGCTCCTCGACGGCCGCCACGACCTGATCGACTTGTTCTCCGTGTGCGACGAACGCTGGGTGGCCTGGCTGCTGGACCATATGAAGCGGCTGGGACGTCTACAAGAAGGTCCGCCCGCGACACCGGCCCTGCGCTTGCGATGGCACGGCAGTGGCCCCCTGATCGACGACCTCGTCAGATTGGCCCGCACCGCTCTGCCCGCCCCGGCCCTTGCTCGCACGACGCCCTCCTTCCATATCTTGGCCCAGCCGACCGCTGAACCGGATCGGGTCCAGGTCAACGACTTGATGGCGCGAGGCCTGCCGCACCTGGTGATCCGAGTCAGCGACGAGTTGGCCCGGATCGGTCCGCTGGTGGCGCCCGGCACGACCAGTTGCCTGACCTGTGAGGATCTGGCTCGACGCGACCTCGACCCGACCTGGCCCTTACAGGTCTTCCAACTGTCCCAGATCACGACTCGACCGTCGGCCTTGCTGCGCGCCTGGACCGCCGCCACCGCCGTCGGCCAAGTGCTGGCCTGGGCCCGAGGCGAGACTCCCGACACGATCAACACTGTCATCGAGTGGTCATGCGAGAACGGCCGGGTGACATACCGGCCCGCCCCGATCCACCCCGCCTGCCCCCACCACGCAGACACAGAAGACTGAGCCGACCACAGGGAAGGACTCTCGCAGCCCTCGAGTCAGCTCGCCTGTGGTCCCCGCATGGGCTAAGGCAGGCGGCGCTGCCTTCGTGGCGATTCCAGTCACTCCTCGGCATTGAGACGTTTGAGGGCGGCCATGACCACCTCACGGTCGGTGGTCATCCACAAAGGAGGCATGGACTGGATCAGGAAGCGACCGTAACGGGCAGTCAGCAGCCGCGGATCCAGGATAGCCACCACCCCACGATCAGTGGTGCGTCGGATCAGGCGACCGGTGCCCTGGGCAAGCATGAGTCCGGCGTGGGCGGCGGCCACTGACATGAAACCGTTGCCGCCATGACGACTGATGTCTTCTTGCCGGGCTTGAGTCAGGGGCTCATCTGGCCGTGGGAAGGGGATACGGTCGACGATCACCACGTCGCAGGTCGCTCCTGGAGCGTCGACGCCTTGCCACAGGGAGATGGTTCCAAACAGAGACAGCTGTGGCGTGTCCACGAAGCGCGCGATCAGTTCCGGCAGATGCCCCTCTCCTTGGAGCAGGATCTCTTTGTCGGTGCACGAACGGACGAACTCGGCGGCGCGGATGGCTGCCTTCATCGAGGAGAACAGGCCCAAAGTGTGACCATCAGCCGCTTCGACCAGATCGGCGATCTCGACCAGGGCCTCGTCGCTGATGCCGTCGCGGCCCGGTTTCGGCAGGTGGGAGGCGACGTAGCAGATCCCTTGACGGGGGTAGTCGAAGGGCGAGCCGACATCGACCGCAGTGTAGGGGGTCTCGTCCTCCCCACCGATCAGACCGACGGTGTGAATCAGAGAGGTGAAGGTGTCCCCCAGCTTCAGGGTCGCCGAAGTCAGAACAGTCGGTTGATGGTCGAGGATGGAAGCGCGAATAGCGTCGGCCACGCGCAGGGGCGCCACCACCAACTGGGATCCGTACTGGGGTCGTTGCGACACCCAGACCACGTCGGCCTGGTCTTGATCGGCCACCCGTTCGCAGATGTCATGGATGTGTTTGACAGCGGCCGCCACCTGTTCGACCTTGGGGTTGCCCGCGTCGTGACCAACCGCTGTGACGGCCTGGCGCATGGCGGCGCGCAGGTCAGTGGTGGCGTCGAGCAGTCCGCCTGGCCCGACCCGCCCGGCACTGGCCTGATCCATGGCCGCAGCGAACCGTTCCGCCGCCCCAGTCAGATCGTCCTTGGTCAGGTCGGTCACCATCGGCGACACCATCCGTACGACCCGATCGACCATCTGAGGACTCAACTCGTCGGTCTGCGCGGTCGTCACTCGGGCCTGGAGCTCGTGGGCCTCGTCGATCACCAGGGCCTTGGGATTGAGTCCGGACCAACCATGACCCGCCTCGATCGCCACCAGCGCGTGATTGGTCACCACCAGGGAGGATTTGGCCGCCCGCTCCCGAGCGGCGTAGACAAAACACTCCCCCACGTAAGGGCAAGACTGCCCGACGCACTCACGCCCAGACACGGACACTTGTGCCCAGGCATGTGGCGAATGCGAGGGCGCGTCGTCGCGATCAGCGATGACACCTTGGTCGACCTGCTCCTCGGCCCATCGACGCAAAGCCATCACCTGTTGGCCAAGCCCGGAATCGGCGTCGACCTCCTCGTCGGACTCCACGTCGATCAAACTGAACTGGCGCTCGGCTGGATCGGCCGGAGCGTCGCGGATCTTCAGCAGACATGGGTAATTGGCACTGCCCTTGAGGACGCACCAGGACGGCGCCATCAGATCAAGATCGGACAGGGCTGCCTTGACGGTGGGCACATCCTTGCTGGCCAACTGGGTCTGCAGGGCCAAGGTCGCGGTCGCCACCACCGCCGAAAAATCAGGCTGCTCGATCAGATGGGCCAGCAAGGGCACCAGGTAGCCGAGGGACTTGCCAGTGCCTGTTCCTGCCTGGATCAAAGCGTGTTGCGACGTGTCCAAGGCGTCATCGATGATGCGGGCCATCTCTTCTTGACCAGGACGCGGCGCTCCCCCGATCCGTTCGACCGCGCGCGTCAGCAGTCGTTGAGTCAGGGTTGGTTCAGGCATCCGCACTAGTGTACCGGGCAGGCGAGTTCTGCAACCCAAGACACGTGATCTGTGTGGGCTGGCAGGGGTGTCGCGCGGCGCGTGAAACGGTAGCGCAGACGAAGCGAAGCGGAGTCGTGAGCGAGCGCGCGCGACACCCCTGCCAGCCCACACAGATCACCCACGTGTCAGGCGGTCTCCGAATCAACCACAAAGGGCGCCAACAAGCCCTGCAATTCCGGCCCGACATGGGCGACGATCCTTGTGCCGGCCGCAGTGTGCTCGACCGATTCGACCCGGCCCTCGTGATGGATGCGATCCACCAGCGAGCCTTGATCATAAGGAAGCAACACAGTCAGTTGGGCCTCCAACTCGGGCAGACGCGCCTCGATCCGGGCCAACAAGTCATCGATCCCTTCGCCGCTGACCACTGACACCGCCGCCGCGTCGGGGAACTGGGTGCGCAGCCGGGCGCGAGTCTCTGTGTCCACCAGATCGATCTTGTTCAACACGATCTGTTCTGGGATGGTCGACGCCTCGATGCTGGCCAGGGCGGTGTGGACCGCCTCGACCTGGCCCATCGGATCGGGGTCGGCGGCGTCGACCACGTGCACCAGCAGATCGGCGTCCATGGCCTCCTCCAGCGTCGACTTGAACGCCTCCACCAGATCGGTCGGTAGCCGCCGGATGAACCCGACCGTGTCGGTCAGGGTGTAGATTCGTCCGCTCGCTGTCTGAGTCCGCCGGGTCGTCGGGTCCAGCGTGGCGAAGAGGGAATCGTCCACCAAGACATGACCGTTGGTGAGGCGATTGAGCAGGGAGGACTTGCCCGCGTTGGTGTACCCCACGATCGTCACCGACGGCACCTGGCGGCGAGTGCGCTCCGAGCGCGTGATCTCACGCGTGGAGGCCATACGTTTCAGCTGGGCTCGCAACCGGGACATCCGGTGCGAGATGCGCCGCCGGTCGGTCTCGATCTTGGTCTCACCTGGCCCACGTCCACCGATGCCAGCGCCCGACGCCGCTCGACCACCGACCTGACGCGACAGATTGCCGCCCCAGCCGCGCAGGCGTTGGCGCATGTACATCAACTGGGCCAACTCGACCTGCGCCTTGCCCTCCTTGGATTTGGCATGTTGGGCGAAGATGTCCAGAATCAGGGCAGTTCGGTCGATCACCTTGACGCCGACACGGTCCTCCAGGTTGCGCAACTGGGCGACCGTCAACTCACCGTCACAGATCACCGTGTCGGCGCCGACCTCCATGACCAACTGTTTGAGTTCCGCCACCTTGCCGCTGCCCAGAAAAGTCGCCGGGTCGGGATGGGCGCGGGTCTGCGCCAACCCGGCCAGAACATGGGAACCGGCGGTTTGGGCCAACAGCTGCAGCTCGGCAAAGGAACGATGCACCTCGTCTTCACTGAGGCCAGAACTGCCGATGCCCACCAGCACGACCCGCTCCAGTCGCAGCGCGCGATATTCGACCTCTGAGATGTCCGACAGGTCTGTGCGAATGCCCTCGACCCGTCGCAACGAGGCACGCTCGGCCAGATCAGCCTCGCCGGGATCGAACTCGGCGGCCGAGTCCACCAACCATGGATCAGACATCAGGCAAAGACACCTCTCCCCGCGCCACGATGGTGGCCGGTCCCGTCAGGGACGCCTCCCCGGCCCCGTTGAAGGTGACCTTGAGAGTGCCGCCTGGCACGTCGACATGGTACAGACGTTCGCTGTAGTCATCACGGCCAGGTCGGCTGACAGCAGGCCTGTCCGTCTCCCCAAGTCTGCCAGACTGACTGGACGCGCCCAACCTGTCAGTTTGACCCGAGTCCCGGTTGGCTGTGACTGCGCGCAGACCACGGTCGTCGCAACAGGCCGCCACCACACCCATGCCGCAGGACATAGTCTCACCGACCCATCGCTCGTACACCCTCATACCGAGATGATCCGGGCCCCGATCAACAACGAACTCGACGTTGGCGCCGTCCGGGAACACATCAGGATCAGCCGCGATCGGTTGATCAAGGTCGAGTGCGGCCAACTCCTCCTCACTGGTCAGGTGCACCACACAGTGCGGATTGCCAACGTCGACAACATGACCGAACCATTGCTGACCACCCACGCGGACGCCTCCGACAGTCGTAGACCACACCGGTGTGCCCATGGTCACTGAGACACGACCATCATGCTTGACATGGGCCAGACGCAGCCCCGCCCTGGTCGCGATCCTGATCGGATCGCCAGCTGCCAGATCCTCCTCCACCAACCACTGCACGAACACCCGCAGGCCGTTGCCACACATCTGGGCATAAGAGCCGTCAGCATTGCGGTAATCCATGAACCAGACACCCGATGGGCCGTCCCAACCCGGCATTTTCTCTGCGCGCACCGCACGTAGGAAACCATCAGCACCGACCCCACGGCGCCGATCACACAAAAAACGGACATCCTCGACACTCGGATTCAACAGGCCCGAACGATCCTTGATTAGGACGAAATCATTGAGAGTGCCATGTCCCTTGGCAAATGACCACGTTCGCATACTTCCGTAGTCTGTCACGTCAGGCGGTCCGACACAAGGTCCAAAGCATTGTCTATGTCGCTAGCAAAGGGAAGCCAGGTGATCCGCGGGTCGCGCCGCCACCAGCTCAACTGTTTGCGTGAGAACTGTCGGGTCTTGATAATGGTGCGTTCTTTCGCCTCAGCCTCAGTCAGTTCCCCGTCGAGAAAGGACACGATCTGGCTGTAGCCGATGGCCCGCGAGGCGGTCGGCGAACCACGCAGACCCCGTTCGGCCAGGCTCCGGACCTCATTGACAAAACCGGCCTGCCACATGAGTTCGACCCGGCGCGCGATGCGCTCATCCATCTGCTCGCGCTCGATCTCCAGTCCGATCTGAACGACATTGTCGAGAGCATACGACCAGGTCGGCAAGGTCGAGCGGAACCCGCCGGTCAGCTCGATGGATTCCAGGGCACGCACGATCCGTCGACCGTTGTTAGGCTCGATGCCCGCAGCCGCCAGCGGATCCAGCTTCGCTAGGCGCTCATGCATGACAAGCGGCCCGATCGACCCCAGCTCCTGGTTCAACCGCGCCCGCACCTCCTGATCAGTCGGAGGAAAAACGAACTCATCAAGGATGGCGTGGAGGTAGAGCGCCGACCCCCCCACCACGATCGGAATCACCCCTCGCCCCCGACACTGCGCGATCACATCACGCGCCAGCCCTTGGAAAGCCGCGACCGAGGCGGGCTGACCGATGTCCATGATGTCGATCAGGTGATGGGGCACCCCCCGCCGCTCAGCCAGATTCGGCTTGGCTGTGCCGATGTCCATGCCCCGATAAACCAACATCGAGTCAGCGTTGACGACCTCGGCGGCACGCCCCGCCTCGGCCAGACGCAAAGCCAACTCAACCGCCAAGGCTGACTTCCCGCTGGCGGTGGCGCCGACCACGGCGAGAACTGGAATACTCATGCCACCCATTCTTCCATCACGATGGGTTGTCCATCCGGGTCGCTGGCGAGTGTGTTGTGCGAGCGTCA
>JAITVA010000065.1 GCA_031286045.1 Propionibacteriaceae bacterium | reverse complement strand
TGTGACGACTATTTCTCCACCACCGAACGGTTCCTTGTCCCGATGACACTGGCTGTCTCTTCACAGCTGCCGGACCAGTATCGGGCCAAGGGCGAAGCCCCCGATGACACCATCACCATCAGTCTGCCCAATGAGAAGGACTCCTGGATCAGCAAAGCCGACGGCACCCCCGCCACGGTTGCCGTGAAGGGCACCTTCTATGCCGGATCAGCCTCGTCCTTCACCATCCAAGACACCTCTCCCGGCGACGCGACAGTGCTCGGCACCGCCACAGTCAACGTCACCTTGCCGACGTCGGGTCGTGATCCGGTGACGGTCCCGGCGCCGGCTGGGTTCACGGTTCCGACCTCGCAGTACGGAACATGGGTGTGGCAGATCAGCCGCGCCGACCAAGCCGACGACGTGGCCGCATTGTTCGACAACGACCCCAGCGACAAGTTCGGCCAAACCATGGAGACCCACGTCACGCAGATGGAGTTGACCATCCACTCCGAGGTCACCAATCCGACGATCCCTGAGCCGAAAGGCGATGCCACGGTCGAGGTGTGCGATGCAGTGTGGGTCGAGCACACCAGCGACACTGATTTGTGGTTGAACCAGTGGGGCACCAACAAACCCATCGAGGTGTTGGTCGGCGGGAAGCTGTACCACTCGGCGGTTCCCGGCGCGCAAACCCTCAGCCCCGACGCGGGTATCCCGGTCATGGACGACTACTCGCTGACGTTCACTGCCGCCGGACGTGACCACGCCCAAACGGTTTGTCAAACAGTCGGCTACGGCGACTACGGGGCCTACGGCTTCACCTACACCATCGACCTGACCGCCCAACCGGAGGTGACCCGCGACTACCTGGTCAAGGGCACCGCGACACCATTGTGGCTGCCGGTCGAGACAACGATGGTGCGACGTACCCCGGTAATCCACACCGCCGCCACCAAATGGTCGGCCACAAACCAGGGTGTGGAGGAAGTGTTCTTCACCGACGAAATCTGGCAAACCGACTGGCCCGACAACGCAGGCGACACTGACGCCCACGGTGCGGTCGGGCATGGCGATTGGAACGGCTACGGCGAATGGGCCGCTGATGGGCAGACCCTCACCGTGGACCTATGGCGCATCGAAGGCCAGGTCACCCCTGATTCCTGCACCGCCGATAACCCGAACGCGCGGCTTATCGCCACCAACACTGCGACCCCGGCCTGGAACACTTGGGGCGCGTCTCAGAAGGTGTCCGGTTCCAGGTTCAAGGCCGAAGGCGGCGACGCCACCTACACGTTCGTCGTCACCTGGCCAGGCGATGCCCGCATCGAACCATACCGATCAGTGTGTGGCGAGAAATCGGAGACAATCACCCTGGTTCACGAGGCACCAGCGTTCATCACCCAGCTAGTAGCCGAACGTAAGGGCGCGAGTATTGAGACCGCCCAAGCCCGCGAGAACGCCATCGAGGTCGAGGCCGGAGCCAAGCTCACCGACCTGCTGCACGCCTGGTTCCCCAACGAGGGCGCACAGACTGACATGACCGGCTGGAGCGCGACCTGGGACGCCTACTGGCAGCCCATTGACGACAATCACCCCGAGCCAAAGATCATCGCCGACACCTCCGGCGCACTCGTCTACGACAGCGCCACCTGCACGCCAGACACACTCCTGTCCAGCAGCGGTGATCCTGTACCAGTTGACGGCCCCGGAACCGTCGCATCGGACGAGTTCACTATGCCCGACAAACCCGGCCTGATGTACATGGTCGAGACCGTCACCGACCAGACCGACGAAATCGTGCATCGCGGAACCTGTGGTGTGGTCAGCGAGACCGCCATCCTCAAACCGCCGCCCCCAGCGGAGCCCGAGCCGAAGATCACCACCCTCGCCCCAGCCCACGCCGATCTCGGCGACAAGATCACCGACGAGGCCAGCCTCACCGCCCGTACCCGAAGGGCACCACGGTCGAGTTCTGGTACCAGTTCACCGGCTACGTCAACCCCGGCGCTGACCGCGACGAACTACGCTGCGAGGTCCCTGACCCAGACAGGATGGAAGGCGCGGTCAAGATCGGGCAAGTCATGCTCGACCACGACATCGCCGAAGGTGCCACCGAGAAGCTCACCTCACCCGAGTTCACCATCGACAAGGAAGGCTGCACCTGGATCAAAGAGATCGCCTGGTCTCCTGGTGACGGCCCGAGCAGGACCATCCTGGCCGAAGGCTACTTCGGAGCTGCCAACGAACGCACCATGTGGCACCAACCGCCCACCGGCCCAACAGCCGAAACCGGGGGTACCACCTTACCCACCACTGGCAGTAACATCGCCATCCCTCTCTTGATTGCCGCCGTCGTGACCGCAATCGCCGGAACCGGCCTGATTGTGTGGGTGACGAGGAAGAAGCGACGTCACATAACCGAGTGAACCCACTTCCCCAACCAGAACGGGCCTGCCACACCGAGTGGCAGGCCCGTTCTGGTTACGATGAATACCAATGGCAGTTGCATGGCCCTGTCCTCATCATTGCAGCCCAGGGAGATTCGAGTCAGCTTGGATATAACGCCCTGACTGACCCTAAGCCAATGTGGCCGGGCGACGAGAAGCGTCGTTGTTCACATCGGCAGGATCAGGCTGCGGGGTATTTGAAGAGGCAGCCCTGGGCGCTGGGTTTGTTCAGGAGTGGCGCTGTTCTAGCATGGTGGCGAGGATCGGTTGGGTGAGGCTGAGGAGCTTGTCGCGGGTGGTCTCGCCGGGGATCAGGTCGGGCATTGAAGCGACCAGCCGGGCGGCCCCGATCCACAAGGCCCATGATTGTCGGGCTTGGATGTGTGCTTGGCGGTTCGGGTGGCCGATTTCTGTCAGGCAGTGTTGGATGAAGTCGAGTCTTTCTCCGGTATGCCTCTCGACAGCCTGGCCTATGTGTGGGTCAGAAGTGTTGGCGAGAAGATCAAGTTCACGTCTGGCCCACGTCTCGTCCTCGAACGACATGGACAACAGGGCGCGCAGGCGCTGGTTCGGGTCAGCGATCTCATAAAGCTCTTGGACCACATCGAACGTCATGGCCCGCCATTTCTCCAGCACTGCGGTGATCAGATCGGCCCGATCCTTGAAATGCCAGTAGAAACTTCCCCGTGTCGCACCCAACTGCTTGGCCAAAGCCTCCACTGACACAGCAGCGATCCCTTGAGCGGTGAACATGCCGAACGCCGCATCCGTCCAGTCTGTCCGAGTCAAGGATGGCCTGCCAGTCTTCGCTTTTCCCATGCTCCATACAGTACTGTATAGTCATCCATACAGGTATGTATGGATACATGAGAGGAGTCGCAATGAGACGAGAGGTGAAGGCCGGGAAAGTCAACCCCAGCGAACGTGTCACACACTGGGTCGAACGTTGGGATGCTGCCGACTGTTGAGAAACACCACTACTGGCAGGTGACAGTCATAATCCGGTTGTGTGGGCTGACGCGCTGACAGCAGGTTCCCCAGGCTGGGTCGAAGCATTGATGAGGCTGCGGAATGTCATCGTGCGACCCTTCGGTCTCACCTACGTATCTGGCCCCTCATCGCAGCGCAGAGGCTTCCCAATCTTGGAGTCATCCCCGACAGAAGTTATTAGCGGGGTGTCGGACTCTCATCTCGACTTCTGGGTCGCCACCAACATCAGCGATGGATGGGTGTCTATCACAACCTATGTGCGTATCAACAACATAATGGGCAAGCTCTATTGGAGCGTGGTCAAACACTTCCACCCGCTAGTCGTCAAAACCATGATGTCCTGCACTGTCGTTTCCGACAATCCTCGTCAGGACACCTCGGCTCGCAGCCAGTAATGGGGCGGTAGCCCTTCGTCATTCCCGGAAATTGTCGGTGCCACCCGGAATAATGGGAAGCGTTCCGAGGTACTGGTTGAAAGGAGCGGCATGACACACCCAGACGCTGGGCAGCAGGATCATGGTGGGCTAGTGAGAGTGCTGCGCGACCACATCGCTGGCGGCGCAGATGGCTTGGTTCAGGCTGCTCGTCTGTTGGCCGAGGTCGCGCATGAGGGTCAGGTGGACAAGGCGGGCCAACCTTATACGGGGCATCCCGAACGGGTCGCAGGTCACGTCAAGGACATCGGCGGCCAAGTCGAGGCGGTCACGGCTGCTTGGTTGCATGACACGGTAGAAGACACCTGGGTCACACCCGGCTTCCTGGCCGAAGCAGGGTTCCCGCACTCGGTGATCAGCGCGGTCGATGCGGTCACCAAACGCACGGGAGAACCCACCCAAGACTACGTGGCCAGGATCACCGCCGACCCGCTCGCGGTGATGGTGAAGCGAGCCGATCTGGCTGACAACACCGACCCCAGACGACTTGGCGTGCTCGACCCAACAGTCAGGGCACGCCTGACAAGAAAATACCAGACCTTCACCGCTGCTCTTGACGCTGCCGTCAGGGGCAATCAGTCCCCACCATCAACGATGGACTCCGCTGCCACCATCTGAAAGGAAAGCCCTCTTTATGTCAACTCTGTTCCTTGCATCGTTCTTCAAACAGGTCGCTAGCCTGTTTCCTGAGTTCGCTGGTCATGCGTGTGAAGGCAAGACCGTGTGTTTCATCCCGACCGCCGCCAACCCAGAGAAGGTCAAGTTCTATGTAGGAGCTGACCGTAAAGCACTCACCGGCCTTGGCATGTCAGTCACGGATTTAGATATCTCGGCAGCGCCCGCTGGGGAGATTGCCTCTGGTCTGGCGGAAGCCGACTATGTTTTCGTCTCCGGTGGGAACACGTTCTATCTATTACAGGAGCTACGACGCAGCGGGGCCGACCAACTCATCGTGGAGCAGATCAGCGCGGGGAAGACCTATATCGGTGCCTCAGCGGGATCAATGATTCTGGTAAAAGACATCAGCTATGTTCAGCACATGGATTCCCCCGCAGCCGCACCCAATCTAGACGGCGATTTCACGGCCTTGGGGGTGGTGGATTTCTGCGTCGTCCCGCACGCGACCAACACTCCATTCAAGAAAGCCGCCAGCAGAATCCAAACCAGCTATGCCGACAGTCTTGACTTACGCCCGATCAGCAACAACCAAGCCATCACTGTTTCTGGCGACCGTATCGACATCCTCACAGCCTGACTGTGTTTGAGGTCCATCATCCGGAGCAACAGTTGCATGGATTGCGGGATTCCTGACGCTTGTGGACAGGCCACGATGTCTATCGGTCGGCTGAGAGAATGACTGTGTGCCACTTACGACTGACCGGTTGATCTTGCGGGAGATGACTGAAGCTGACCTGCCGGGTCTGCGTGCGATCATGCAGGACGCTGAGACGATGACGGCCTACGAAGGCGCTTACTCCGAAGCTGAGACCGTCGCCTGGCTCGACTGGCAACTCGCCAACTACCGGGAGTACGGGTTTGGCCTGTGGGCCGTCGTTCTCAAGGAAACAGATACGATGATCGGCCAGTGCGGTATCACCTGGCAGGACATTGACGGTCACCGAGTTCTGGAGGTTGGCTACCTGTTCAACCGTGCCTTCTGGCATCACGGCTACGCTATCGAGGCTGCCCGTGCCTGCCGTGATTGGGCTTTCACCCAGTTAGGAGCATGTGAGGTGTTCGCCCAGGTCCGCGACACCAACATCGCCTCGATGAATGTCGCCATCCGCATGGGGATGACCATCCGCAGCCGGTTCACCAAGCACTTCAGAGGCGTCGATATGCCGCACTTCGCGTTCGCCATCACCCGTGAGGCCTGGATGCTCTCCACTCACAACACTGGCGCTTGGCCACGATCCACTGTCGAGGAGGATTCTGGTGCCTGAAGCCGAGGCCGGGCAGCCAGGGCGCGGATGCGGGTGGCGTCTCGACGCTGGACCAGGGTGGTTGGAACACCGAGTGGATCGCTGCCAGTGACCTCGTAACGCTCGCGATAGGCGGCGATGGCCAGCGCGGCACGGGTCCAGCGAGTTGCTCCCGCACGGTCGGTTGGGCGCTGACCAAGAGTTGCCAGCCAGGGCTCGTGGGCAGCGATAGCCCGATGAACTAACTCGGCTGCACGGGATTCCAGGGCTGCCTTTCTTTCGGTCAGGGCTTGCATCATGGCACCGCTGGCAGTGCCGGTTACTTCGGGGTAGAGGCCAACAATGTAGTTGGCTTGGCCACGACGAACGATGGGCAGGCGGTCGAGGACGCGATTGAGTCTGCCGTGGAGGACTGCGGCCACATCGTCGGTGTCGGCGAAGCTCCTTGCGGCGACTAGGCGTGGGAACTCGGTTTCGGGGTTCCATCCGGCAGCGTCGGCACGGTGTAACTCGGCGGTGAGCGGGCCGAAGGCTTCGGAGGCGAGGACGGCTTCGGCCTGGAACTCGGGTAGTGATGCGCGGATGAGGGCGGCCCAGCGGTCTTCCAGGCTCGCTGCCGTGAGGGTCTCGTACTCGGCCCCCAACTGGATGATGGAACCCCAGCTCTCTGCCTCGGTGTGACGTGCCTGGTGGGCGGACAACTCGGCTCCGACAC
>JAITVA010000031.1 GCA_031286045.1 Propionibacteriaceae bacterium | reverse complement strand
CGGTCCGCTCGGCGTCGAATTGAAAGAGAACATCAAACGTCAGTGGTGGCGTCAGGTTGTGACGGCGCGGGCAGATGTTGTCGGCTTGGATTCGTCTGTCATCCTGCCGCGCATGGTCTGGGTGGCCTCAGGCCATGTCGGCGTCTTCAACGACCCACTGACGGAGTGTCTGAACTGTCACAAACGCTTCCGCGCCGACACCCTGGAAGAGGAGTTCGAGTTCCGCAAGGGCCGTGCCCCCGCCTCACTGGCCGAGGTGCCCTGCCCCAACTGCGGGGTCAAGGGTCAGTGGACCGACCCGAAAGACTTCAACATGATGCTCAAGACTCATCTCGGTCCAGTCGAGGACGAGTCAGGCTTGCACTACCTGCGGCCAGAGACGGCCCAGGGCATCTTCATCAACTTCGCCAACGTCGTCCAGACTCAGCGCATGAAGCCGCCGTTCGGCATCGGCCAGACCGGCAAGTCCTTCCGCAACGAGATCACCCCGGGCAACTTCATCTTTCGCACCAGGGAGTTCGAACAGATGGAGATGGAGTTCTTCGTCCACCCCGGCGAGGACGAAGAATGGCATCAGTACTGGATCGACGAGCGCACCGCTTGGTACGTCGGGCTCGGCATCGACGCCGACCATCTGCGCCACTATGAGCATCCTAAGGAGAAGCTCTCCCACTACTCGAAACGTACTGTCGACATTGAGTACCGTTTCGGCTTCGCCGGTTCGGATTGGGGCGAGTTGGAGGGCATCGCCAACCGTACCGATTTCGACCTGCGCACCCACTCGGAGCATTCCGGCCAAGATCTCAGCTACCGTGACCCCGTCAGCGGCGAGCGCTACCTGCCCTATGTGATCGAACCCGCCGCTGGCCTGACGCGTTCCTTGATGGCTTTCTTGGTCGACGCCTACACAGAGGATGAGGCGCCCAACACCAAGGGCGGGGTGGACCTGCGCACCGTCTTGCGTCTAGATCCCCGCCTGTCGCCGGTGAAAGCCGCTGTGTTGCCGCTGTCACGTCATGCCGATCTGACGCCTGCGGCCAGGCAGTTGGCGGAGCAGTTGCGCCAATCATGGAACGTCGACTTCGACGACGCTCAGGCGATCGGTCGGCGCTACCGTCGACAAGACGAGATTGGCACACCTTTCTGTGTCACCGTCGACTTCGAGACGGCTCAGGACCAGTCTGTGACCATCCGCGAGCGCGACACCATGACGCAGGAGCGTGTGGCACTCGATCAGGTGCAGTCGTATTTGGCTTCCCGCTTGGTGGGTTGCTGACCACGCGAACCGCTGCGACCACACCCGGGACGTCATCCGTGACCCAGGAGACTCCAGGCTCGGCGATCCAGCCCCTTCAACTGGGGCCGATCAGCTTGCCAGTGCCGGTCTTCCTGGCGCCGATGGCGGGGGTGACGAACCCGGCCTTTCGACGATTGTGTCGTGAGCAGGCCGAGTCGGCGGTCGATCAGCGACCGGCGGGAGTGTTCACCTGCGAGATGATCACCGCGCGCGGCGTGGCGTCACACATCGACAAGACCCTGGCGATGATGGAGGCGGATCCTTCAGATCCAGTCTTCTCGGTCCAGCTGTACGGCACCGAACCGGTCGGCGTCGCCCAGGCCGTGGCAGTGGCATGCGGGGAGTTCGGGGTTCGTCATATCGACCTCAACTTCGGCTGCCCGGTTCCCAAGGTCACGCGTCGCGGCGGTGGCGGGGTTTTGCCCTGGAAGCTCGGCTTGTTCGAGCGCATCGTCAGGGGGGCTGTCCGAGCGGCGGCGACCTACGACGTGCCGGTCACGATCAAGACCCGCATAGGCATCGACGACCGCTATCTCACCATGCTTGACTCCGCGCGGGTCGCCGAACAGGCCGGTGTGGCGGCGCTGACCCTGCATGCCCGCACTGTCGAGCAGGCCTACTCCGGTCAAGCGGACTGGGAGGCGATCACCCGCTTGGTTGGCGCCGTGTCGATCCCGGTCATCGGCAATGGTGACATCTGGGAGGCGGGCGACGCCTTGGCGATGATGGCCCAAACCGGGTGTGCCGGGGTCGCGATCGGACGTGGCGCCTTGGGTCGGCCTTGGCTCTTCCGTGACCTCGCGGCGGCCATGATCCGCGGCCAGGCCGCTGTGCCGACCCTGCCGACGTGCGCAGAGGTGGCGGCCATGGTGCGTCGCCATGCCCAAGGCTTGGTCGAGCATTTCAAAGACGAGCGTCATGGCTTGTCAGACCTGCGCAAGCATATGTCCTGGTACTTCAAGGGCTTCTCGCTGGGTGGGTCCTTGCGCCATGATCTGGCCATGGTCTCCTCGCTGGCGCAGTTGGATGACTTGCTGGGCCGACTCGACCTGACGGAGCCTTTTCCGCGCCATGAGCTCGAGGCGCCGCGGGGGCGTCAAGGATCGCCGCGGGGCAAGGTGGTCATGCCCTACGGCTGGCTCGACTCGCGTGAGCTGGATGACGATGTCATGATCGACGACGAAGTGGTGTCCGGCGGTTGACGGGCCTGGGTTCGGGCCGGATCTGCCCCAGGCTCAGGTGCAGTAGGCGACGGAGGCGTCGTCGATGGTGGTGGAGGCTTGGTCGATCTCGGAGGCGTACGTGGTGTAGCTCGTGACGAAGCCCTCAAGACCGTCGGTGTCGGTGGCTTGCTTGATGGCGCCGAAGTCACGGATGAAGGTCTCCAGCGCGGGGCTGACAGTGTCGGGCGGATTGGTGGTCTGGAGATTGGTGAAGCTGCTGATCATGGAGTCCAGCGCGTCGCTGACACCGCTGATGTCTCCCGCCGAGGCTGCGGTGCTCATCTGCGTCGCGGCGTCTGTCATCTGCGTCTCCATGGACTTGAAGGTTTGACAGTAGCTGGTCAGGCGGTTGCCGATGACGGACTTGACACCGAGGAAGACTCCGGTGCCGACGATGGCCACGGCTAAGACCACGATGAGGACGATCAGGCCGGTCCGCTTCTTCTTGGGGGCTGGTGCGGGCGCGGCCGCCATGAAAGCGGACTGGTCGGGCACTGCTGCCGTTGGGTGGCCGGGGGCCGAGGGCGAAGGGTAGGCGGGGGCCGAAGGGTAGCCATTGGCTGCGGGGTAGGCGCTTGGATCCACCCCGGGGTTGGTGGGACCGGATGGAGGCTGGGACATGGGGTTCTCCTTCTGTCGTGTCGTCTCCGAAGCCTATCACGACGCATACTATTATAATATCAGTATTGCCTCCGGTTGGTTGGTTCTCGAAAATGTCCGAGCGGTCAGCCATACTCGTACCTATGACAATCACTCATCGCGGTCTTCTCTGGGCCTCCACCATGCGCGGCCATGATCAAGACGGCGTCAGTTTCGCCCATGTCGACACCCGCAGCGAGGTCTTCGTCCGTGAGCCGATGAAACGTGAGGAGCGCGAGCGACTGGAGCGAACCGTTCTCAGTGTCGGCGCCGCCCATGCCGAGGGCGCGGGCCGGCGCGATCTGGCTGAGGAGGCGGACGAGTTTCGCACCTGTTTTGAGAAGGACCGGGATCGGATCATCCACTCGCCGGCCTTTCGTCGATTGGCTGGAAAGACGCAAGTGGTCGTGTATCCGACCGATCACCAGCGCACCAGATTGACTCATGCCCTAGAGGTCGCGCAAGTGGCCGGAGCGATCGCGCGGGGGGTGGCGGCCAATCCAGGTTTGACTCAGGCGATCGCACTGGGCCACGACTGCGGTCACGGGCCGGGTGGGCACGCCTCGGAGGACGCCTTCGACGCTTACGTTCCAGGCGGGTATCTCCACTCGGTGTGGGGGGCCGATGTGGTGTTGAGACCTCTCAATCTGTGTCAGGAGACCCTCGACGGTATCCGCAACCATTCATGGTCGCGACCGGCGCCGACGACCGTGGAGGGTGAGATCGTCTCCTGGGCCGACCGGATCGCCTACTGCGCCCACGACCTGGAAGACGCCTTGCACGCCGGCATCGTCGTGGCCGACCAGTTGCCCCACCAGGTCACAACGGTGGTCGGCTCCCGCCGGTCTCAGCAGTTGCGGGTGTTCATCACCGCGGTCATCACGGCGACCACCCGTGAGCACAGGGTCTGTATGGAAACCGATGTCGCGGCCGCGTTGGCGGCCTTGCGACAATTCAATTATGAGCGCATCTACATGCGCGACGAGTCGGTCGCTCAAGCCGAGGCGGTTGTGGCGGTGCTGCGCGGATTGGTCGACCACTACATCGCTCATCCGGATCTGCTGCCACAGCCCGCCGACGATGTGGCAGACGCGGTGCCGGGCTGCGATCTGGGAGTGGCGCGAGCGGTCGCCTATGTCGCGGGGATGACTGATCGATTCGCCTTCGAGCGGGCAGAGGAGTTGCTCGGTTTCGATCCGGCGCAAATCCCGGTCGGAATCGGACGCGGGGCCTAGCTGGGGCCGGGCGCGCGATCGTCGGCGTCAAGGTCACGGATGCGACGGATGTGTCAGCCCCCCTGGGGGGGGTCACTCGCCTGTGGCCAGTCGGATCAACTCCTTGCGTGCGGTCTCCAGTTCGATCATGCGGGCGAACATGGCATCGTAGGTGTCAGCGTCCGTCACTGGGTTGGTGCGTTGCATTCGTGACTTCAGTTCGGCTAAGTCCCGGTCGACCGCGCCGGTCTTCAGCTTGGCGGCGTACTCACGGGCGTGGCGGGCGGTCAGTTCGGTGCGCGGCGGTTCGACACTCAACTGCAGGGCCAAAGCCTTCAGTTCCGGATGAGTGACGGCGTCGATGACGGCGCCGGGCCAGTGGGCATGGTCGTCACCAGTGGCAAGGATGGTACGAAACAGAGCCCGATAGGCCGGATGGGTGAAATCCTGCTCGGACAAACCCTGCCAGGCCTGGTCGTCGCCGTCGAAGAGTGCAGCTGCCTGAAGAATCAGTTTGAGGGTGTCGCGCTCGGCCAGCAGGGCGCGGTCGTTCGGATCGGGCAGATGAGCCGGTGGAGCCGCGGGCGGGTCCGCTGACGCGCTCGGCGTCGAGGCTGGCCCGGCGCCTGGACGTGGACTGCGTTTTTTGGCGGCGTTGACCTCGCGACGCACCGTTGATGGGTCCAGACCGACCAGGAAGGACAGCTCCTTGATGTAGCCATCGACCTGTGATCGATCTCGGATCGAAGTGACCAGGGGCGCGGCTTCCCGCACTGCCGCGATACGGGCGTCGGCATGGTCGAGGTCATAGCGCGAGACGATGTCGTTCATGACGAAGCGGTAGAGCGGGACGCGTTGATCGATCAGGTCGCGAATCGCCTGGTCACCGCGTTGCATGCGCAGATCGCAGGGGTCGAGTCCGGTGGGCTCGATGGCCGCCCAGGTCGAAGCGGTGAACAAGGCGTCCTCGCGGAAGACCTTGAGTGCGGCGTTGCGACCGGCCTGGTCGCCGTCGAAGGTGAAGATGACCTGGCCTGAGGTGGAGTGGTCGCCCATCAACCGTTGGATGACGCGGGCGTGGTCAGCGCCGAAGGCGGTGCCGCATGACGCCACCGCCGCCGTGACGTGGGCGAGATGACATGCCATGACATCGGTGTAGCCCTCGACGATGACGGCCTGGGAGGTGGAGCCGATGGTGGTACGGGCCAGATCGAGACC
The DNA here is from genome assembly GCA_031286045.1 of Propionibacteriaceae bacterium. Lineage (GTDB taxonomy): Bacteria > Actinomycetota > Actinomycetes > Propionibacteriales > Propionibacteriaceae > WQYJ01. The sequence continues at coordinate 2,745 of JAITVA010000031.1, read as the reverse complement.
GTATAGCACATGGGATTTCTTATAGATCGGCGTCTCGGGGGTGTTGACGTACTTGGCCGGAAGCCGGTCGTCGTCGAACAGGCGACGAGCCCCGAACCCGAGCACTGCCTTGCCGGCGTCGCGGATCGGCCAGATGACACGGCCTTGGAAGTAATCCAAACCGCCTCGGCGCATCAGCCCGGCTTCGATCAACTCCTCGTCGCGGAAACCCTTGGTGCGCAGGTAGCCACTCAATTCCCGACCGGACCGCGGGGCGTAGCCGATGCCGAAGTGTTCGGCGGCCGCCCGATCGAAGCCTCGTCCGGTCAAGAAGTCTCGTCCCGGCTGTCCGTCACGACCGAAGAGGGTGTCGGCGAAGAAGTCAGCGGCCACTGAGTTGGCTTCCAGCAGGCGTATCCGTGAGACTCCAGTGGGTCTGGCGCCGTCGTCGGTGTATCGCAACTGGACGCCGTATTTGTCGGCCAGGAACTCGACAGCCTCGCGAAAGGAGAGATTGTTGATCTCCTGGACGAAGTTGACGGTGTCGCCCCCCTTGCCGCACCCGAAACAGTAATACAGGCCGCGTGCCGGAGTGACCTGGAAACTGGGCGTCTTCTCGTCATGAAAAGGACACAGCCCCTTCAATGTGCCCGAGCCAGCCGGTTTCAAAGTGACATAGCTGGAAACGACGTCGTCGATGCGGGCGCGCGACCTCACCTCATCCAAATCATCGGGATTGATCAGTCCAGCCATGGACACCAGTGTACGAGGTTCACGCCATTCCTCAGATGTGAGGTCGTCTTCACCGTCGGGTGTTGTCGTGATGTTGACACCGCTTGCCTGTGGATAGGGCTGCGCCGAGCTGGCGGAGACGACACAGTTGGATCATGATCAGTGATGAAAGAGATCGCGAGATTCGTCTCGCCAAACAGGTTGAAGCTGGCTTGCTGGCTCAGGACTTGCTCGACAATGGGGCCTGGTCCGACGTGGCCAGCGCCGAAGAATTGCACACCTTGGTAGAACTTGGATATCGAGCCAAGGATGAGTTGTTCATGGACCATCTGGGGCTGGTGGCCATCATCGCCGCCGAGGCTGCCCGCACGAAGCGCGTCAGTTACTCGGATCTGTACCAGGAGGGTTGTGTCGCCATGCAGCAGGCTCTGCGCAGCTATGACTGGCAGAAGGGACCGTTCGGCGCCTACGCCGGGATGTGGATAAGGGCGACGGTGCGGCGGGCCACCGACCGTGCCAGTGCTTCGCTGGACGAAGTCGACCCCCAGGATGTGGCCATGGCGACGCAGTATGATCGCTCCCTCACCACCGCCGGGCTCGCCCAAGTCCTCGCCACCATTCCCGACACCGAACGTCAGGTGGTGCAACTGCGCGTCGGCTGGTCGGGCGTGCCCAAGTCGCTTCAAGCGGTGGCTCAAGAACTAGGTATCACTGTGTCGAGGGTGCGACGCTTGGAGAGGGACGGCTTGAGGGCCATTCGGCGCGAATGGGAGTTGGCTGACGCCGCGTGACCCGGCTCGTTCGCCCTTGATGTGCTGGTCGCGGGGTTTGCGGAGTTTGAGCCGCTGACGGCAGTTGTGGACGGCCGAGATTTACCGATCAGTAGCCGATAACGGTACCATTGGCTGCGGTCGCCGTTGAAGGACGACCGTTTGATCACGATCCAGGAGTTCGCCTTGCCCAGCACAGTTGAGAAGCTCAGTTCAACCCGCGTCAAGCTCGTCATCGAGGTACCATTCTCCGAGCTTCAGCCCGCGATAACCAAGGCCTATCGCGACGTGGCGAACCAGGTGTCCATTCCCGGCTTTCGTAAGGGGCATGTGCCAGCGGCCATGATCGACGCGAGGGTTGGTCGTGGCGCTGTGCTGTCCGAGGCGGTCAATGCGATTCTGCCGCAGGTGTACGCCGAAGCCGTCGAGTCGAATCACCTGACGCCGCTGGGCCGTCCCGACATCGAGATGACCAAGCTGGAAGACGGCGAGCTCGCTGAGTTCACGGCTGAGGTCGATGTGGCGCCGCAGTTCGATCTGCCCGACTTCTCCTCCATCGAAGTCACGGTCGACGCCGTCGACAACATTGACGAGGCTGTCGAGGAGCGGGTCCAGATGTTGCGCGAGCGTTTCGCTGAAGTCGCCGACGTCGATCGCGCGGCGCGTGAGGGTGATGAGGTCCACATCGACTTGTCAGGGGCTCAGAATGGCGAGGTTCTGCCTGACGCGACAGCTGAGGGGCTGACCTACGTGGTCGGCGCCGGCAATATGCTCGACGGTTTGGATGAGGCGGTCACAGGCCTGAAGGCGGGCGAGTCCGCCACCTTCGACTCGGCCCTGCTCGGCGGTGACCATGCCGGTGAGCAGTCCGATATCACGGTGACGGTCACTCGGGTTCACGAACGTACCTTGCCCGAGGTCGACGACGAGTTCGCCGCGATGGTGTCGCAGTTCGACACCGTTGAGCAGATGCGCGCCGATCTGGCTGGTTCGGTGGAACGCATGGCGGCTGTCGACCAGTTGGCGAAGGCCCGTGACGAGGTGCTGGACAAGGCGATTGAGATGTCAGGATTTGACATTCCTGAGCAGTTGGTGACCGACGAAGTGGCCGCCAGGACTTCGCAGGTCGCCGAACAACTCAAGGCCGCTGGCATGACCTTGGAGGACTACTTGGCCCGCATGGGTGATGCTGAGATCGCCACCGCTGAGCAGTTCGCTGACAGCACGCGTCAGGCGGTCGAGCGTGGCGTCCGTGCCGAGATTC
>JAITVA010000293.1 GCA_031286045.1 Propionibacteriaceae bacterium | reverse complement strand
GGCCTGGCCTCGCGTCTCCTCGGAATCCACAGCCACCAAGACTGCCGACGGCACTCGCCGCGAGGCCACCAGCTTCCCCTCGCTGATCAGCGGGGCGAAGACCCTGGACAACCCGAACGAGAGGCCGACTCCCGGATAGGTGCGTTTGCCGTCGCTAGCCAAGGAGTCATAGCGACCACCGGCGCTGATCGTGCCCAAAGACTCGCGGCCTTGGAACTCGATCTCGAACACCGAACCGGTGTAATAGTCCAAGCCACGGGCGATCTGACAATCGATGACGACATTGTCGGGGAAGCGGGCGTAGACCGCCTCGAACAAGCGTTCCAGCTCGGCCACACCCTGATCGAGCAGGTCGTTGCTGACGCCGAAGGGAGCGATCAACTCAGCCAAGCTGCCTTCGCGCGTCGTGGTCGAGGCGAAACCGAGAATCTTCTCAATCACGGAGGTCGACAGACCCTGCTCGGCCAGCATCTGCTCGACACCAGCGGCGCCAATCTTGGCCAGCTTGTCGACCGCCTGGATCGCTGCCAAGGAGTCGGCCACACCGAGCCCGGTATAGAAGCCCTGCATCAACTTGCGGTTGTTCAGACGCATCAACACCGGCGGCAAGCCGAGTTCCAGGCTCAATCGGGCGCAAGCCTCCAGCATCACCAGCACCACGTCGATGTCGTGATGGAAACTCAACTCGTTGAGCCCGACGATGTCGATGTCGGCCTGGTAGAACTCACGGTAGCGTCCTTCTTGCGGGCGCTCACCGCGCCAGGCCGGTTGAATTTGGTAACGCCGAAAGGGGAATTCCAGGTGCCCGGCGTTGTCGAGAACATACCGCGCGAAGGGCACAGTCAAATCGAAGTGCAACCCTAATTCATCACTGTCTTTCGCCGTCGCATGAAGGCGGCGCACCACATAAACTTCCTTGGTGATCTCTCCCTTGCGACTGAGTTGACTCAATGGTTCAAGCGCACGAGTTTGAATGTTGGCGAACCCATGGAGTTCAAAAACCTCTCGCAAGATGTCAACCGCGCGCATTTCAACCATGCGGCCTTCGGGCAGATATTCGGGAAAGCCAGAGATGTTAGCCATCCGTCCACCTTATTCCACCTGGGGCGAAGATAACGATTCGGGCCCAAGATTTGGCGAGGCTTGATCCTGGCAGGAAAAAAACCTCGGAATCGGGCAAGATAGGACATATGACTGAAACTCCAAGGCCTTCCGATTTCGGCCGTGTCGCCGAAGACGGAACTGTCTATGTCCGTACCAATGACACCGAGCGGGCGGTTGGCCAGATACCCGATGCCACCCCCGAACAAGCGCTTGACTTTTTCATCAAGCGAGGCCAGGCCCTGGAAGTGGAAGTCGACCTACTGACGCAACGGATTCGCAACGGCGCCCTCAACCCCGAAGAGGCCCGCAAGACCATCACCGGTTTGCGCACCACCATTCTTGAAGCCAACGCCGTGGCAGACTTGGCCGGGCTCGCCGCCAAGCTTGATCCTTTGCTTGAAGTGATCGACTCCCAGGCCGCCGTCAAGCGGGAAGAGAAGGCCAAGGCCGCCGCCGCCGCCCGCGTCCGCAAGGAGGAGATGGTCGGCCAGGCCGAGAAGATCGCCGAGTCCAGTGACTGGAGCAACGGTGTGCAGAAGTACCGTGACCTGCTCGACGAGTGGAAGACCCTCCCCCGGCTCGACCGTACCTCCGACGACGAGTTGTGGCATCGATTCTCAACCGCCCGCACGACTTACACCAGACGGCGCAAGTCACATTTCGCCCAGGTGAGCGTCGCCCAAGAAGAGGCCCGCGACATCAAAGAGGGCATCATCGCCGAGGCCTAGGCCCTCGCTGGGTCGACCGACTGGGGCTCCACCGCCGCCGCTTTCCGCCAGTTGATGAACCGTTGGAAGGCCGCTGGTGGGGCCGGACGCCACGTGGACGACGCCTTGTGGACCCGTTTCCGGGCCATTCAGGACAACTTCTTCAATCGCCGTTCCGAGGTCTTCACCGCCCAAGACGAGGAGTTCCAAGGCAACCTCGTGGCCAAGACTGACCTTTTGGCCAAGGCCGAGGCCGAGATACTGCCCGTCAAAGACGTGGCGGCCGCCCGGACTGCCTACCGTGACTTCGTCCAAGCCTTCAACGCGATCGGGCGAGTGCCATCCGACCATGTGCGTGCGGTCGACGCCCGGGTGCGTGCCATCGAGTCCGCCATCGACGAGGCTGACAAGCGTGAGTGGGCGAGAACCGACCCCCAGACAAGGGCTCGTGCCCAAGAGACCGTCAACCTTTTCTCCGCCCAAATCGACAAGTTGAAGGATCAGTTGGCCAAGGCTGAGACCAAGGGCGACAAGTCTCAGATCTCAAAGACCACCGCCTCCATCGCGACTTACCAGATCTGGCTCGATCAAGCCCAACAGACCCTCGACGACCTCAACGCCTGAGTTTCTACAATCTCAGTCGGATGGCTTGTCCGGGCGCTCAGGCGCTGACGCGGCGAACCTCAGTGACTTCGCGCACCGCCTTGACCTTCTTGATGACTTGATTGAGAAAGCTGGGATCAGGGATCTCGAATGACAGGTTCATGTGCCAGGTGTGATCTTTCATGACCTGGACCTGGGCAGAGATGATGGAGACCTTGTCTTCTGACAGAGCGGCCGTCACATCGGCCAGCAATCCCATTCGATCAAGTCCTTCAATACTGATCGTGACTAGGTAGTTCGCTCGGGTGTTGGCCATCCAGGCGACGTTGACGATACGCTCGGGCGTGGCCAGCAGGTCCTGGACGTTGTGGCAGTCGCGCCGATGGACCGATACTCCTTGACTACGGGTGACGAAGCCGATGATGTCGTCTCCGGGCACCGGGGTGCAACAGCGGGCAAGTTTGACCAACACGTCGGGGTCACCCTCGACCGCCACGCCGGAGGCAGAGGTCTCAACGTTGCGACGCTTGACCTCGAACACTGGGCGGTCCTCGTACGACTCCTCAGCGGCGTTCTCCTTGCCCCCTTCCAGCGCGATCAACTGGTCGACGACCCGCTGAGCGCCCACTTTGCCCTCACCCAGCGCGGCGTACAGCGCCGGAACGTCGGCGTACCGCAACTTCGAGGCGACAGCAGTCAAGTAGGGCAATGTCAATATACGTTGTAGTGGCAGGCCAGAATGGCGCAACTGCTTGGCCAAAGATTCCTTGCCCATCTCGATCGACAAGTCGCGGCGCTCTTTGGAGAAGAACTGATTGATCTTCTGGCGAGCCCTAGGACTCTTGACGAAGTCGAGCCAGTCTCGCGACGGACCGACTTCGGGCGACTTGGTGGTCAATATCTCACAGACATCGCCGTCACGCAGAACTGTGTCGAGCCGGACCAACTTGCCGTTGAGCCTGGCTCCGATGCAGTGATGCCCGACCTCGGTGTGGATGGAATAGGCGAAATCGACTGGCGTCGCCCCCTCCGGTAAGAAGTACAAGTCCGAGTTGGGGGAAAAAACCATGACCTCTCGGCTGGCCAAGTCAGTCGTCAGGTAATCGAGGAAAACCGAGGGATCGGACTCCTCAGATTGCCACTGACTCAAACGCTTGACCCAGAGCAAATCCATGGGATCCAACCGGGCCGAGCCGTGTTTCTTGCCGGTCGGGTTCTTCTTATACTTCCAGTGAGCGGCGACGCCATACTCGGCGTTGCGGTGCATCTCGCGCGTGCGGATCTGGAACTCCACCGGCTTGCCCTGAGGCCCGACCACGGTGGTGTGGAGCGATTGGTAGGTCGAGTACTTCGGGTTGACGATGTAGTCCTTGAAACGGCCAGGCAGGGGCTGCCACAGACTGTGCACCACTGCCAAAGCCAGGTAACACTCCTGCTCGTTCTCAACGATGACACGGATGCCGAGCAGGTCAAAGATCTCGGTGAAGTCGCGACCGCGCACCACCATCTTTTGATAGATGGAGTAGTAGTGCTTCGGACGACCGTAGACCTTCGCGGTGATGCCTCGCTCCCCCAAGGCTGAGACCGCCACGGGGATGATCTCTTGCAAATTCTTCTCTCGCGCGGGCTGCTCAGCCGCCACCTGCTGGACGATCTGGTTATAGATCTTGGGTTGCAGGGTCGAGAAGGACAGATCCTCCAACTCCCACTTGACCGTGTTCATACCCAGCCGATGAGCTAAGGGCGCGTAAATGTCGAGCGTCTCTTTGGCGATGCGATTCTGCTTGTCGGGTCGCAAGGATGAGATCGTGCGCATGTTGTGCAGACGGTCGGCCAACTTGATGACGACCACCCGGATGTCCTGGAACATGGCGACGATGATCTTACGAATGGTCTCAGCCTTGGCCAGATCGCCGTAGAGGGACTTGTCCAGTTTTGTGACGCCATCGACCAGGTGGGCCACTTCGGCCGAGAACTCGGCTGCCACCTGTTCCAGGGTGTAAGCCGTGTCCTCAACCGTGTCATGCAACAACGCCGCGACAATGGTTGGCTCATTCATGCCCAGGTCGGCGACGATTTTGGCGACCGCCAAGGGATGGACGATGTAGGGCTCACCCGAGGCCCGCTCCTGGTTCTGGTGGCACCGTTCCGCCGTGGCGTAGGCTCTCCGCAGCACTTCGAAGTCAGTGTCTGGATGAGACTTGCGCACTGACTCGAACACCGCCTCCAGTTGGGCGGCGAAAGGACTCGACCCAGCGGCCCGACCAGTCGGGTCGGACTGCGGCAAGTCCCCTAGGGTCTCAGAAACATCAATGCTCATCGTGGAAGACATTGTACCCACAAGCACCTGCCCGGATCAGCACCCAGGACCGAACGGACAAAGCACCCGTCAAAACCGCACCCGATCCGCCGTGACTTCTGGACCCATGGTCACCCGCTTGCCTCAACTGGCGCCGCGGCCCGAGTCAGGCCGTGACCAAGGCGGACACGTGATCGATGCCCAGCTCCTTCAGATGCGCTCGACCGTCGAGGTCGACCAGCTCCAGAACCACCGACACATGAACCAAATCGGCGCCCAGATGTTGGATCAGCTTGGACGTGGCGCCAATCGTTCCACCGGTGGCCAAGACATCGTCGACCACGAGAACCTTGGCGCCGGGTTGAATGGCGTCCTGATGGACTGTCAGCGTGTCCTCGCCATACTCCAGTTTGAAGGACTCCGAGTAAACGTCGCGTGGCA
>JAITVA010000246.1 GCA_031286045.1 Propionibacteriaceae bacterium | reverse complement strand
GAGCTTCCACGAGTGGGACCTACTGGGTTCCGTGCGGCGCTTCATCGGCTTGGGCAATTACGTCCAGATGCTCGGTGGGGTCGGCCTGGTCTGGTCGCCCGACCACCTCGTCATCTGGCGAATCCTCGTCCTTGTCATCGCTGCGGTCCTCATGATCGGCCCGATCCGACGCCACCGATTCACCATCGCCCGAGTCGCCGCCGTCGTCGGCCTGGTCGTGCTGGCCATCATCATGGGATTCCATCCCGGCGCCAGCGGCTACTGGAACGACCCCGACTTTTGGAACGCGCTGCGCAACACCCTCGTCTTCACCGCCTGCTCCACCCCGCTGATCGCCGGCCTCGGCCTGGTGATGGCGCTGGCGCTCCAGTCCCGCCGCCGCGGCCATCGCCTCTACCAAATGGCCTTCTTCATGCCCTATGTCCTGCCCATCTCAGTGGTCACGCTGGTCTGGGCCTACTTCCTCTCCCCCAACCAAGGACTGTTGGCGGCGATCCTCAAACCCTTCGGCGTCGAACCGATCGCCTGGTTGTTCGACCAGAACACCGCCATGATCGCCATCATCATCACGACCGCCTGGTGGACAGTCGGCTTCAACCTGGTCTTGTTCACGGCTGGACTCCAAGACGTCGATCAAGCCCTCTACGAGGCGGCCTCGCTCGACGGCGCCGGGCGTTGGAACCAGTTCGTCCACATCACCTTGCCCAGCATCCGCCACGTCCTCTTGCTGGTCATGATCATGCAAGTGATCGCTTCTTTCCAGATATTCGGCCAAGTCAACATCATGACGCGCGGCGGCCCCGGCAATGCCACCGACGTGCTCATCCGACACATCTACCAAGCGGGCTTCCGCGACTTCGAGCTGGGTTATGCCTCTGCCATGTCACTGGTGCTGTTCGCTCTCATGCTGATCGTGTCGGTCGTTCAGATGCGCGTCATCGGACAGGGGGATTGATATGACGACCCGTGCCCATCACCGTGCCCGCCGGCGTCTGACCACCGGGTGGTACCACGTCGCCATGGCTGTCGCCGTGCTGATCTGGTTGCTACCGATGCTGTGGATGGTCTGCCTGGCCCTATCGAACAACCAGGAGTTGACCAAACACACCCAGCAACTGTGGCCGGTCGGCTTCACCCTGGACAACATCCTCGGTGTCTTCTCGGTCGGCCAGACCGCCCGCTGGTTCCTCAACTCCGTCGTCGTCACCTCCATCACCACTGTGGGCACCGTTCTGCTCTGCGCCATGGCCGGTTACGCCTTCGCCCGCATCCACTTTCGAGGACGGACGATCGTCTACGCCAGTGTGCTGGCCGGACTGATGATCCCCAAAGAGGCCATGTTCGTGCCCTTGTTCACCATGGTGGCCGACATCCACATGCACAACACCTACGCAGCGCTGATTCTGCCACGCATCGCCGCACCCCTGGGCGTCTTCCTCATGACGCAGTTCTTCTCCAAGGTGCCGCTGGACGTCGAAGAGGCGGCCCGGATCGATGGCGCGGGATCATGGCGCATCTTCGGGTCGATCATGTTGCCCCTGGCACGACCCGCCATGGTGTCATTGGCGATCTTCACCTTCGTCCAGACCTGGAACGACTACCTGTGGCCCCTGGTGTCCGCCACCAAATCAGAGATGTTCACCATCACCACCGGCTTGGCCTCATTGCAAGGCAACTTCGCCCAAGCCACCGAGCTGGGCAGCCTGATGGCTCGCGGCCTGATCGGCTCGCTGCCTCTGCTCATCGTCTTCGTCCTATTCCAGCGTCATCTGATCCGTGGGATCTCGATGACGTCGGGAGGCAAGTGAAAACCCAACCAAGAAACACAACCAAAGGAGCACATCAATGAAGAAAACTCACATCGGAGCCGGGCTCGTCTCGGCACTGATCGGAGTCACCCTGCTCGCTGGCTGCGGCACCGGAACCGGCCCAACGCCAGGCGGGTCCCAGGGTGGCGACGGTGGCGACCTTCAGTCCAAGATCGCCGCGGTGACAGACGACCAGCTCAAGGGCCAAGAGATCTCGCTTGGCCGTATGTTCGGCGATTGCGAAGAGACCACTCAGGGCGTCACCGATCCGGCCAAGGCGACCAACGAGTGCGAGGCCATCCAGATCCTGACCAACAAGTTCAACGCGGAGAACACCTGGGGCCTCAAAGTCACCCGCCTGGGCGGAACCGACTGGAACTCGTACTACGACGCCTTCAACGCTGCCATCGCCGGCGGACAGCCGCCGAACATCGCCAATCTGCACGATTACGCCCTGTCGGACTACGCCAGCCGTGACCAGTTGCTGACCTTCGATCCGACCAAGTTCGGCATCGACATCGCCGACGCCACCGCTCAGGCCCAAAAGTCGATCCAGTACGACGGCAAGACAGCCGCCGTTCCGTTCGACTCCCACGCCATCCTGGCACATGTCAACACCGATATCTTGGGTGCGGCTGGGTACATGGACGCCGACGGTCGTCCGATCATGCCGACCTCCCCTGACGAGTTGTTGGCCATGGGCAAGGCGGTCAAGGAGAAGACGGGCAAGCTGCTGTTCTCGATGGGCTTCCCGACCGACGACATGTCCTGGCGCGTCTTCTACAGTTTGGTGCGTCAACAAGGCGCCGACCTCATCACCAACGGCAAGGCGACCGTCAACTCTGAAGCCGCCACGAAGGCGATGGAACTGCTTTCGCAGATGATCGACGCGGGCTATATCTCCACCAAGGCTGACTATTCCGGGTCGATCGACGAGTGGAAGAACCAGGGCTCCGCCATCTTGGTCAACGGCACCTGGGTCGTCAACGAATACGCCGCCATGAAGGACTTCGGCTACACCGTGACCGACTTCCCGACCATCTTCGGCAACCCGGCCGTATGGGCCTCCTCGCACATGTGGGTCATTCCGAAGCAGTCAAACGATGACCCGGTGAAGTACCGTGCCGCCCTGGAGTTCGCCAAGTTCCTGTTCGACAACACCGGCGCATGGGCCGAAGCCACCGGTCACAACGCCTCGCGGGTCTCCGTGATCGAATCGGCCGCCTACCAGAAGGCTCCCAACCGGCAGTTCTACACCGACACAGCGCTGAAGAACATGGCCTTCGTGCCTCAGGTGAACAACTGGACAGCAATCAAGGACCTGATCCACAAGCAGCTGGAAGAGGTCTGGTTCAACGGCAAGGATCTCAAAGCCGCCCTCGACGAGGCCCAGTCCCGCGTCGAGCGTGCGTTGAAGTAACACGTGGTGGTCCGCCACCACCCCTGACGGATTCTCCCTCCGTCACCCAGCCCGGTCGTGGCACCCCCCGCGCCGCGACCGGGCTCATTCTTCAGCAGTGGGCGCATGACTCAGCTCATGCGCCCACACCCATCCCTTCATCCCTCCCGTCGTCCCTCTCCCAGACAAGGAGTCCACCATGACCCTGCCCCGCCAATCGACCAGCCTTGACGGACTCTGGGACCTGATCCTGCCCGACTCCAGTCACCACCTGGTGACCGTGCCTGGCCCATGGACCAGTCAGATCAGCGGACATGAGGACTCTCACGAGACGGTGACCTATCGACGCGAGTTCACCTGGTCAGACGCCACACCACCAGAAGCGGTCGACGGAGGCGGGCTGGCTGAATCGGCTGACAAGGTCTGCCTGGTCGGGGCAAGTGAACACGTTGAGGGCGCCGAGCGGGTGTTTCTGTGTTTCGCCGCAGTGACCCACGCCGCTCGTGTCAGGCTCAACGGGGTCGAGATCGGCCGCCACACCGGCGCCTGGCTGCCCTTCGAGTTCGACGTCACCGCCGCCCTAGTCTTCGGACTCAACCAGCTTGAGGTCGACGTGTCGTATCCACCGGTGTGGGGTGGCGAAGACCAGCCCGGATTCCTCGAAGAACCCCTAGGCAAGCAGTCATGGTACGGCACCACCGCCGGAATCTGGCAGTCGGTCAGACTTGAGCGACGCCCGCCGGCCTGTCTTGGCCAGGTACGAGTCCGCGCCAACGCTGCCAAAGGCAGCTTTCTCGTCGAAGCGACGCTCGATGATCCGCTGGGAGCGACAAAGGCGCCTCACGGCGATTGGACCGTGTGGGCTCTGGTCCACGATCACAGCGCTGTCCTCGCTTCCGCTCAACTCGCCTCAGACAACGAGACATGGTCCACCGAGCTGAGTCTGCCGGAGCCACACGCCTGGAGTGTGGACGATCCCCATCTCTACGAGGTCGAGTTCCAGTTGCGGACCGGTTCGATCCTGGTCGACGCCCAGACCGTTCGCTCCGGCTTGCGGCGCTTCGAGGCCCGCGACGGTCGTTTCTTCCTCAACGACCAGGAGATTTACCTGCGAGGCGTGCTCGATCAGGACTACCATCCGGGGGCCACCTGCACCGTCGACGATGTCGACGCCTGGGAGGCAATGCTGCGACGAACCAAGGACCTCGGCTTCAACTTGTTGCGCGTCCACATCAAGCGCCCCGACCCACGGTACTTCGACATCGCCGACCGCCTCGGTCTGTTGGTCTGGGCCGAACTACCCAGCTGGATGACCTGGACCGATCACTCGGCGGCCACCGGAGTCGAACTGCTGAGCGCACAGATGGAGCAAGACGGGCATCATCCCAGCATCGTGATCTGGTCGGTCATGAACGAGTCGTGGGGAATTGACTTGACCTCAGCCGAGCAACGGGCCTGGCTGCAGGCGGCCTACCGTCGAGCCAAAGCTCAGGCTCCGCACTGCCTGGTAGTCGACAACTCTGCCTGCGAGCCCAACTTCCACATCGAGTCGGACATCGAGGACTACCACGTCTATCGAGGGATCCCAGAGTCACGCCGACAGTGGGACGCCATGGTGACCGATCTGGCTTCTCGCCCGTCTTGGACCTATTCCCCCCACGGCGACGCGCGACGCAGCGGCCAGGAACCGCTGATGGTGTCCGAGTTCGGCAACTGGGGCTTGCCGGACGCCCGCGACCAGTACCACCGAGGAAGCGAGCCTTGGTGGTTCGCGTCAGGGGCTGACTGGGCCTTTGGCGTAGCTGAGGGAAGTGGTCTGATGAACCGCTTCGAGTCCACGGGCCTGCGTGATGTGTTCGGCTCCTGGCCCGCCCTGATCGAGGCTCTGCAACGCGCCCAAATGGTCGCCAACCGTTATCAAACCCTGTCCATCCGGTCGCGACCCCAGTTCGCCGGCTACGTCCTCACTCAGCTGTGCGACGTCGAATGGGAGGCCAACGGCCTGTTCGACGCGTCACGCCGCGAGAAACCGAGCACACGCCTCTACTCACTGGCCAACGGTCCGGACGCCGTGCTGCTTCAACCGGCCGCCTGGTCCGGTTTCATCGACCAGTGCCTAGACGTGGATGTGACCGCGCTGCTGGCCACAGCCAGCCCTTCCTCACCGACCGCGCCGGTCAGGATCAGAGTCACACTGGACGGAGGGGCCCAGTGGAGCCAGCCGGTGTCACGAGACGACAATGGAGCCTCGCACAGGGTCGTGATCCGACTGCCCCACCGCCCCGGCGAATACCGCCTGGCCGCCACTTTGATGGCCGACGACACCGAGTTGGCGCTCGACGAGGCCGACATCATCGTGGTCGAGAACGACCACGACCAGATGGCCAGCCGCGTGGACGACCCGAGCATTGACCGGATCATCGCCAGTGACGAGGGTGTCGGGGCCTGGTTGGGCAGCCTCGGCCTGAGTTGGTCGCTGGCCAGCGCTCCGGGGACAGACGCCAACCCATCGGGTGGACCCCGGACCGACCCAACGACACCGGGCTCATCCCCCACCCACACCACACCGGAGCAATCCCCGACCTCCGCAACACCGACCTCATCCCAGACCCCCGCACCGGACTGTGAGGTCGGAGCCCTCTTGGTGACCACCCAGTTCACCCCTGCTGCCCGCGCCCACGCCTGTGCCGGAGGCCAGGTGCTCCTCCTCATCGAACATAGTGACGCTTTCGACGGCGCCTTCGATTATTTGCCTTCGGCTCGACTGGCGGCGCGCAGCGGGGACGGCGACTGGGTGCCACGCACCGAATGGCTTGATCGTCGCGGAGCCTTCAGCACGGTGCCAGGCACACCGATCTTGGGCATCGGATTCGAAGACGTCTTGGGCGACCTGGTCATCACCGGGATCCCCGGCCCCCTGCGCGCGGCCCACGTCCACTCGGGAGTGTTCTCTGGTTGGCTGCGCGGGGCGGCCACCAGCACCGCCACGGTCCGCTGGAGCCGAGGCCACCTGACCATGACAACGTTCAAACTGCGTGCCTGCGTCGACAGTGCCCTGGGCCAGGCCTTGGGCCAGGCCATGATCCGAGCCGCCCGAGCCCGCTGAGCCCGCTCACCTTCCGAAACGACGCTCGCGCTGAGTGAAGGAGCGCAGGGCACGCAAGAAGTCGACCCATCGGAAGTCGGGCCACAGCGCCTCACAGAAGTAAAACTCGGAATGAGCGGCCTGCCAGGTCAGAAAGTCTGACATGCGCTGCTCGCCCGAGGTGCGGATGATCAGGTCGGGATCGGGCTGCCCGGCTGTGTACAAATGGTTGGCGATCATGTCGATCTCGACGGTGCGGCTGAGCCCTTCGAGAGTCGTGCCCTTCTTGGCCTCCTCGGCCAGCAGGGAACGGAAGGCGTCACGCAACTCATGGCGTCCGGCATAGGAGACGGCGACGTTGATGTGCATCCCGGCGCGACCATGAGTCGACTCGGCCGCCCCACGCAGCGCCGATGCGATCGGATCTGGCAACAGATCAAGGTCGCCCATGATTTGAATGGGCCATTTCCCTTTGCCAGCCAGGGATTGGACGAGCGAGACGATGACGTCCAGCAGAGGGGCCACCTCGTCTTCGCCGCGATCCAGGTTGGAGGGTGACAAGACCCACAAGGTGACGACCTGAACGCCCACCTCGTCGCACCAAGAGACGAACTCTTCCAGCTTGGACGCGCCCGCCTGGTAGCCCGCGACCAGAGTCTCTCCCGGAGCGTTCAACCTGGCCCATCGGCGGTTGCCATCGGCCATGACAGCGACATGACGCGGCAGACGATCCTTGTCCAAGCTGTTCAGTAGTCGCCGCTCATAGAAGGAGTACAACCACTGCGTCGGGCGCAGCCAGTGTCCCGCCTTGGATCGCACAGCCTGACTTCGCACGAGCACCACTCTATAGGATGGGCTCCCCCAGCCTGAGCCGCGTGGGCCATCCGTGCCCGCGACCGCCATATCGGGGTAGACTACCTACGGTACCGTAACTTATGGTGCGCGACATCAGGAGCGCGATGAATCGATCCACCCACACGTCCCGATCGGCCCCCTCCGACCTGGCCACCACGACCCCGACCACGCCTACGACACCCCCCACGACTGCCGACCCGATCTCATCCACCACGCCTGAGCCGCCACCTGGCCACGCCACAAACACAGCCACCACCGTCGCGCCGAAACCTCGCCTGCGGGGCGTCCTCCACGCCGCCACAGTGCCGCTGCTGGCAGCGGGCATCATCGTCCTGATCGCCGTGGCGCCAGGTGCTGGCCCCAAAACCTCCTTGGCCATCTATTTGGCCTGTGCCATGATGCTGTTCGGGAACTCGGCGACATACCACATCGGCAACTGGAGTCCGACCGTCAAGGCCGTGCTGCGAAGGATCGACCACTCCAATATCTACCTGTTCGTGGCCGGCACCTACACCCCCCTGGCAGTCATCCTGCTCTCCGGCACATCACAGATCGTCCTGCTGTCGCTGATCTGGGGACTGGCACTGGCCGGAGTCCTCTTCCGCACCCTGTGGCTGAGCGCTCCCCGCCGCCTCTACACCGCCATGTACGTCGTCATGGGCTGGACCGCACTATGGTGGTTGCCTCAATTCGCTCGTGCCGGTGGGGTCGCCATCGTCGTCCTCATCATCGTCGGCGGCGTCATCTACTCCCTCGGCGCCGGGGTCTACTCTCGAAAATGGCCCGACCCCTGCCCGAAGTGGTTCGGCTTCCACGAAGTCTTCCACTCCTGCACCGTCCTCGCCGCCGCCTGCCACTGGACAGCCGTTCTGTTGGCCGTGCGCCACATCATGTGACCATCTGAGGGAGTCTACGAGGGTTTTGTCACTATTCACGAGTATTTTCGAACGTTTTTGGAGTATTCCTTCTCATTTTTGTGACGATGTCCCACAGTCCTGATATGAGTATTGTGTTCACCCTCGAACGTCCAGTGGACTTTCAATTGTTTCCAAATGTGCAGTATTGCCTCCTAGGGAACCGATGACTAATGCTGTGTCGTCAGATGGGCGCTGGGGTGGGTGAGATGCGATCCCCATATCTCGTACATGGACTGGACGTCCATCGCTAGATATGGGGTCGAAGATCGCGTGGCCGACTTGGCAACCAAACTCTGAGATGACATGGAGTATCAGCCACAGCCTCGCCACCGCAGTCTTAAGGGGTGTAGGAACAGGCGCCATCGGCGCCGAGGGTGATTCCCGCTTGATCGAGCCTATCCGCACCCTCCTTGACTGTGCAGACCCCATCTTCGTCGACCCAGACACCGACCACAATGTCTTCGTTCGTCTTCGTGGGCTTGGTGTTGGCCAGCGAAGGGAAGCCCCACGAACCGTGGGTGAGGACGGTGCCTGGAGCAGGTGGATCGGGGATCGGCTGTGCATCGCCGGAGCCACAGGAATAGTCACCCATGAAGGCCTGGGTGTCCAAGCGATGCAGCCAATCGTCGTACCCGGCTGGTGCTGCGACTAGCCGCCCATCACTGCCAAAACTGAACTGTCTCACCTGATCAAGCACCGTCACGGGATCCGTCGTCGTCGCACTGATCTCGATGGCATCCGTCACCGTCGACCACCCAGTTCCAGTGAACGCGAACCCACTGTCCACCGTGACCGGCGTCAGCCCAGGAGTGGCCAGGGAACTCGGACGCTGACATAGGCGCAGCATTGTCGAGATCATCAGGGTTGGTTCCTCAGCCGCGCCGGACGGCATCCCATCCCCATGGCAGGAGGGTGAGTCAGGCTGAACGACGACCAGCTGGTAGCCCTTGTCAAATGGCCAATTCTCGGCCAGATAGTAGCCCACACCATCGGCGCTCGTCTGTAGCACGAAGGTCACATCAGTGGGCAAGTCAGACCACTGCCGCTCATCGATGCCCCTCATCCACAGACGTTTGACAAGGTGGAGGCCGGGTTCGCCGGGGGCCTCCGGGTAGGCCATGTCGAAGACCAGCGAGGTGCCAAGCGACACGGGTGCCACCTGACCAGGCATGACGGTCGCCGTCACCGTCTCTGCAAAAGCCGATGGGACGATTTCGTCGGGAGCCAGGGCAAGTCCGACACCCATACCCGCAGCGACAAGTGTCCCTGCCAAGACGGGTGCGAGCCAGACCTTCCGCCGACGCGACCACCCCTGAGCCGGGCTGACAGTGCTCATCCGAAGATGACCGCTCTTCGACTCCCACGGTCGGGTTTGGCCAGCCCGCCGGTAGCTCGTCTGAAGATGGCCCATCTTCCCCTCCCACCATGGGGCCGAAACGATCCAGAAGAAGCTCGTCCAAAAGCGGCGGCTTCTCTCGCCCCACCGTGAGACCGCGACTGTCCGCCAGTGGCTCGTCCGATCAGGATCGAGCCCGGCAGCATCAAGGGTCGTCGCCGCCATGGTTGGAACACTGTCCGATCCGACCAGGCGGCGCAACTCCGCCCGTCCGCGCGTGGACACCACAGAATCCGTCTGCACTGGGTTGGCCATCGTCATGCGCGATGTCAGTCTCATAATGATCCTCCTTGAGGGGTGGTGGCCAAAGCCAAAGAGTGTGAGGAGACGTGGGAAAACGAGGCCTCTTGTGCCAACAGGGCCGCTTTGAGGCAGCGGCGAGCCCGGTGCAGACGCACCCAGACAGCGCCAGTGGAACACCCCAGCAAGGCGGCACACTCGGCCCCGCTCAAACCGTCCCAATAGAAGGCGATCAGCAACTCCCGATCATCGCCCGATAGAGTGTCCAGCGCCTCAGTGATCTGGAGCGCTGCTTCATTTTGACCGGACCCAGCCTCGGACGCGCCGTTGGCGGCTTCTTCCGCAGCGATTCGACGTGACAACTCCGTCACCCGTAAGGCGGACCGCCGAGCGGCGAACACAAGGTTCCTCGCTGTGACGAACAGCCAGCCGACGCTGACAGTGCCATCGTGTTCCCAGGCCAGCCGAAACACCTCGGCCGCACAATCCTCCGCATCAGCCACCGACCCCAGGCGCCGACGCGCATACGCGACCACCCGGGGGTACTGCTCCCCATAAAGCTGAACGAAGGCCTGCGTGCATTGCATACTTACTCATGTCTGCGGATGGCCCCCACCTTACAGCCCGAGCACAACATATATCCGCCCACCAGCCGCGTGGATCATCCATGCCTCTGCCGTGCTTGTTGTGTGACGTGTCAAGCGGTGGTGCAGGCCGTGGTGCAGTGTGGCGCGTCAAGCGGTTGCGCAGACGGGGGTGCAGCGTCGTCAGTGAAGTGGCCCAACCCCCACGACGGTGACATAGACAAGACCTTGTCCATGGCCGGGGTGACACGACTATGCAAAGAATGAGTCTTCAAGCGACCACAGTCATACATTGCCCTAGTTGTGTCGTCAAAAGCACAGGAAACGATGACACAACTAGGCCAATGTATGCATCCGAGGGGACGAAAGGGCATTCTTTGCCTAGTTGCCGCCAGTTGCCAACAAGGGTCGTCTTACTGACGGCGTCGAATCGCGTCACTTGGGCGTCAGGTCGCGGGCGTCGAATCGCGTCACTCGGGCGTCAGGTCGCGGGCGTCAGGTCGCGTCACTCGGGACGTCGAGTCGCCCACCCCTCGGCCACCGCCGAGCAGTGCATCCCAGAGTCCGACATCGAGTGGTGACGCACACCATTTTCCACACCAAATCAGCCAAGAATGCCGTAGCAAAAGGGACGATCATCAGCCTGTGAACCCACTGCGAAACCTCGGGAACCGATGACTAATGCTGTGTCGTCAGATGGGCAACCCTGGCCCTCCACGGGAAGCAGTGGAGCCCCTGACGTACAAGACACATCACGATGTGACCTCACCTGCGTGCAGTCGCTCGAACTCATCATACAAACGCTGATTGACGGCGCGCAGAAGGGCGGGATCAGGCTTGAGGACTTGGCGGTCGTAGGTGAACAGACCGTTGATCTCGTCTTCGACGTCGCTGACCTGGGTGTAGACGACGGCGGCCAGACCCTGGGCCAGATGCGCCAGCACATCGGAGTCGTACAGGCTTTCCAGGGCGGAGTCCAGGTCGGCCTGGGTCCGAAAGACCTTATAACCGAACTCATGCTCGGCCGACATGTGGTCAGGACTGGCCAGGGAGTAGCCACCGAACTCAGTCAAGGCCATCACACGTTGCCTTGTGGGATCAAGGTTTCGGCGATCTGTCTTCGGGCGGAAGTGTTTGAAGTAGACATGATAGCTGTCAAAGTCGCCGGCGCCCTGGTCGAAATAGCCGCTGGCATGGTCGATCGGGCGAGTCGAGTCCAGGCGGCGCACCTCGCCAGCGATGCGGGCGGCGTCGAACTGGCCCCACCCCTCATTGAAGGGGACCCAGACGCAGAGCGATGTGA
>JAITVA010000242.1 GCA_031286045.1 Propionibacteriaceae bacterium | reverse complement strand
TAATACATCACGCAGCAAACGCTGCGCCCGAACGTGAGGCAACCAAGCCATCGACACGATCACGCGCGGGAACAGGCGAAACGGGTTCGCCGCCAGTCCATAGGTTCGGCGCGTCTGGGCCATCTGGGCCGAGTCCACAATGACGAAGTCGAGGCCGAACTTCTCACGCATTTCGTCCTGCCACTTCAGGGATAACGACGGCGGACAAACGATGATGACACTCCTCGCGCGGTGACGCAGAAGGAGTTCTTGGATGACGAGTCCCGCCTCGATGGTCTTCCCAAGGCCCACATCGTCGGCCAACAACAGGTTGGTCCTCGGACTGTCCAGCGCTCGGCGCAACGGTTCAAGCTGATACGGCTCAAGGTTCGCGCCCGAGCGGAACGGCGACTGGAACGCCTTTGCGTCCGCCGAGGTCACCGCGCCCCAGCGCACTGCATCAATGTACGCACCTAAGACGTTCGGGTCGTCGAAAGCGTCGGCGCTCACCGTCTCCGGCAGTCCCTGGTCGGGCACGACAGTATGGCCCACTTCTAACTCCCAGACAACGCTGAGTTCCTCGCCCATGCGGTCTTCTTCAAGCGACTGGAGCGAGACAACATGCTGAGTTCCCGACTGGCCCTCGTCCGCCGGGCTACGGAGGAGACCCTGTTCCTGCACATCCGTCACAGCCCAAGTAGCACCGCGCACCTCGACAACCCGGCCAGGCTCCGGCAACTCTGGAACGGCATATCGTGCGGCCTCAGCCTCGACGGTCAGGATACTCACTCGGCTCCTCTGTTAATCTGCGAAAGCACAGGCAACAGTCTACTGAGGAGAACAGTCCACACGGCCCACCAACTACAATGCGCAGTCTCTCGCGGCTCACCCCGGCTCATAAGGCTTCCTTCTGGCGACTTGTCAGTCCAGAACTAGCGCGAGCTGGGTACGAGTCCAAGCATGATCGCGGTGGGGTCATCCTCCAACGGTGGGCAGGGATAGCTCGTTTCCCAGAGCAAGTCTGCGATGTCTAGGAGCGAATCGACTTCGGCTTGTTCATGGGGCGAGAGGCTGGGCTCACTATCACTCGCCAGCGCTCGTCCTGATCGTTGTGTGAGGGCAGCATCCAGTGCGGCGTCGATGCGCTCGTCGGTCATGCAGTTGGCCTGTGTTTCAGTCTTTGCCGTAGGGCCATCAGTGCTGCCTTCCGTACTTGACTGATTCTGGCTGGCGATAGGCCAATCTCAATGGCTACTTGCTTGGCCTCTTGTTCTTCCATGATGACCTTTCGGATCACTGCCTGTTGCAAGGCGGGCAGGTTTGCCAGTTCGGCGACGGCCTGTCGCCCGAGGCGTTCGCGGTCAAGCCGATGCTCGGCATCGTCAGCAATATCCGCGTCAACGTCAGGCACATCTTCCATATGCAACTCTTGGGTTGCATGGAATCGGACGTCTGGTTTCCTGAGTAGATCGAATGCTCGCCTGCGGGTGACGGTGACGAGCAGCGCCTCGGGGTTGCGAACGTCTGGTGGCGGATGAGCCGACAGCAATGATTGCATGGCCTGCATGACGGCATCGTCCACCAAGTCCATGTGGCCTGCGGGGCGAAGAATGCGCACGGCGACTCGCCACATCACTTGGCGGTAGGTGAGATACAGCGCGGCCCAGTCTGGGGTGGAGGCGGTCATGGCTCACCGCCGTCCTGTTGAGTGCCCGTCATGTTCACGAGACCCCTTGCTTGAATACCCCCTCACTAGGTAGTCGTTGAAGACAGCCCTGGATTAAGCCGCCGTCAGGCTGACGTTCTCCGTAGGTCAATTCGCTCGCTGTCACTTCTGGGCTAGCACACCTCTTGCTGACGAGGTTTGCCCTGCGCACCTTCCTTGCGGAAGGGAGCTTTGCGATGACTGTTTCGATGCGGGTGATGACGGCAGGTGACGGCTACAAGTACCTGTTGAAGTCCGTGGCCAGCGGTGACGGGGACAGGGCGTTGTCCACACCTTTGACCCGTTACTACACCGAGGTCGGGTCCCCACCAGGACGCTGGTTGGGGTCAGGCATCGCCTCGTTGCAGCCGCAGGTGCTTGCCCAGGGTGATGTGGTGACGGAGGCTCAGTTGCAGCTCTTGATTGGGCAGGGCTGCAACCCGGTCACAGGCGAGGTGCTGGGCCGTCCGTATCTGCATCACCGCAACGTGCAGGAACGCATCCGGGAACGGTCAGCCGCCCTTGATCCGCGCCTTGACGATGCCGCCCGTGCCAGTGCCGTGCAGGCCATCACCGAGGAGGAGACTGCACGCGGTAGCCGGCGCACGGTCGCGGGCTTCGACTACACATTCTCCGTCCCCAAGTCCGTGTCCGTGCTGTGGGGTTTGGCGGATGCGGGCACGCAGGAGTTGATTGCCCGTGCCCACCACAATGCGGTGGCAGAGGTGCTCGGATTCATGGAGCGTGAGGTCGTCACGACCAGGATCGGTGCATCCACTCGTGGTGGTCCGGCAGCGCAGGCGGATGTGACTGGCATCATCGCCACTGCGTTCGATCATTGGGATTCCCGCGCTGGCGACCCGCAACTGCACACCCATGTCGTCGTCGCCAACAAGGGCTGTACCGCGCAGGACGGGAGGTGGCGCGCGTTAGATGGCCGCCCAATGTACCCGGCGACCGTCGCCCTGTCGGAGTTGTTCAACGCCGCAATAGCCGATCAGATGGCCCGCATGTTCGGACTCGGATGGGATGCCCGCGACCGGGGCCGCAACCATAACCTCGGCTGGGAGATCGAGGGAGTGCCCGAGATGCTCATCAATGAGTTCTCCAATCGCAGTGAAGACATTGAGAACGAGGTGGACCGTCTGATTGAGGAGTACCGGCAGGCCCATGGTCGCCGTCCCTCGTCGAAAGTGTTGCTTCGGTTGCGGCAGCAGGCCACCCTGACCACTCGGCCTGATAAGGAGCTGCATTCTCTGGCTGAGTTAACTGCGGGATGGCGTGACCGTGCCGCCGAGTTGTTTGGTGAAGACCCGACCGGTTGGACCCGCCGCGTGATCGCTTCCGGTGATGCCCTGGTGATCCGCGCCGACGACGTTCCCCTCGATGTGATCGACAACCTTGGCCATGCCGTCGTACAAACAGTGGCCGAGAAGCGCTCCACATGGACCCGCTGGAACCTGCACGCCGAGGCATCACGGCAAACGATGGGCTGGCGCTTCGCCTCCATTCATGACCGTGAGGCCATCACCGGCATGATCGTGGACGCAGCGCAGTCCGCTTCGATGCGGCTCACGCCCGCTGAGTTGTCGGTGCCAGTCGAGTTCCAAAACCCCGACGGCACTAGCCGGTTCAGGCCCCGCCACCTGGCCCTGTACTCTTCCCAAGACCTCCTTGACGCCGAAACGCGGCTCCTTGACCTGTCACACGACATGACCGGGCCGACCGTTCCCATTGAGACCGTTGAGCAGATCACTGCCACCGCCGACGCTGAGGGCCGCTTGCTCTCCGAGGACCAGGCTGAAGCCCTGGCCGCCATTGCCACGTCAGGCCGCGTTGTGGACGTGCTGGTCGGCCCGGCTGGGGCGGGGAAGACCACCGCTTTGGCTGGGTTGCGCCGAGCCTGGGAGACCCACCATGGACCGGGTTCCGTCGTCGGCCTAGCGCCGTCGGCGACCGCCGCTGCTGTGTTGGGTGAAGACCTCGGCATCCCTACCGAGAACACCGCCAAGTGGCTCACCAACCACCGGATCAACGGCACTACTTTCGCTGCTGGGCAACTCGTCATCATCGACGAAGCCTCCCTCGCGGGCTCGTTCACCCTGCAACGCTTGGCTGATCTGGCCGCCGATACTGGGGCCAAACTGCTGCTGGTGGGCGACTGGGCACAACTCCAGGCCGTGGACGCGGGCGGCGCGTTCCATCTGCTCGTCAGTGCCCGTCACGATGCCCCGGAGTTGACCGATATTCACCGCTTCCGACACGACTGGGAGAAGGCCGCCTCCCTCGGGCTGCGCCACGGCAGACCAGACACCCTCACCGTCTACGAGTCGCACAGCAGGATCACCGAAGGCGACCACGACAACATGATTGAAGCCGCATACCAGGCCTGGAGGAGAGACCTCGCTGCCGGTTTGTCCTCGCTGTTGATCGCCGACAGTCACGATACTGTGCGTGACCTCAATCAACGCGCTCGGCATGAGCGCGTCATGGCCGGGATGGTCGATCCTGGTGACGCAGTGACCTTGACCGACGGCAGCCGGGCTTCTACGGGTGATCTGGTTATCACTCGCCACAATGACCGTCGCCTCCACGCTGGCCGTACCGGTTGGGTCCGTAACGGCGACCGCTGGAGGATCACCCGCATCCACCGAGACGGCTCAGTCACCATCCGCCGCGCCGGATACGACACAGGCGGCACCGTCACCCTGCCATCCGACTATGCCTCGTCGTTCCTTGATTTGGGTTACGCAGTGACGGCCCATCGAGCGCAAGGGGTGACGGTGGGCACTGTCCACACTGTTGTCACGCCCACCACGACCAGGGAGAACCTGTACGTCGCTATGACCCGAGGTCGCGAGTCGAACCAGGCATATGTCACCACCGACCGCCCGGATGACACTCACTCCGTGCCGCACCCCTCCGACGATCCCGACCGTACCGCCCACGACGTGCTACTCAGCGTCCTCGCCCGTGTCGGAGCCGAGTTGTCCGCCCACCAGGCACGTCACACCGAGGCAGAGAGCTGGGGTTCCATCATCCAGTTGGGGGCCGAGTACGAGACCCTCACGGCAGCGAGCCTGGAAGACCGC
>JAITVA010000202.1 GCA_031286045.1 Propionibacteriaceae bacterium | reverse complement strand
TCCCGCTCTGCCACTCCAATCTCATAGAGCGTGACTCCGGATGCGCCGGGGCCTACAAACATCACTAGAGGCCGGTCTCCAGAGTCATCGACATAGGAAGCGAGTGCGAAGGCATAGGCATTGAGCATGTCGTTGTCATTCACTCCATGCCTATCCGCGCTCCCTAAAATGAGCGGCTCATCATCCACGACGCCAAGGATACTAGGCAAATCTACTTGGCGCCACTGTCGCGTCCGGACTGTCGAAGCGCAGCACGCCCTGCAATAGACTTGACGCGGTTGTTCGCCGGGGTGAGACTTGTTCACTTCGTGGGGCGCCGGTTGAGAGGAAGGCGCGAGCGGATGTATCCATACGTCGAGATCCATGTGGACGAGGTGCTGCAGAACTATGCGGTGGTGGCCGAGATGGCGAAGGCGCAGGACATTCAGCTCAGTGTGGTCACCAAGGCGTTGACGGGGTACCGGCCGCTGGTTGAGAGGCTGATCGGGGCCGGAGTGGGCTCGATCGGTGAGGCCCATGTGCCGACGCTGCAGGGTTTCGCAGATCTGGCGGTTGAGAAGTGGATGATTCGGTTGCCGATGATGAGCCAGGTGGCGGATGTGGTGCGGTTCGCCGATGTCAGCCTCAACAGTGAACTGACAACGATGACGGCGCTGGGGGAGAAGGCGCTGGATCAGGGTAGGACGCATAAGGTTGTTGTCATGGTCGATTTGGGGGATCGGCGCGAGGGGGTCATGCCGGAGCACCTCGCTGGGGTGTGTGCTGCGGCGATGCAGCTTCCAGGCATCGAGTTGTACGGTGTCGGGGTCGAGTTCGGTTGCGTCTCGGACATCGTGCCCACGCCCGCTGCGATGGATCAGTTCGCTGAGCTGGTACGCGATGTTCAGAATTGTTTGGGCATGCGGTTGCCGGTTGTGTCCGGTGGTAGTTCGAATGGGCTCGACTTGTTGGCCGCGAATCTCCTGCCTGACGAGGTCAACCACCTGCGTGTCGGTGAGGCGCTGTTGACTGGCAAGGTCGCCAATCTCGGCACGCCGTTGCCCGGCGGCTGCGTCAATCCCTTCCGCTTGACGGCGGAGATTGTCGAGATTGAAGAGAAACCCTCGCAACCGGTCGGGGCGCGCGCGCCGGGCCAGATCCCGGTCGCCGACGACCCGCGCTTTCCGGATCGGGGGACCCGGCGTCGTGCCCTGGTGGCGGTCGGCAAGCAGGACGTGGGTATACACGACCTTGTTCCCGAGGACTCGGCCATCATCGTCGAAGAGGGCAGCTCGGATGTCTTCGTCGCCGACATCACCGATTCGACGACGGCCTACCACGTGGGGGATGTGTTGAGGTTCGGTATGGATTACTTCGCTATCCTGCCCGCCATGGTCTCGCCCTTTGTGGAGAAGCGATTGGTGTAGTCGGTTCGGCGTCACAGGGCGCGGCGGGGGGCGTCAGCGGTGCGGCCCAGTCGAGCGCGAATCATTGTCTCCAGGTGGAGGATCTCAGGCACGCGCGCCAAACGAGCCAGCCCCCAGTAGATCACGACAGCCAGAACGGCGGCGATGATGACCGAGAGCAGGTGGACTGGGAAGTAGGGCAGGTACCGCGCCTGGAGCCAGCAGATGGCGGCGGCGACGAGGGAACCGGGCAGGGCCAAGGCGATGATTCCGGCGGTGTAGCCGAAGATTCGGGTGGTGGCCATGCCGGGCACGCCCATGCGCAGCATCCTCCAGGACAACCAGTTCGAGGCCAGGTAACCCAGGGTGTACCCAGCGGCGATGCTCGGAGCCACCCAGACGGTGGGCACCTTGACCAGAAAAACCAACACCACCGACACGATGCAGGTGACACCGACGAAAATGATTTCAGTGAAGAAGGGGGTGCGGGTGTTGCCCATGGAGTTGAATGCCTTGTTGACCAAGAAACGTAATGAGAATGGGATCAGGCCCAGGCCCAGGATGACCAGGGTCCAGCCGATGTACTCCCCGCCTTTCGCGGTTGACCACACCAGGGTGGCCACGGAGATGCCCATGGCGGCGAACAGGAGGGCGACCGGGATGATGGCGCTAAAAACGACTTTCAGACTGATGGTGAGTTGCTCGGTGAACTTCAGCCACAGACGGGCATCCGATAGGCGGGCCAGCGAGGGCATGAGGGCGGTCGCCAGTGACACAGTCAGGAGCGCGTGGGGCACCAAGGACACCAGCATGGCTGAATTGAAGACCGTCAGGCCAGCGCCATGGCCCTCGGCTGTGGCGACTGAAGCCACCTTCGTGATGATCAGGAAGTTCGCCTGGTCGATCGCAACCAGCGCCAGCGCCCATTTGGCCATGTGGGCGGTGGAACCAAGGCCGGTATGAAGGAAATCGAACCGTGGGCGATAGCGGAAGCCCACCTTCTTGAGGAAAGGCAGGAGCACTATCGCCTGGCAGAAGACTCCGAGCACGGATCCAATGCCCAAGAGGAGGATTTGATCATGTGAGAAAGGCTGCGCGGTGTCGGTGTGGAAGCCCCACACCACCGCGTAGGTTCCCAGCATCAGAATCTGAATGATGTTGTTCAGTGTTGGCGCCCACATCAGAGGACCAAAGGAGTCTCGCGCGTTGAGCAACTGACCGCCGAGGAAGAAGGCGCCGAAGAAAAAGACCTGCGGCATGCACAATGCCGCCAGTGTCAACAACGACTGGTATTGGCTGGCCAATTCTGGAGTGCGCCACACTGGATGCGTCACCAATTGAGTGACCCACTGCGTGCCAAGGACGAGGAGCACCGTCAAGCCGAGCAACAGTAGTAGGAACAATGTGACGATACGGTCGGAGAAGGCCTGGCCACCGTCCTTGTCCTTGCGCATGGCCCGAATCAGTTGTGGCACCAAAATGGCGTTGAGCACCCCGCCGGCCAGCAACATGTAGGCGGAGGATGGTATCTCCCCCGCCAGTGACAAAATGTCCGCTTGGCGGGTGGTCGTTCCCAGGAGGTAACCGGCCAAAACCACCCTGGTGGCTCCGAGTAGTCGCGACGCCGCAGTCCCAGTGGCCATGAGCATGGTCGATGAGAAGAGCCCAGACTTGGCAGAGCCGGATCGTGTGAGATTGGCGGAGCGCGCGGTCGAACCGGCTGGCGCGGCTGAGGCGGATGACCTGGACCGGGCAGAGGAACCGGGCGACGAGGCTGGATCGGGCGCGGTGGCCCGAGGGGTCTGACCAAGGTCGTCTGACGGGATGGAAGGACCGTCGGACGGGTCGCGGCTGTCGTCGTCGGCGATCACCCTCGAGTATGGCTGGGGGTCTCGCCGCGGTGGCAGAGGTGTGTTCTCGGTCCTCACACGAATCAGTCTACTTGGGCCGATGGGGCTGATGGGTGAGGCGGGTGGTCCCTCGTCGTGTTGACGGTCGTCGGTGCGACCAAGCAAAGCCGATTCCGCGTCCGAGGCGCTGTCCACCCTCAGATATGGGCTGAGAGGGACTCACAGATCCAATGCCCGCGCGCAGCCGACGGACAGGTCGCGATTGGCCAGGCGCTCGACCAAGTGGAGGGCGAGATCGATACCGGCACTGGCCCCGGCGGAGGTGACGAAACGACCGGAGTCGACCCAACGATGGTTCTCGACCACATCGACCTCGGGGAAACGATGGCGCAGATCATCAGTCCGGGCGATGTGGGTCGTCGCCTTGAGCCCAGCCAGCAAACCAGTCTGGGCTAGGAGGAAGGCCCCGGTGCAGACGCTGGCGACTAGGGGTACCGTGGCTGCCTGACGGGTGACCCAATCGACAACGTCACCACGATCGATGAGCGGGGTGAGCCCAGCCAATCCGCCCGGCAGGATCAGGCAGTCGAGGTCAGGGTGATCGGCGATGGTGTGGTGCGGCAGGATCGTCAGTCCACCTTGGACGGTGACTGGTTCGAGCGACTCCGCGATGGTGTGGATCTGAAAGGGGGTCGCCTCGCCGTCGCGCTGGGCGATGCGAGAAGCCATGACGAAGACCTCGCAGGGGCCGGCGAAATCCAACATGTCCATGCCAGGAAAAACGAGCCAACCGACGGACGCGGTCATGGACACTCCTTACACGTTGATGGTCAGGGGCGGGGGCACATCGGCTCCCAGGGGTGGGTTCGCTGGGTACCATGGTTGCCATGAGTACCGCGTCCAAACCGTCGGCCAGCTTACCAGGAGCCGGGAAGCCATCGTACGGCGCGGAACGACGTGTCATTGTGGTGTCACCGCGAGGATACTGCGCCGGTGTCGATCGTGCGGTCGCGACCGTCGAGCGAGCTCTCGCCATCCATGGACGCGGCGTCTATGTGCGCAAGGAGATCGTCCACAACAAGCATGTCGTGGCCGATCTTCGGGCCAAGGGCGCGATCTTCGTCGACGAGGTGGTTGAGGTCCCGCGCGGCGCGGTGGTGGTGTTCTCGGCCCACGGCGTCTCGCCAGCCGTGCGGGCCGCAGCCGCCGAGCGTGAGTTGACGGTGATCGACGCCACCTGTCCGCTGGTCAACAAGGTGCACAAAGAGGCGAAACGCCTGGCCAGCGCTGGTACAGAGATCTTGCTGATCGGTCATGCCGGTCATGAGGAGGTCGAGGGGACCTACGGCGAGGCGCCGGATCATATCCATCTGGTCGAGCATCCTGGGGACGTCGATGGGGTGGTGCTGGGAAGCGAGAGGACACCTTGGGTGGGTGACGGTGCCGCCGAGGGTACGGGCGCGACAGCTGTGGTCTCGGCGGATGCGGCGAGGTTGGCGGACGCGGCGGGCATGGGCTCGGCGGGCGCCGCGAGGTCGGAGGGTGTGGTGCCGGAGGGCGCGACTGGTGGCTCGGCGAGTGTGGGGCCGGCGAGTGTGGGGCCGGCGAGTGTGACTGGTGGGTCGGCGACTGTCCCCAAGGTGGCATGGCTGTCACAGACGACATTGAGTGTGGACGAGACCCGTGAGACGGTGGCACGCCTGCGTCAGCGGTTCCCGGATCTGATCGATCCGCCTAGCGACGACATTTGTTACGCCACGCAGAACCGACAGGCGGCCGTACGCGAAGTGGCCGCGCAGTGCGACTGCATGCTGGTCGTCGGGTCCGGCAACTCCTCCAATTCGCGGCGTTTGGTCGAAGTGGCGCTGGCGGCAGGAGCGCGTTGCGCTCATCTCATCGACGACGTGACCCAGATCGACCCCCAGTGGTTGGCGGCAGTCAGAACCGTGGCGGTGACATCCGGCGCTTCGGTGCCAGAACACCTGGTCAACGAGGTTGTGGACTACCTCTGTGGCAGTGGCTTCACAGACGTAGTCGAGCACCAGACCGTCCAAGAGAAACTAACTTTCTCGCTGCCGCCACAGGTGCGGGAGCCGATCAAGGCATAGGCGCGGCGGGACGGCGCGACGGGCGGTTGGACTGCCTGTCAGTGACCGCGCAGGGCGGAACGCGCGCCTTTCATGGTCGGCATCGGACCCTTCGGAATCGGCATGGCCGGACGGCCACCGTCGAGGGCCTTCAGACGCGAAACGATTTCAGTGACCTGGGAGGGTTTGATCGTCTTGGGCAGCTTCTTGATGGTCTTGTCGAGTTTGGTGAGGGGAACCTGGTTGGCGGCGTCACCGACGACCAGCGTGGTGACGATGACGTTGTACTTGATAGCAGCGTGACGCTTCTCTTGAGTCGCGAGCATCTCGCGCACCCGACCCGGCTGGCCCTCACCGATCAGCACGATGCCGCCGGGGCCGACGACCCGGTGGACGATGTTCTGGTGCCTGTCGACCGCGATAGCGGGGTTCTTGATCCATGACTTGGGCAGAAGGTTGAGGCCCACCTCGGCACTACCGGCCTGGCCTTCGTAGCGCTTGAACATCGCTCCCTTCGCACGCCACGACAAGATGTACATCGCGGCCAAGGCTCCGAAGAGGACGCCGAAGATCAGCCACATCCACCAGGGGCTGACGAACAGGCCGATGACGACGAAGACCGCGACTGTGAGAATGAAGCCGCCCAGCATCAGCCAGACGAGCGCGTTGTCGTACTGCTTCGTGATCTTGAAGGCCTCAATGAACTGGCGACCTTGACCCCAGTCTTTAGGGTTGTCAGAGTTCTTTTTGCGCAGCTTCTCCGCCTTGGCGGCAGCCTTCTGTTGGGCGGCGAGCTGTTTCGCGCGTTCGCTGGCCATGTTCCTCCGATGCGAGATTGAAAACCGCAGCTAAGTCTAGACGACCCGTCGCCATGGCCGCAGTGGGCTGTCCGTGTTGGCGCTCGTCGCTGTGGTGTGTGTTCGCTCATGAGGACGTGAAGCGGCCGTCCGCGCGTGAGTGGTCGACATCAAATCACACACACCGACCCGCCCGACAACCACCGGCCGTCCGCGCGTGAGTGGTCGACATAACTGAGCAATCTCTTATCGTTTGTGGGGCCGTCATCATTGTGAGTCATAGTTGTGTCGCCATTGTGGCGCAAATCGGTGACATAGCTGAGGCAAAGTGTGAGTTCGGGGCTCAAGAACCTCATACTTTGCTCA
>JAITVA010000177.1 GCA_031286045.1 Propionibacteriaceae bacterium | reverse complement strand
GTGACTGTGTATGAGGCTGCTGTGAAGGCTGGCACGAAGACGGTTCCGGTTGACAAGTCTGTGTTGGAGTCGGGCATCGATGCGGCTGGCAGTGTGTCGGTTGGTGTGGTTGAGTCTGTGGATGGGTCCGATGTTGATCCGACTGGTTCGTGGGTGACTGCCGCCGTTCAAGACGCGTTGGATGCGGCTGTTGCTGCGGCTGAAGCGGTGTTGGCTGACTCGTCTGCGACGCAGGGGCAGGTGGATGCTGCTGTTGAGGCTTTGGCTGATGCTGTGACTGCGTATGAGGCTGCGATCAAGGCTGGCACGAAGACGGTTCCGGTTCCGGTGGTGAAGGATGTGTTGGCTTCTGGTGTTGATGCGGCGAAGGAAGCTGTGAGTGGTGTGGTGTCCAGTGTTGATGGGTCGGATGTGCCGGTGGCTGGTTCGTGGGTGACTGCGGAGCAGAGGAAGGCGTTCGATGCTGCGTTGGCGGCTGCTGAGGCGGTGTTGGCGGATCCGGGGGCGACGCAGGCTGAGGTGGATGCTGCGGTGGCGGCGTTGGCTGAGGCTGTGGAGGCTCTTGAGTCTCAGGTGAAGCCTGGGACACAGACGATTTCGGGTGGCCCAACACTGGATCCGCCTCCGAACCAGCCTACACAGGATGATCCGCCCGCTGGTGGGCTCAAGGTTCCATCGGGCGGTCAGGTGACTGAGTCGGAGACTCCAGTGGCGACCCTGGTGGCCTTGCTGGTTCTGGTTCTTGGTGGGCTTGCGGTCGGGTTTGGCCGACGCTCATCGAACCGGAAGGTCTAGGGAACCGATGATTATCCATGCACTGTCATCTAGGCGCCGGAACGGGCGATCTTCGACCCCCCAATCTAGTGATGGACATCCAGTCCATATACGCGATATGGGGATCGCATCTCATTCGCCTCGACGGCCATCCGACAACACGGCGCCAATCATCGACTCCCCAGATTGCGGGTGTTGCCGGTTCGCCACTGAATGAGTCATCGGGGCGCGCGTGAATCCCCAGAGGTTGGGCATGTCTTCGGATGTGCCCCACCTCTATGTTCTTGAATCATGATCAGGTCGTCTGACGTGGCTGGGGGCGGTGAGCTCATCGGGCGGTGAGCGGCAGGCGAACTGGTCCAAACGATCAGTCAAAGCTTGTCCAAACACTCAATCGAGTCGAGAGCGGTATAGCTGAGGCATGGCGTCCGAGTATGTTCTGCCGCTGGTTGATCGGGTGTTGCCCGTCTGATTGAGACTCTGCCCGCAGTCAGCTTAGTTGGCCCGAGGGCTGCGGGAAAGACCACATCGATGAGGCGACTGGCTGCAAGCGTGGTTCATACCGACAGGCCGGACGACGCGGCCATCATGCGGGCGGCCGACGACGATCCGACGCCGGGCCAGTCCATGCTGACCAGGAGTGTCCGAGTCGGACGGCAATACACGTGGCCGGCGACGGGACGGATCCTGCGTCAGTCAGCCTACGGGGTGACTCAGCGGGAGATATGCCGCTCCTCGGCGCCCTTGTTCGTCGAACGGGTTCTCGATGGCCGGGGGGCTTACCTCCAGGAGATGAACCAACGATGTCAAAATCGTGGAGGGTGAGCCCGACTCGGGCACATTCGCCGCCCTCATGGAGGCTGGTCGTGCATACCGGTGATGGGTTTTGCTGTGGTGTCTGCAACCCAACTATGGTAAGAACAGTAGTGATTCGCGTATGTGGGATGGGAAACCTCCCTGGTTGGGGTGGTTGTGGGGTGGTTTGTCATCCCAGATGCTGGTCCACGGCCGAGATCACTGACATCGGGGATGGGACACCCCCATCACCGGGTCTCCCCATCACCGGGTCTCCCCATCACTTGGCCCTCCGTCACCCGGCCCCCCACCACCCGGCCCCCCACCACCGGGTCTCCCCATCACTTGGCCCTCCGTCACCTGGCCCCCTATCACCTGGCCCCCTATCACCGGGGCCCCTATCGCCTGGACCCCCTATCACCTGGGCCCCATCGCCTCGACCCGAACCCGCCCGACCCCCACTTACCTGGCCCTCATCGGCCGGCCCCATCCATCACCGTCTCGACCTGGTGAGGTGGGGCTGCGTGGAGTTCCATCGCCGTCTCGACCTGGTCGGGTGGGGCTGCGTGGAGTTCCATCGCCCGTCTCCATCGCCCACCTGCCTCATCACGTCCATCGCCAGGCTCCTCCTCGACACCAGCGGATTCACCACCCACACACCCCCACATATGAAGAGCCCTCCAACCAGCCCCACAACCTCAAATATGAGGAGCCGGTTCACAACTCAACGTCGGATCCCTGTCACCCCCGATAGGCGACTGCGTCGAGTTGGAAGAGGAGACCGTCCGGCCCGCCGACATGGGCAAAGTTGGTTTGGATTGACTTTCGAACGGGGTACCTGCCCTTGAAACGTTCCTTGAAAACCATCTCCATGACCGGGATGTCCCAGGCGTCCCTGAAGAGGGCGTCGACCTGCACCACGGCGTCCAGGGCCAAACCGACGAGTGACAACCGTTGGCTGAGGTGATCAAGCGCCCCGCGCACCTGCTGTTCGACGGGTTGACCGATGTTGCCGACGCAGTACCCAACGAAAACAAAGTCGCCTGCTTCGATCACTCCAGAGTGGGCCCACTCCTCGTTCACATCGTGCCTGATGATTTCGGACATTGCTTTTCCTCCCTTGATTCATCGCCCGACTTTGGGGTACGAACATGGTACCGCCCCGGTGGCGGCGCCACGGTCGACAAAACTCCTGCCGCCAAGCAGGGGTGGGCGCCGGGTGTGCTGGCCCAAGCGGTCAGCGAGGCGAGATTGTTGAGGCCACGTACAATGGGGCCATGCCACCCAGCCCGGACCGACGCCCCGCATTGACCCGTGAACTCGCGGGCGCAGAGTTCGCGCGCTGGTACTGGCTGAAGGATGAACTCGTCAGTTTCGCCCGCAGTGTCGGTCTTCCCTCATCGGCTAGTAAAGATGTTTTGACGAGGAGAATCACTGCCTTTCTGGATGGTGTCCCCTTCGCTGAGCCGGCACGGAAGCCACCGTCGGGAGCCCAGCTCAGGAGCGGCTTGACCGCAGGCACGGTGATTCCGGTGGGACAACGCTGCTCCCAGGTTCTGAGAGCCTGGTTCGAGATCCAGATCGGCCCAGGCTTCCACTTCGACGCGCATATGCGGGCCTTCATCGCCGCAGCGGATGGCGTCCGGACATTGGGAGATGCTGTCGCGCATTGGCTCGACACTCGCGCCTGTCCGGTCGAGACGATCGACCCACAGTTCGAATACAACCGTTTCACTCGACTCTGGCGCCGCGATCATCCCGATGGGAGGCGATCCGACTTGCTTGCCGCGTGGCAGGTGTACCGCAACCAAGCAGCGGATGAACGGGGGCGAGCCTGACCCGCTTGAGCCTTGACCAGATATTTTGGTGCTGATAAGGGGTTATTATTCAGGCGACAAGAGTATGCAACTGGGAGAGTGGGGCTGCTTTTGACAATGCCGCGTGGATACACTGGCGACAGTGGCATCGGGGCCTGGGGAAAAGAAGATCTGGTCTCGTGCCGCTCAAGCAAGGAGGCATTGTGGGCACTGTGAATTATCGGTTGTCGGGCTGCGGTGAAGCAGGTGTGAGTTACTCGCTGGCAAGTCTTGGAGCGTCGGCGGTTTCGGGGCAGGAGGATTCGGTCCGCAGGGTGGAGAACATCCTGATTGACGAGGATGACTACGCACTTCTTCAGTCGGTCGTGACTCATCTCGGGGTGTCTCGGCGCTTTGAAGACGTCTTGAAGGCCTTTCCCACCGCGGAGGGACATCTTCCGGCTGGTTTTCGGGTCGAGACGGAGCTGAAGGCAGGAGGCTTGCTGGAGGCCGACCTAGTGCGCGACATCTCCTACGGTGGTGATGGCGAGTTGAGGCCCACGTCGCTGATTTTCTCGGCCGATTCCGCCAATCCTTACGAGGTCGCTCCGATCGCACCGCTTTTGGGCAATCTGACATGCAATCCCGGTATTGTTTACGATCTGTTCATCAACAACCCCAAGGCCAATGTCGGTGGGAAGTTCACCACCCGCGACGAGGTCATGACGGAGTTGGGTCGTGTTCTCGGTCCCGGCTGCGACGTCTCTGTCGAGTTGAACAATCCCTTTGAATCCGACTTCAACAAGTTGCTGGAGGAGGCGGAGCACTTCAAACAGATCCTGGGTGAGTACCGCATCATCATCAAGGTTCCCCACATGGGTCCGACCAACGCGTCCAACATCCACCAGCTGATGGAAGGCGACAAGCGCCTTGACGTGGCGTACAGCGCCCCGGCGACGGCCGATGCCTTCCGGTCGCATGAACTTGCGCTCAAGCTTCGCGAGCATGGCTACCGCATCAACTACACCCTGATGTTCGAGCCCTACCAGACCTCCCTGGCTCTTCAGGCGAAGCCCGCTTTCATCAACTCCTTCATCCGTCATCGCCTCACCCAGTCGAGTCGGATCAAGGCCCTGTTGGAATCCTTCGAGAACTCTGACGACGCGCGGTACCTCGAAGAGCTTCGCACATTCCTGCTGGCGACCGACTACCTGGCCAGCGGCGACATCAATCATGACCTGTTGGATGTGCGTCGCATCGGGCGCGGCCTGATCGCATATCGCCATGTCAACGATGAATTCGGTGCTGACGGCTTGGATGGTGTTCGCCGCAACTTGCGGTGGCTGCGTCAGTCGAACCTGCCGGACACGCGGCTGATCCTCTGCTCGATGGAGGGGGACTCCAACTATCCCGACATCGACAACTTGCTGAGCGATCCGGAGTACGAAGACATGATCGATCGCGTGGTGCTGACCGCTGAGCCAGGCTACCTCGCTCGGTTCACGTCGGCCAACCAGGTCGTGTCGTACCAGCGCCGCTTCATGAACGCCGCTGCCACAGCCAAATGACTCGTTCCAGGCCCATCGACGGGGTCTGGCGCGGGTCGCGGGACTGAGACAGTGTGACAACAAGGGACTTTTCACTGCAGAAAGGATGTCAAATGAACACACTCACGCAAGCACAGGTGGAACTCGCGGTGACGACTATGACCGAGGTCGCGCTCGCCAACGAGACCTACTTCTCTGACTTGGACGCCGTCATGGGAGACGCCGACTTCGGTCACTCTCTCGCCGACGGATTCCGGGTTGTGAAGGAGAGATGGGGTGAGTTCGATCACTCGTCGATCGGCCCCTTGTTGTTGAACGTCGCCACGACCCTGACCTCTCACACGGGCGGCTCGTCTGGCCCGGTCTGGGGGACACTGTTCATGCGGACCGGGATGGCTTTTCGGGGCAAGACCGAGCTGACCCTGGATGAGATCGCCGCCGGGTTGAGGTCTGGCATGGAGGGGATCATGAAACGCGGTGGCGCCGTCCTGGGTGACAAAACCCTGGTTGACGCGCTGAACGCTGAGGTCGAGTCGCTGGAGGCTTCCGCTGTCTCGGGTGAGGGGACGCTCATCGACGCCCTCGACCGGGCAGCGACTGCCGCCTATGACATGCGTGAGACGAGCAAGGGTTGGGTCGCCAAGCGGGGTCGCCAGTCCTTCACGGGCGAGCGCAGTTCGGGGACCTACGACCCTGGGATCGTGGCGTTCGGAGACATGGCCAAGGCCATCGTCGCTGCGTTGAAGCAGTGACCTGATCAGTTGTCGGCAGTGTGCTAGCCGTCAACAATCGGTAAGTCAATGTTCTCGTCGGTCTTTGATGGAGGTTGGTCCATCACAGCCGACAACACAACTAAATATCAACAATAATGACACATGAGTTCAAAGGAGAAGCAGTAATGAAGAAGTTCGTCGACGACCCCACGCAGTTCGTCCATGACATGGAGGAGGGCCTGTACCTCGCCAACAAAGACAGCCTGAAGTGGGTTCCGGAGTACAACATCATCTACCGAGCCGACTTGCCGAAAGACAAGGTGCTCATCATGCAGGGCTCGGGATCGGGTCACGAGCCTGCCCACATCATGGCTGTCGGTCCGGGCATGCTCGACGCCGCCTGCCCAGGCGCCGTGTTCGCGGCGCCGCCCATGGACTTCGTCCTCGAATGCACACGGCTGCTGAAGAACCCACATGGTGTGTTGCATATCATCAACAACTACCAAGGCGACCGGATGGCCTGGGACATGGCCAAGGAGATGGCCGAAGCTGAGGATCCCGATCTGAAGATCGGCGTCATCATCGTCAATGACGATGTCGCTGTCGAGGACTCGCTCTACACCACCGGCCGTCGCGGTGTGGCGGGCAACTTCTTCGTCATGAAGGCCGTCGGCGCGGCATCCGAACAGGGCAAGAGCCTGGAGGAGTTGGTCGCTCTGGGTGAGAAGGTCAACGGTTGGACGCGTTCCATGGGGGTGGCGCTGACGAGTTGTACCCCGCCGGCCAAGGGTACCCCGATCTTCGAGATCGGCGACGATGAGATCGAAGTCGGCGTCGGCATCCACGGCGAGCCAGGTCGCCGTCGCGACAAGATCCGTCCAGCCTCCGAGATCGTGGACGAGCTCTTCGAGGCCATCCGCAGCGACTTGCCCTTCGAGAGCGGCGACCGGGTGGCCGTCATGGTCAACGGCCTGGGCGGCACCCCCATCTCCGAGTTGTACCTGTTGTACGGCTTGGTCGCGAAGAAGTGCGAGGCTGCTGGACTGACCATCGCCAAGAACTACGTCGGCAACTACTGCACCTCCTTGGAGATGCAGGGTTTCTCGCTGACCCTGTCCAAGCTCGACGACGAGATCGAGGGCTACCTGGACGCGCCGGCATCCATCCCGATCCGCGTGTTCTGAGTCCTGCCCTGATCCGAAAGGCGGGTTCTCCCGTCCCATCCTGGGACTGCGATGATCCGCCCATGGCTCATTGAGAGTTCGTGTGGCCCTGTTCGGTGTGATGCCGGGCGGGGCCACACGGGCTTTGGGGTGCTGGTCACGAGCAGTTGAACCAGTCCGCCAGGCCGGTGAGTCGAGGCCGCGCGAAGGGCGAGCGGCCGGCGGACTGGTCCAAACGATCAGCCAAAGCTGGTCCAGATAATCAGCGAGTGGTGGCCCAGACGATCAGTCAAGGCTGGTCCAAACACTCAATCGAGTCTAGAGCGGTGCAGTTGAGGCATGGCGTCCGAGTATGCTCCGCGGCTGGTTGGCCGGGTGTTGCCCCGTCTGATTGAGTCTCCGTCGGCTGAACCGGGGGTGAATGTGACGTCAAATCGTCAATCGGTGGGGTCGAGACGACTTTGCTCAGCTATGGACGGTTCGGCCCGTCCATAGCTGAGCAAAGTATGAGGCGTTTGAGTCCCTGATTCATAGTTTGCCTCAGTTATGTCACCAATTCGTACCCCAGGGGCGACACAGCTATGACCCACTATGACGACTGAGCCATAAGCGGCCAGAGATTGCTCAGTTATGTCGATCACTCACCCACAGCCGACACTCAACCATCGAATTGAGTCTCACCTGATTGAAGGACGAACTCGCTCAGGGCAGGCCACACCCGCGTCCAGAACCAACGACATCACGGTCGCCCCTCGTCCTTGAGTTCTATGAGGGACAATCCGCGAAGGTTGATTCTGGCTCGAAGATGCTTGATTGCCTCGACGGCCTGAGCAGCTTGTTGTGCGGATGGGCCGCTGACGGGGCCGAACTGGGCGACAGGCACGCCGTGCCGACTCGCCATGATGGCCCTACCGCGCGAGGCCCGATCCACGACGTTAGAGAAACGTATCTTGGCTCCGCACGCGCCAACTGTGACAGGCATGCCAATAAACTAGTCGTCGACTGGTCTGAGTTCAAGAGCCAGTTCCTGCGCGCTCGCATCCACGCCCATGAGGAAGGTGAAGGGCGTGGGTCCAGTGTGGAGCAGTGGCTATCTGTGATCAACTGACGCACAATCGCTGATTCGCGGTACGATATCATATTTGAAGACGACGACGTTGACGACGAGGGTTGACGCCGAAATCAAGGCGAGGGCCGAAGCGACCGTCGAGCCTCTCGGACTGACGCTATCACGCGCAATGAATATTTTCCTGTACAGGCTGATCGCGGTTGGAGGGATTCCGTTCGATGTCGTGCAGCCGCGCTGCAACGCTGAGACGGAAGCGGCTATCGCGGAAGCTGATGGCATTGCTGCGGGACGCGTTCCGGCGAAGCGGTTCGCCACAGTTGAAGAAATGTGGGTCGCTCTTGGGCCGGACGACGATGAGTGAACCGCTGACGATCACCTACACACTCCCGAATGACCTGTCGGCGGGACCTCTTAGTTGCGCTGGTGTGGATCAAGGCGACCACAAGGCACTGACCGGCAGAGCCCACACTCCTCAAATACGAAGAGCTGTATTCGGCCTAGTCAGGGGCGTCTTGTTCGCATGAATGAGTAGAGGCGGCCTTGTGTGAATCCGGAAGGCAGTGTGCGTGAATCCGGAAACTGGGATGCGTGAATCCGGAAAGTGGGTGGCCTGTCAGGCGATGTAGGCGGCCAACTCGGGGGGCACCTGGCCAGTCATGGGCTGGCCAGCCAGGTACTGTTCGAGGTTGTCGATCACGCCTTGGCCCAGCCGGGTCAATTCTCGTCCCAGGGAACCGGCCCAGTGTGGGGTCAATGTGACGTTGGGGAGGGTCCACAAGCGGGAGTCTGGGGCTGGGGTCTCGGGCCAGGTGACGTCGAGGATGGCGTCGAAACGGCCGGTGGTCAGTTCGTGGATCAGGGCCGGTTCGTCGACGACGATGCCGCGGGCGGTGTTGATGAAGGTGGCGCCCGGTTTGATCAGGGATAACAGGTCGGCGTTGATGGCGGCGTGGTTGTCGGGGGTGTCGCCCAGGTGGATCGAGATGACGTCGGCGTCGCTCATGATCTGTTCTGGCGTGGTCAGTTCGACGCCGAGGTCCTCGGCTTGGGCGGGGTTGACGTAAGGCGAGTTGAGGAGGATGCGGACCGGGAAGGCGCGCAGCAGTCCGATCAGATGGTGACAGACTCTTCCGTAGCCGATCAGACCCACCGTCGCCTTCCACGCCCCGATGGTGGATTGGTCGAGTCGAGTCGACGCGGGTCCGTCTTCAGCCAGACGCGCTGCGCTGTCCCGATCGG
Source organism: Propionibacteriaceae bacterium (assembly GCA_031286045.1). GTDB lineage: Bacteria > Actinomycetota > Actinomycetes > Propionibacteriales > Propionibacteriaceae > WQYJ01. The sequence continues at coordinate 9,618 of JAITVA010000177.1, read as the reverse complement.
GAGTCTCATCGACGGCGTCATCCGACAGGTGAAAGGTGTCCAAGGACTTGGTGGCGGCATAGCGCCGGGTCGCCCGCGCGACACCCTTGGCAGCGAGCAGAATCTGGGCGAGACAGAACTGAGCCACCGGTTCAGCGTTCAGATCGGTTTGGGAACTGACCTGGATTCCACGGCGGAACACCTCCGGACCGACGAAAGCGCGCACCGACCCGCCCGTGTGGATGATAGCCCGCAAGTGAGGACACGAATCCAAAACATCCTCACTCAGGGGCGGACAGCTCCAGCCGGTCAGCAAGACCTCGGCGGATGCCAGCACGGCGCGTGCGGCGGAGGTATTGAAGTCGAGCGGAGTGGGCAGGGACCGCACCTCGGCCAATGACTCCAGCCGCTCCCACTGGCCGACTGTGAAGAAAGATTGTCGCAACTCGTCAGTCAGAGCGACCGCCACCTGATTCACGTGATCTGGGGGCCTATCGTCGGCGGGTGTCGACCATGCGGATGTGGCGGCGTCCATCAGGCGGCCTTCTCGACCTGGCGGCGGATTCGGGGGGAGTCCTCGTCGACGACCTGCTCATCGGTGGGCAGGATGCTGCGCAAGGTACGACGTGAGTTGCCCCAGATGATGTACAGGGCGGGCCCGATCAGTAGGCCCAAGCCGATGGCCGGTTTGACCCAGATGATCGAGCCGACGGTGGCGAGCACACCCAGCGACAGCAGGCTCCAACCAGGGTGACGTACGGCGAAGTAGAGGCTGGCTTTGACCACCGCCCGTCGGGTCAGGTCGGGGCGGTCGAACAGTGCGACCCAACTGACCAGGACTGTGATGAGCGCGAGCGTCGCCAGAACCACGGTGATCGGCAAGGCGAGTGTTCCGAACCCCCACAAGGTGACGGCGTAGAGATCCAAGCCCAGGATGGTGGCGAACCCCACGAAGGCCAGCCCGACCGGCCAGACCCGCTTCCATGACGACGCCCACACTCGGAAGTAGGTCCGGATCGCGTCGGTCGATCCCTCAACCGAATATCGTTTGAAGACGCCAAACGCGCCAGCCAAGGCGGGGGCGAGCAAGATTGCGGTGACGACGACCCACAACCACGAGTACCTCAAATCGACCAAGAGGGCCAGCATCCAGACCGGCAGGCAGGTCACAGCCACCATGACGTTGGTCGCCAACATGATATATAAAAGGCCGGAGATGTTGAGGAAGGCACCGGAGAATCCACGCATACCCCCTAGCCTTTCATACCTGAGGTGGCGATTCCTTCAATGAAGAACCTTTGACCCAGCACGAAGATGATGGCGACTGGCAGGACCGACAACACTGATCCGGTGAAGAGCAGGGCGTCCAGCGAGGACGCCTTCGGGTCGGCCTGGAAGGTCTTCAAGCCAATTTGAAGGGTGTAATAGGCCTGGTCGCGCAGGTAAATCAAGGGCCCCATGTAGTCGTTCCAGGTACGGACGAAGGTCAGGAGGGCCAGCGATGCCAGCGCTGGCCCGGACAGGGGCACCATGATGCGCCACCAGATGCCGTACTCACTCAAGCCATCGAGTCGGGCCGATTCGGACAGTTCCTCTGGGATGGTCTCGAAATACTGCTTCATGAGGAAGACGCCGAATGCCCCGAAGGCCTGCAACACGACCATGGGCCAGAGCCATTTGCCTGTGAGCTGGATCTTGGTCATCAAGATGAATTGCGGGATCATGTAGGCCTGCCAGGGCACAGCGATGGTGGCGACGTAGGCCAGGAACAAAATATCGCGGCCGGGGAAGCGCACTCGGGCAAAGCCGTAGGCGGCGAAGGAGCCGGTCAACACCTGCAGGAAGGTGACGACGACAGACAGGATCACGGTGTTGGTCAGCCAGGTGCCCATGTTGGCCTGGGTCCAGATGTCGACGTAGTTCTGCCAATGGAAGGCCTGGGGAATCCAGCGGACCGGGATCGAGAAGACCTCCAGGTTCTCCTTCAGACTCGACGAGATCATCCAGAAGAAGGGCACCAGGAGAAAGGCGGCGAAGACGATCAGCAGGACGTACACCCCGATGCGACCGACGGTGCGGGCGGGTGTCGACTCGTGACGGCGTGTCGTTGGGATGGATCGAATCGGCTGCTGGGCCGCTGAGGCGGTGGGGTTGATGGTGGTGCTCATTTTATGATCCTCCTTGCCCACATTTTGGTCATGGTGAGCATGAGGCCGAAACAGATGACGAAGGCGATGGTCCAACCGAACCAGCCCAGTCCGAAGCTCATGCGAGTGCTGAAGGCGACGATGGCGATGGCGAAGCAGATCAGCCCTGCGACTAGCGGTAAGGGCCACCATTTCGGCTTCGACGCCAACTCGGTTTGCTGGTTGACGACGAACTGGAGCACGGTCATGGCCAGACAGATGAAGAACAAGATCAGTGACGCGGCCGAGGCATAGCCGAACTCGCCGGTCGAGTAGGGCCCCAGGGTTTTTTGGAAGATGAAGTAGGCGATGGTGTAGGTCGACGTTCCTGGTCCGCCGTCGGTCATGACCTGGATCAGGTCGAAGACCTTGAAGGACTCGATGGCCAAAATGACGGTGACGAAGAAGGTGGTGGGTCTCAGCCCTGGCCAGGTGATATGGAGGAATCTTTGCCATCCGCTGGCGCCGTCGACTTTGGCGGCCTCATAGAGTTCACGTGGAATGGTTTGGAGACCGGCCAAGAAGAGGATCATGTAATACCCCATCTCACGCCAGGTCCCGACGATGATGACGGCAGGCATGGCCCAGTCGCTCGATGTCGTCCACCCTGGCGGGTCGGCCACGCCGAAGAAGTTCAGAAGCTGGTTGATCGGCCCGTAGTTCGGTGAGAAGAGCAGATTCCAGACGATGGCGATGGCCACGATGGAAGTGATGTAGGGGAAGAAGGCGGCTGCTCGGAAGAAGGCGACTCCGCGTAGTTTCTGGTTGAGCAGGATGGCCAGGCCGAGGGCCAGGACACCGGTGAGGATGATGTGGGGAATGGCGTAGTAGAAGGTCTGCGCCATCGCCGCCCGAAAATCAGAGTTGCGGGCCAGTCGTTCGAAGTTGTCGATCCCGACCCAGCTCGGCGTTCCGAGCGCGTTCCAGTCGGTGAAGGCCATATAGAACAGCAAGATGATGGGCACCATGGTGAGCAGGGCGAACCCGACGAAGTTGGGTGCGATGAAACTCCACCCCAAGGCAGTGTTACGTCGACGCAGTGCGTTGGTCCGGTGGCGCTGAGCCGACCTGTCGGTGTGTGTCGTCATACGTCGTTCCTCTCCGGTTCGGGGTGGGTGTGATTGAGATGTGTGGGTGTGACTGATATGGGGTGGGGCGTCCCTCAGAGCCGTTCACCCCCGACCGTGGCGGTTGAAGATGGACCATCTCCGGATGAGGCGGTCATAGAAGTACCCACCTCTCGCATGTGGCGTTCAGCTCCATGAGGGAAGGTTGGATGGTTGTTTCCCAGGGAATGGCAAACCAAATCGTGCAACGATGTGGGCTTGTCCTCACTGAGCGCGGGTGTGCCTTTTGGGGCACCCGCAGTGAGCGGTCCTGGGGAACAACCATCCAACCTTCCCGACCCCTCACCAGTCCTTGTCCTTGACCTTCTGGCTGGCCTCGGCCAAAGCCGTTGGCGCATCGGCACTGCCGGTCATGATGGCCGTGTGGGCGGAGTTGAGGATGGTCGAGATGTTCATCGTGTCTGCGCCAGAGGGGTTCTCGGCGAAGGTCTCGTGAACCTGGAAGGCGGTTTGGCTGGCCTCATCCTTGGGCATGCCGGCGCCGGCGAAGATCGCTGCGGTGACTGTGTCGGAGGACATCGACGGGGTGATGCCGATTCCGGCCAGTGCCTTCGCGGCCTCCTCCGAAGCGGTGAACGCGACGAAGTCCTTGGCGGCTTGGGCCTTGGCCGGGTCGATGTTGGCGTTGACGCCAATGCCGGTCGGATCGCCGAAGGTGACAGGGTTCTTCACAGTCGAGGAGTTGACCTGGGGAGCCGGAGCCAGACCCCAGGTGAAGGCGTCGGCGTCGCCGGACTTCTGCTGCGAGACCAGCGTGGCGATGTACCACGAACCCATCGGCATCATGGCGGCGGACTGCTTTCCAAACTGCGCCTGATAGGTCAGTTTGTTGGTGGTGATGTCGCCGAGCGAAACCTGTGCGCCGGAGTTCTGAAGATCCAGGGCCCGGTCGTAGAAGGGCTGCATGTAGGCGTAGTCACCCGAGAAGTAGGGGCCATTGGGGTTGTTCTCTTCACCGGCCTGGGCGTTGGCGAAGCCTTGCAGCGCCGACTGCCAGGAGTGCTGGTATGTCCCCTTGACTGTGCCATCGGTCGACAACTTGCTGGTCAACTCCTTGGCGGCGGCGACATAGTCTTCCCAGGTCCAGGTGCCGTCGGGAATGGCGACTCCGGCCTTGTCGAAGAGGTCCTTGTTGTAGAACAAGAGCCATGAGTCCTGACGGTAGGGCACGCCGTAGTTCTTGCCGTTGACCGTGTACGAGGCCGCACCGGTCACAGTGTCGGGCAGTGCCGACACGATGTCGGTCAGATCCATCAACTGGCCCGCCGAGGCCCACTGCCAGGTGAACTTGGCCTGCTTGATGGTGATCACATCAGGGGCCGTCTTGGCGGTCATGTCGGCCAGCAAGAGTGGCTCGTACTGATCGGCGGCGTACTCCTTGAGAGTGATGGTGACATTGGGCTTCACCTTCTTGAACTCGTCGATCAGGGTCTTGAACTCAGGCGTCGTGCTGAGGGACCAGCCGGACATGGTCAACTCGACGGGTTCGTTGGACGAGGCCGAGCTCGAACCGGAACCCGTGTTCTGAGTGGTTGGCGTATCGCCGCTTCCGCATCCTGCCATGCTGAATGCCAGTGATCCAGCGATCAGCGCGGTGGCAATGGATATGCCTTTCTTCATTGTTTCCTCCTTGAGTGGTTGTTTCCGCGGAAATTGACGGGGGGTGGGGTTGCTTTGTGGGTGGCTGATCTTGCCAGGGTGATCAGGACTGTCATCCACTGGCCGATCAGGAGTGGTAGGTCGAGGTAGGTGACGGTCGACGCCCCCAAGGGTGAGGCGTCGGTGCGGGCCTGCGTCTCGACCAAGGCGAGGAGTGGGCTGTCGGTGTGGCTCAGGAATCCGGGTGTCACCGGGAGATCAAGGCGTTCGATGAGGGAGACGAGCGGGCTGTCGGCTTGATTCTGAAGCCAGGGCAGTGCCGGGAGATCGAGCAGTTCGACACGGGAGACGAGCGGGACATCGGCAGTGTCACTCACCGGCGTCGCCCAACCGCCGACTCGCAACGCGGTGGCTTGGGGGTCGACCTGTTCCAGGCGTACCGCCCGTGCCTCCCAGAGCCCGCGCACATAGGACGCGACGGTCATCGTGCCGGCGAAAGTGGAGGCGCCGATGTGCCCGCTGCCGTGGCAGACCTGGCTCTGATCGGGATCGATCCAGTGGGCCCGGACCTGGCTGGCGGCCCAGCCGATCGGCAGCAGGCCGTCGGGATCGGGCGCGCCGTGTTCGACGAAGTGGCGCAGAATCCCTGAGGTGGCGCGGCGCACAAGGCCGGGGGCCAGGGTGGGTGAGCCGCTCCACGCGCCCATCCAGAGGGGGCTGCGGCGGCGAAGCGATAGATCAAGGACCGACCCTGTGCCAGCACTGCGCCATCGGCTCCGATCAGGTGGATGGCGTCGGCTAGGTAGTGGTCGAGTCGGGTCTGAAAGGTGGTTCGCCAGGCGCGCGACGCGGGATCGTTTGGCATCATGTCGCACCAGAGCAGTGGGTAAACCTGGAAGACCCAGCCGCAGTAGTGATCGAAGGTGCGGCCAGCGCCGTCGCGGTACCATCCGTCGGCGACGTGGCAGGAGTCAGAGAAGTCGAGGTCTTCTGCTTGATCGTCAATCGACCAGGGGCCACCGACGGACTTCAGGAATTGCTCGACGATGAGGCGGAACCAGACCCAGTTGTTGGCCGGACGGCTGGCGTGAACCAGCTCCGCGAGGTAGTCGACCAGGAGTTCCTGGGTTGACCCATCCAGGTTGCTCCACAAATAATCCCTCGTCAGATGGAGAATCAAGGCCAAGGAGCAGGCTTCGACTTTGGCCTGGTCGTGTTCATGGGGGCGAACCCATCGTTCTTGGGCGGGCTTGGTGGGATCGGCGCCGTGACGCAAGCCCTCGGCCCACCAGTCCAGTCCAGCGCGCTGTGTCGGATCACCGGCGGCCAGGAATCCGGCGGCCAGGAAGGTTCGGGCGAACCCTTCGAGGTGATTGATGTCGGCCCCGTATCCGCCAGGGCCGCCAGGGAACTCGATCAACGGGTGGTTGGGTGAGGCGTGACGCTGGGCGGCGGCGACCATCCGTTCGGCCATGGTCGACCAGGTCTGGCGGATCCAGCCGGTATGGGGGCTCATCGCCCAGTCCAAGGATCCTGGGTCGAGGGGGGACGGGGTGTGGTGGGGGCGCGGGACCGGCTGGGCATGAGCGTGCGGCGCTTGTGGATCGACTGTGCGAGAATCTCGCATCGCTCCTCCTTACGCCTCATCGCTGCCTGAAGCGGCTTCATTGCCCCGTACTGCTCGCTTCTTGCACATACTCTTGTCGGGGCGTAGCATCAGGTCAATTGAAATGATCAATTCAGTCATACTTGATCAGGAATGAAGCTGTGTCTAACGAGATGATCACGATCAGGTGAGGCGGGGGCGAGGCTGTCCACTGACCAGCACACAGGCAGGAGGGGTGCTCATGGCGGAGCAGATGCAATTCGCCGAAGACCGGCGTCGACTGATACTGGAGGAGGTGCGGTTGAACGGTTCTGTTTCCATCGTTGACCTGGCTCAACGCTTGGAAGTCAGTGCGGTGACAGTGCGCCGCGACCTCACCTCGATGGCGCATGAGGGTCTCTTGACCAGGGTTCACGGTGGCGCGGTGGTGCGTCGAACCGTTCAGCGGCCCGCCCAGGCCACCCTGGCTCCCATGCCTGACCAGCACTGCGTCGGCATCGTCACTCCGTCGACGGACTACTTCTGGCCGACCGTGGTCAGTGGCGCCCAAGCGGCCGTCCGTGGCTATCGCGGCCAGCTGATCTTGCGCAGTTCCTCATACTCGCTGGAGGACGACCGCGTCCAGATGCAGCGAATGCTCGACACCGGCCGGGTCGAGGGGCTGCTGGTGTCGCCGGTGCCGAACATGGGCCGGTCGAATGAGGTCCTGAGTTGGTTGCATGAACTCGGCTTGCCGGTGGTGCTGATGGAGCGAAAGGTGCCGCCCACGGTGTTCGCGCCGCATCTGGAGTCGGTCACCTCGGATCAGTTCTGCTCAACCCAGCTTGCGATGCACCATCTGGTTAGTCTGGGGCATCGGCGCGTCGGCCTGCTCACCAGTGTGGGCACCCCGCATCGTGTTGCGGCTCGTGAGGCCTGGATGAGTGGCGCCCGGATGTTCGGTCTGGAGACACGCGGAGTCATCTGTGAGGACACGCCGGGTTTCTCCACCGTCAACCGCGACCCCCTCTTGGACAGCATCATCGAGCGGCTCATGTCGACCGGCACCACCGGCGTCATCATTCACTCGGACAAGGAAGCCATCGCGCTGCTCCAGCGCTGCGGTGACATCGGTGTGAGGGTCCCCGGCGACCTCTCGCTGATCTCTCACGACGATGAGATCGCCTCCCTGCCCGAGCCGGCTCTGACTGCCATCCGGCCCCCCAAGTACCACATCGGTTTCGAGGCCGCCAGCGCCGTCTTCCGTCGCCTGTCCGACCCGACCATTCCCCGCCGCCGGATCACTCTCGCCTCCGACCTGGTCATCCGAGGAACCACCGGTGCGCCACTGCCGCGCTGAGGGGGCGGCCAGGATGTGTGAAAAGTCGAGTGATGAGTGTGTGGAAAGTCAGGTGAATAGTGTGTGAAAAGTCGAGTGACAAGTGTGCAAAAGGTCGACTGTGGTAATGTTCTCCTATGTCGAACTATGTTTCGCGACTCGCAGACTCCAGCTTGATGGAGCTGTTTGAAGACCTGCCAGCGGTCTCTGTGATTGGCCCGCGTGCTTGTGGCAAGACGACTACTGCCAGACAGATCGTTCCCAACGTCGTTCATCTTGATCAGGAGGCCGTGGCTCAAGCCTTTCGAGAGGATCCTGACGCTGCTTTGAAGGCAGTCGGGGAGCCGGTTCTCCTCGACGAATGGCAGTTTGCGCCGGAGGTGTTGGGAGCGGTCAAACGGGCGGTGGACTTGGGGGGTGGAGCAGGTCGCTTTATGCTCACTGGAAGCGTGTCGGCGCAGCTTTCGCCTCAGCAATGGGCCGGAACGGGGCGGGTGACTGAGCTGCGAATGTCGCCTATGACGGCCACTGAGAGTCAGGACACTGGTCACAAGGGGCATCGGCTGATGGTGGATCGTCTGGCCACCGCAGACGCCGATGATCTGACGACAGTTGATCGTAGTTCTCTGGACATAAGTGACTATGTCGGCGTGGCTTTACGTTCCGGCTTTCCTCAAGTTGTGAACGTGCGCGAGCGTAGCCGCGAGGCCTGGTTGCGAAGTTACCGTGATCAGGTGGTGTCCCGTGATGCTCAGTTGGCGCACAGGGGGATCGACTCAGCCAGATTCGGCCAGTACCTTCACGCGATGGCGCTTCATAGTGGTGCGCAGGTCTCGGCGGAGACGTTGAACCGGGTGGCCGATGTCAGTAAAGAGACCGGCGCGGCGTACGAGCAGTTGCTGCAGAGGTTGTACCTGCTCACTTTGATTCCGGCCTGGTCCTCTCGTCGACTCCAACGCCTCGTCAAGTCCCCAAGGAGGGTGCTGGCGGACGCCGCACTGATGGCAGCGATCCTCGGTGAGGATGCCAGGGGAATTGTTCTTGACTCCGAGCTTCGCGGCCGGGTGATGGAGACATTCGTCGCGACGCAACTGCTTGCGGAGCTGCCTTTCGCTCAGTCACGAGTCACGATCTCGCATCTGCGCGACGGCGGCGGTCGCCACGAGGTCGATTTCATCGTGGAGTACCCCCGTGGCCGTGTGGTCGGGGTCGAAGTCAAGGCATCCAGCACAGTGTCCCCCCATGATGCGCGTCACTTGGTCTGGCTCCGAGATCGGATGGGTGAGCAGTTTATCAGGGGGGTGGTGTTCTATGCCGGTCCCTTTGTCCGCCAACTCGATGATCGAGTGTTCGCTCTGCCCATGAGCGCCCTGTGGGAGGGATGAGAGGTGGACATCCGTCGGCTTCAGTTGTGATGACTCAGCGTCCTTCGCCGACTCATCCGACAGTGGCTGGGCCTCTCGCTCCATGTGGAACCAGGACGGTCCACCATGAGTTCGTCCGAGAGTGGTAGGTCTTCCTGCCCCACCGTGGGGCGGTGGCGGTCGACCAGCAGCTCACCCCATGCTGGGCAGCAGGGTCGTGGCGATTGCGTTCAGGGGAATGCCCATGTCGGCCAGGTGAGAGGTCATGACGATCACGGTGTCGTACCCAGGAAGAACGATGATGTATTGGCCATTCATCCCATCGGCGCGGTAGCCGCCGAAGCTGTTTCGCCAGAACTGGTACCCATACCCGCTCGACCAGTCCGGCCCGCCGTTACCTTCGTTGCTGATCTGTTTGGAGCTGGCCTGGGTGACATAG
>JAITVA010000159.1 GCA_031286045.1 Propionibacteriaceae bacterium | reverse complement strand
CTAGATGAGTTATTCCAAGGGTGTTAGTGGTCGTAGGCGATGAGGGAGCGTAGGGGGTGTAGTCCTTGTCGGTCGTTGTTCCAGATGGCGGCTGTGAGGGCGAGGATGCGTTGGGTGATGCGGGTGAGAACACCGAGTGGGGTGTATCCGCCGGGGTTTTCGAGGTCGAGTTGGCCTTTGAAGGTGTCGAAGATGGATTCGATTGTTTGGCGTAGTGGACGCAGGAATTCATGGCCAGACCTGGTGGGTTCATTCTTCACAGCGGGGCGTATCAGGTCAATGTTGTGATTCGTGAGGTGGGTGTCAAGGTGGTGGCTGCGGTAACCCTTATCGGCAAGGAGAGTGTGGGGTGTGTCCAGATTGGGCAGGCTGTCGGTCAGGTCAGTCAAGATCATGCGTTCGTCAAGGTTAGCGCTGGTCACGGCCCAACCGATGGGTAGCCCGTGGAGGGTGGAGATCAGATGAAGTCTTAGTCCCCAAAACCAGCGGGAGTGGGACGCACAGTATCCGTAGCTTGCCCATCCGGCAAGGTTCGAGGTGGTCACCGTGGCCCGGGAGTGTCCGCATTCGATCGGGGTGGAGTCCACAATCCACACATCATCGGTGAACACAGAGGTTTGTTGGGCGAGTTGGGTGATGATCCATGCCATGACACACCCGAGTTTACGCAGGCGTTTGTTGTAACCAGACTGGCGGGGAAGGGTGGGAAACATGGTGTGAAAATCCTTGTGAGCGCGTCGTAACCATCGGGATTCAGACCGGTAACTCAGCAGGGCTTGCATGACGGCGAGGACGATCATTTCAGCATCACTGATGAGTGGTTCGATACCAACTTTGGGTCGTTCGGGTAACTGGTCAGGGTTGGTTTTCAGTAAATCATCGACAGTGACGTAGAGTGCAGTAGCGAGGGTGTCCAAATCAGTATCCATCACGAACCTCCAGGTTCAAACGGGTTTTAGCAATACTGATTCTGCGACACCCTCACCCCATTACCCCGCTGCCACACCGACCACCCCTTGGAATAACTCATCTAGCGCCCGTGAGGGAGGTGATCGGAAGATCGCCCGCTCCGCCGTTCGAGCGACGGCACATGACTAGTCAGCGGTTCGCTCAGGACGCCGAGCTCAGGTTGACGATGACTCGGCCACTGGGCCCGCTGACACAACAACCATGACCTGACTACCCTTGTCGATGATGGTGCCCGGAGAGGGACTGACGCTCACGACAAGATCTGCCGCCACAGTGTCACTGGCTTGTTGGGTCACCCGCGCACTGAGATAGGAGGCCATCAGAGCCCCGAACGCCTTCTCCGACGCCAAGCCGACGATATTGGGAACGACAGTTTGCGAGTCGGTCAACGCGACCGAAGGAGAGGGGAACACTGATTCAGCGGGGACACCCGGTTCGGTCGCCTGTCCTTCAGGAGCCGAGGCGGCGCTGGAAGGGGCCGATGATGCGGCGCCATCGCCGGGTTCGCCCTGATCCGGCGACGGGGAATCGGTCGTACCGGAGGAGGCGGTGGACGGGGTGCCCACCCCTACGGGAGGTGTCGACCCACTGACCACCAAAGGACCCTCGGTTACCGCGCACCCCGCTAGGCCAAATGCGATGACGCCGATCACAACGGCGATGTACAACTTTCTCATTGCCCTCCTGCCGCCCCGGATATTCCACCGGAGGGTTGAACCACCCATACCCCATGCTGAGTGTCAGTTTTCCAGGATACCGCGTCTAGGAGGTTCCGCCGATAGGTGCTTCGGATGAGGTGGTGGTTTCAGTCGTCGATCTGGCAAGGCGGAAGAAGGAGGCGGGCTGGACGCCCGTCGATCTGCATGACAACACAGTCCAGATCGGCTCCTGGGACCACCACCCCGAATGACTTATCGACGGAACCCTAAAGCCCCGATGCTTCCCCACCAAGCTTCTATGCTAGAACCCTGCGTTCTGCCATCAGAACACCCCCGCTCCCGCCGAAGTCTTGCGGACCGACGGCACTGATCGACCCCTCTCAAGTTCCCGAACCACCCCCGCCGACCGATGCCTTCCGACAGGCTCACCCCCAGCGCGGTCGGAATGACGATCTGCGTGCGGCGTGAGAGCCCCGCTGATGGATGCCTTCCGACAGCCCCCAACTGTCCCCATGACTGATACCTCTCGGGTTCTCGGGTGGGCGGCGAGGACGTCAGACGGCAGAGCCGGGTGACCTGAGGACTGGCGATGGTCAGCGGGTAATGAGAGGGTCGGCAATGAAGGGACGGGTGATGGTGAGCGAGTGACGAGAGGGCCGGCGATGAGAGGACGGGCGATGGTGAGGTCAGGTGGCAGAGCCGGGTGGCCTGGAGACTGGCGATGGTCAGCGGGCGATGGAAGGACCGGCGATGGGGGTTTCTCATCCCAGATGCGAGTGATTTCAATCCAAGATCAGCATCAGGGATGGGAAACCACACCACAACGACCCCGATTAGGGTGGTTTCCCATCCCACATCCGCGTATCACAACTACTCTTACCATAGTTGGGGATGGATAGACCCTTCCCACCTCCCCTCCACCCAGACAGACCCGCCTTCTGTGAACAGAGAAACCCTTGGAGCTTCACCAGCACCGTAGCTAACCAACCAATCATTCACGGCCATCCGGGGCACTACACTTGTTAGTTCAATATCGTGGTCCGTTCAGATAGGTGACGCGGTGGATTCCTGACTGGGTTCACTCGACAGGTCGACCCATCCCACCATCGTCATACTGAGCGGTGAAGGGCCATTCCCAGCCCAGTCGCAGTCTCCGACCGCCGAGCCCGGGCCGCATCGCTACGCTCAGGCAGCGCCATCAAGCGGTCCCAGTGACACGCACTGACATCACACCCGTCGTCCACCGATCACGCTCATCAGTCCGACCAACCCCACCAGCAGGATCATCATCGCCGCCACCGGGGCCACGATCACACGGAATCGGAACTCACCGCTCCACCGCTTAGGGCCTGCGGTGGTGTGTTGGCTGGGCCAATCGGAGACGCCGTCAGGTCGGCACGCGCTGGCGCAGCCGTCGCCTCGAAGACGCGGTCGAGGGCACAGACATCTCATCCCTGGGAGTTCCCGTGACAGGCATTGTCAGTGTGCCAAAGGCGGGCATGTCGGCGGCAGGCCTTCTGGTGACCGGCGCCCCGACAGCGGGCGTGCCGACGGCGGACACGAGTCCAAGGAGAGGGACGCCGATGGCGACCGCCATCGCTGCGGCGACCAGACGACTCGGCGGAGGGGACGAACCGGATTGGGACAGGGGTTTGCGCATAACGGACCCAGCTTCCATGCGACGCACCGACAATTCGTGGAACCCGTGCCCGTTCCGGGGGCTTGATCACCACGCCCCCGTGGTGATTGACATCACGGGGCGGCACCTCACAGCCGGTGTGACCCTCTCTACCATGGACGCAAACAGGCATTCGGTAAGGTAAAACGTGCGTCTGTTAGGTCCTGCTCCTGGCCAGCCGCCCAACCCGCCCACCAGCCGGCGCTCCAGAAAGGCATCTCGACGCCGACCCCGGCGACTACCGCCGCTTCAGGAATCTCACCGACTCGTCAGCACCACGAGCAGGTCGTCTGGACCGAACTTTCGGCGAGACTCTTGTGGCGGGCTGATGGTGATCCTTGGCCGTGTCCCGGGTTCCAGTCCGCCAACTTGGTGACCGACGAAAACCTCGCCGCGCTGACCGGTCGCGGCTGCGACGGTCGCCATGTCCACCTCGACATCGGTGCGCAGGTAATGCTTGGCCGGTCGAACCTGGAGTTGGGCGCCGCGCGCGTCCAGCAACTCCTTGAACACTTCGGCCAGGTGACGACTTTGAGACACTTGGACGGCGATCAAGGAGGCGAGGTGACTGCTGACCACGAAGTCACATGCGTTGTCGACCTTGACCAGTTCCTGATTGCGCACATTGCGCATCTCACTGGTGATGGTGAAGTGATACCCCTTGTCAACAGCGATACTACGCAGCATCAGCAGGAGCATCAGGACTTTGGCGTCCGCCTCTTCATCCGACTTCGTGAGGTCTGTCAGAATGAGAACATTGTCGACTCCCCCACTGAGCAAGTCCTCCAGCGCGCCGTGATTCACCACATCACAGACCCGGGTGCTGAGTTGGAGGTTGCGCAGGTCCGCTTGGAGGGCCTGCAGGTCGATGTCATGACGCTCATCGGCGATAGTCACGGTGGAGCCGGTCGCCAGGTGAGCGTCCTCTTGGCGAAGGACCGAGCCGAGGAGATGATTGAAACCCAAAACTAGAAGCTTCATGCGAGGGGCCTCTTCCTTGCCCGCCGCCACCACCTGGGATTGATCAATCTGAGGCATGGTCGCAGCCACGGCGGTCAGACCATCATCCTCTGCGATCACGATCAAGTGGTCCTCGGCGGCGATGATCGCGTCCAGAGGCGGGTTGAGCCAGGTACGGCCGTCCCTGACAAGGCCGACCAGCGTCGAGGATGGCAGGCGTGACCCCGCCTCAAGGAAAGCGCATCCAACCAACTCAGGGATGTTCTCAACATAGAACTCGCATCCACCATTGTTGAACAGTTCAGTGAACACCGCCGACAAGCCGCTGTATCGACAGCAATGAGCGATGATCTGGGCGACGTCGTGATCGAAGGATATGACTTCTGTCGCCGATCCACCAGCCGCCTCAGCCGCCTTGACATAGTGCGACTCTTTGATGACAGCCGTCAGGAAAGCCGTGGCCCCGGCATGCTCCTTCAGCAAGGCGGAGGCGGCCATGACCGCCTTGATCGTCTGAAAATCGTTGCCGGCACTGACAATGACAGACTTGGCGTTCTCGATGGCACAGATGCGCAAGTCGTCAGTCGTGTCGATATTCCCCGTGCGACAGATGATCCGTGTCGTCTTTGAGTCCGGGATCCGCTTGCGTATCTCGTCTTCCATCTTGTCTTTAGGATAGGCGTCGATGATGACCACGACCTGCTTCTTGTGGTTGGCGTTGGCCGCCACCAGCTCAGACAAGACAGTGTACGAAGCCTCGTTGTACCCCAGCACAACAGTGTGGCCGGTCGCGATCACCCGCGAACGACCCTTGCGTAGAGTCCTGATTCTCGCGGTCAGCCCGGTGTTGAGGATACTGATGAGGAAGCTGGTGATGAAGATTCCGCAGAGCGTGACAACAATAAGGAGGATGACATAAAGAATGGCGCCTTCATTCCCCGTGGGCATTCCCGGACTGAGCACTCCCCGAAAGATGATCCAGAGCAGCTGAGGCAGCGTGTGTTGCTGATCGACGAAGGCGGCCAAGAATGTCACGACGATCACAACCCCAACCGTGACACAAGCGAGCAACAACACCAGTGACGCAGTGCCACGCCCCATGACATTGTCGAACCAATACGACAACCTCTCCTTCAAACCGGCTTTCTTCACCATGCTCCCATCGCGCCTGCTGATATGTGTTATTAGGTTATACCATGCCCATATCCAATAAACCCAAAACTGAGCAAACCCGACCTGGTTCCACGCTCGCTCTCGTCGCATAAACTTAGGTGGTGTCCACCCGTACCACCCTTGACTCACCGCGCGCCCCCTCCGTCGTCATCTTGCTGTTTTGCTACAACGGGTTGGCGATGGGGGTGTACACGTCATCCATCGCCATCCTGCGCGACAAGTTCGGTTTGAGCACGTTCATGCTGTCGGCGCTGCTGGTGGTGACTGGAATCGCCGCCGTGACATCGATGCAGATCGCTGGCTGGTTCGCCGACAAGCACGGCGCCCGTCGAGTCGCATTGTCCATGATCATCTCCCTCATCATCGCCGCCATTGGCTACGCCTTCGCCCCCTCCTACCCATTACTCCTCGTCACAGGCGTGTTCATGGGTGTGGGCAACGGTGGTATCGATGTGGCGATGAACGCGCTGGCCATCCAGGTCGAGAAGCGGCGGATGGCGCGAGGACGCGGCGCCATCATGAGCTTCTTCCACGGCACCTGGTCGATCGGCATGTTCATCGGTTCGCTCGCCATCGCCTTGGTGGGCACGGTCGTGAAACTGTCACCGACTCGTACCCTTCTCGTATGCGCCCTGGTCGCAGCCGGTGTCGGGGTGGCCGCCTGGGTCACGGCTTTTCGTATCACGCCCGAGACTGACCTCCTCGCCCATGTCGACGAATCGGGCAGGAGGACGGCGATACCGCGCGCCGCCTACCTGATGGGCCTGATGGCCATCGCATTCGGCCTGGGTGAGGGCACGGCCACCGACTGGTCCACCTCGCACGTCCACCTGGTCGCCGGCGTCGATGAGCGCACCGCCGCCTGGGCCATGACCGCCATGACCGCCTGCATGGTCATCATCCGGCTGAGCGGCGATTGGCTCGTCACCACCATAGGTCGAAAGAACATTGTTCGCTGCGGAAGCGCGGTCGCGGCAGTTGGCTACCTCGTCGCCGCTCTCACCACCGCTTTCCCTCTTCTGCTTGTCGGTTGGGCATTGGTCGGACTCGGTATCGGCGTGGTCGCTCCGCAGGTCTACGCCGCCGCCGGCCATCTCGCCGGGGGTCGCGGCCTGGCCATGGTGGTCAGCTTCGGCTACACCGTCTTCCTGATCGGCCCAGCCTTCATCGGCGCACTGGTCAGTTGGCTCGGCATCCACCACGCCATGGCCGTGCCTGGGGTCCTCCTGTTGGGCTTGGTGCCCTTGGCCGGGATCGCCATGCGGGAACCGCCCACAGTGGCGGCCGCCTCCTAGCCATCCGGAGTATGACAGGACCAACCGCGCGCCCCCAAGAAATGTCCGAGCCGCCCGCTATCGTTGAGGTACTGTCGATGAGCTCTTCATCGGCAGCATAACAAAGGGGGCACTCGTGCAACTGGAACTTTTCTTCAACTTCAATGGGAACTGCCGCGAGGCGCTGGACTTCTATGCGAAGGTCTTCAACGCCACGGTCGATGGCGTGATGACCTATGGCGAGACTCCGGTCGACGACTCGGGCTATCAGGTGGCCGAGGCGGATCGTGATCGGGTCATGTACGCCGGGATGCGCATCGGCCAGATGACGGCCATGTTCATGGATATGCCGTCTGACCAGGCACTCGAGGTCGGCAACAACATCATGCCCACATTGTCGGACACCAACAGGGACGAGATGATCCGCATCTTCGACGCCCTGTCCGAGGGTGGCCGCGTCTATCAACCGATGCAGAAGACCTTCTTCTCTCCTTGGTATGGCATGGTCGAAGACAAGTATGGCTTCATCTGGCAGGTCATGCAGTACGAACCCATGTGAGTCGGGCCAGTCCTGATCGGCTCATCGACCAGGCTGACCCTTCGTCTGAGGCGGGTGATGACAAGCACCGCGCTGTCGACCATCGATCCCGTCGATGTCGGCAGTGCATGGTTCCTCACCGCTCGCCTCAAGGAAGTGATGATTCATCATCGCTTCCCTAGACTAGCGAGCAGAAGGAAGAGGCATGCCACACAACCTTCACGTGACCACCGTCGCGACGCCGGACGGGGATTTCACCATCATCGCTGACGAGACGGCTGTCCTAGCAGCCGGTTGGACGGATGACGAGACCCTGCTTGAGCGCCTGCGGATGTCAGAGGGCTCGGCGATGCCAACGCAATCCACCGCGCCTCGTGGGGAGCGCCTCCTTCGCCAGAGATCGACGACCAACAGTGGCGCCAGCACCAGCACCAGCACCAGCACCAGCACCAGCACCAGCACCAGCACCATCCCAGCACAAGCGACCGGCCCAGGCGACTCAAGCAGCCTACTTGTGCAAGCGGTCGGCCCAGGCGACCCAAGCTCCGTTCTCGCGAGGGCGACGGCAGCGGTGCTCGCGTATTACGACGGCGACCCCGACACCTTGGAATCGACTCCCGTGCGACAGCGCGCTGGAGACTTTCATCGGCGCGTCCACACAGCGCTTCAGACGACCGGCTACGGCCAACGACTCTCCTACACCGAACTGGCCGAACGAGCTGGCAATCCCCGCGCCGCGCGTGCCGCCGCGTCGGCCTGCGCCGACAATCTCATCGCCCTATTCGTGCCCTGCCATCGAGCATTACGAGCCGACGGCTCTGTCGGTGGGTTCCGCTACGGACTCGACCTCAAACGTTCGCTGCTTGATCGCGAGAAGGCAGGGCACGCCAAGATCAGGGAGGCGTAGGTCCCGGCGTTCGCCCCCGGCGCGAGAAGGGAGGCTCGCCACCGTGCTCCCACGTCACCAGCGTCTACGCGGAATCCCACTAGCACTGCACCGATGCGTAGTCTGGCCGCCGGATGCCCCGTCACTAGCGCTAGAATTACGCAAGGAATTCATGACGTAATGAGACTAGGGATGGAGTGACCATGGGGCAAAACCCGACCTCGCAGAAAGACACAGACTCGATTCCCCCAAGCCAGCGCCTCACTGCTGGCGACCCGGCGGATGGGCCTCACTCTCCCGCACCCGGAACCCCCACTCCTAGCCTCGTCATGCCCGAACCCCTGCCATCGCAGTCGGACGGGCCATCATCGCATGCTCCCATCCCCCTCACACCCAGTCTCTCCGCCCCCGGAATCCTGAGAAGAATCGACCGAGCTGATCTCATCCGCATCGCCGTGGTCGTGGCCTGCGCCATCATCGTGCTGTTCCAGGTCGAGTGGCCATCACCGCGCCTGCCAGTGGTCGCTCTGATCGGACTGGTCGTCGGCCTGTGGCCCATCATGGTCGAGGCCTGGCATGACCTGCGCCAGCGGCGCATGAGCATGGAGCTGTCGATGTTGATCGCCATCGTGGCGGCGGCCGCCATCGGCGAGTGGGTGACGGCCCTTGTCGTCTGCGCCTTTGTGCTGGCGGCCGAGATCCTGGAAGACCTGACCATGGATCGCGGTCACGACGCGCTGACCGATCTGATGAGCTTCCTCCCGACCGATGTGCGGCTGCTGGGCGAGGGTGGGCAGACCACCACAGTCCCGCTGGATCAGGTTCGAGTCGGCCACGTCATTGTGGTACCTCCGGGAGGCAAGCTCAGCGTGGACGGCGAGGTGGTGATCGGGGAGTCAAGTGTCGATCAGTCACGCATCACGGGCGAGTCCTTGCCAGTGGAGGTCGGTGTCGGCCATGCGGTCTTCGCCGGATCGGTCAATCAGACCGGCCTGCTCCACGTCCGGGCGACCCGCGTCGGGGCGGAGTCGAGTTACGGCCAGATCGTCGAATCGGTCAAACAAGCCCAGTCGTCACGAGCGCCGGTGCAAGGCCTGGCCGATCGACTGGCGGCCTACTTGGTGTACGTCGCACTGGCAGCGGCCATCGTCACACTCATCGTCACCCACGACTGGCGTTCCACTATCTCTGTTGTTCTTGTCGCTGGGGCCTGCGGCGTCGCAGCAGGCACCCCGCTGGCCGTGCTGGCGGCCATCGTTCGATCGGCCCGCCACGGCGCCTTCGTCAAGGGTGGCGTCCACCTAGAGCAGCTCTCCAGCGTGGACACCGTGGTGTTCGACAAGACGGGCACCTTGACCATCGGACAACCCCGCGTCGTCAAGGTGCGACCTGTGGGAACGCTGCCAAAGTCCTCCTCGTTGAGCACCAGTTCCCTCGCCCAACCAGCCCTGGCCACCGCCGACACCACCACCACCCACGCGACTCCCAACACCACCCCCTCCGCCCCCTCAATCACCACCCCCTCCGCCGCCGACATTCTGAGGTACGCCGCCGCAGTTGAGGCAGGCTCCGAACATCCCCTCGGCGTGGCCATCTTCGACCATGCCCGCCGCCTTGGACTCACCCTCCCAGTCGCCGAGGACTTCGCCTACACACCTGGGCTGGGAGTGGCAGCCGTGGTCGAGGGCCACCGCGTCAGCGTGGGAAAGGCGCCGGACCATGGCCGACGCGGAGGCGACCCGACCATGACCGGCCAGGGAGGCATCGGCCCGACCACCCCCGGCCAGGTCGACGACGAACCGGCCAGCTCCGACCAGGTGGACGACCACCCGTCCAGCTCCGGTCAGGTGGACGACGACTCGGTGACCACCCAGGTCCACGTGACCGTTGATGGACAGGTGGTAGGCATCATCGCACTGGCCGACACGGTACGCGACTCAGCCGCACAGGCCGTGGCCGACCTGCAGGCGATGACCATACGCACCATCATGCTGACCGGGGACCGGGCCGACGTCGCGCGGGCGGTTGGCAAACAGGTCGGCATCACCGACGCCCGCGGCGGGCTCTTGCCGGACGAGAAACTGACAGTCATCGACGCCGAGCGGGCCGACGGTCACCGCGTCGCCATGGTGGGGGACGGCGTCAACGACGCCCCCGCATTGGCTCACGCCACCGTCGGCATCGCCATGGGGTCCGGAACTGAGATCGCCCGTCATAGCGCCGACATTGTGCTGATCAGCTCCGATCTGGACGACCTCGCCGCCGTGATAGACACCGCCCGTCGCGCCCGTGCCATCGTCTGGTTCAACTTCGTGGGCACCCTCATTGTCGACGCCATCGGCATGGGTCTGGCTGCCTTCAGCCTCATCGGCCCGACCACGGCCGCCGCCATCCACGTCGTCTCTGAGACGGCCTTCATTCTCAACTCGGCTCGGCTGCTTCCCCACCGACGTTGATGCCCGGGGCGGTTGAGCGGCGTCATATACTTACGGTAGCGTAGGTTACGACACCGTAAGGAAGGACAAGCTTGATGGCTTTCACCGGACGCCCAGCCACCAGCGGCACTCTCGCCGTGAGAGCGGCGCGCGATTTCCTTTTCGACCATGCCACCGATTATGAGGGAGCCGTGGCCGGTTTCCGCTGGCCAGAGCTCGACGAGTTCAACTTCGCCCTCGAGTGGTTCGACGTCGTGGCGGGCCAGCATCCCGACCGACCAGCCGTCATGATCGCGGACGAGGACGGTTCCGCCCGCTCATGGACCTACGCCGAACTGTCGAGCCGCTCCGACCAGGTGGCCAACTGGCTGCTCCGACTCGGCATGCGTCGCGGCGACCATGTCATTGTCATGCTGCCCAACACCATCGAGTTGTGGGAGATCCTGTTCGGGTTGATCAAGATCGGCGCCGTCGCCATCCCCACCTCGACCTTGCTGTCACCAGCCGACCTCGAATTCCGTGCGGACAAGGCCGAAGCTAACTTCGCCATCGCGCCGGCCGCGTTGGCCGGGCGCTTCATATCGGCGCCCCACACCCTGAGGAAGATCAGCCTGGGCCACACCAACGAGCCCGGCTGGATCGACTACGACGACTCTTATCGGGCACCGACCGTCTTCCGACCCAGCAGCCCCACACTGGCCAACGACACCTGCCTGCTGTACTTCACCTCGGGCACCACCGCACAACCAAAACTGGTTCGCCACACCCAGGTGTCCTACCCCGTCGGCCATCTGTCAACCATGTGGTGGCTAGGAGTTCGACCCGGCGACATCCATCTCAACATCTCATCGCCAGGCTGGGGCAAGCACGCCTGGAGCAACTTCTTCGGCCCCTTCCTAGCCCAAGCGACCGTCTTCATCGTCGGATACGACCGCTTCGACGCCGCCAAACTGATGCAGGTCATGGAACGCCACCAGGTCACCACCTTCTGCGCGCCGCCAACCGTGTGGCGCATGCTCATCCAAGCCGACCTGACCCAGTTGACCAACCCCCCACGTGAGTTGGTCGGCGCTGGTGAGCCGCTCAACCCCGAGGTCATCTCACAGGTGCGCAAGGCCTGGGGAGGCACCATCCGCGACGGCTTCGGCCAAACCGAGATGACCTGCTCCATCGGTAACTCACCTGGCCAAATCGTCAAAGATGGGTCGATGGGCCGTCCGATGCCAGGATACGACATCCACTTGCTCGACCCAACCACCGGCCAACCCTCCCCCGACCACGGCGAGATCTGCCTGTCCATCGCCGAGCCACTGTTACCCCTGGCCACGGGGTACTACAAGAACCCCGAAATGACCGGGGCGGCCTACCATGACGGCTATTACCACACCGGTGACCTGGCCGATCGAGACGAAGACGGCTACCTGACCTATGTCGGGCGGGCCGACGACGTGTTCAAGGCCTCCGACTACAAGATCTCACCCTTTGAGTTGGAGTCGATCCTGCTGGAGCACCCCTACGTCACCGAAGTTGCCATTGTGCCTTCACCTGACCCGGTGCGTGCCGCCGTGCCCAAGGCCTTCATCCACTTGGTCGACGGCCTGGCCGAATCCAGCCAGGAGGCCGCCCGCTCCATCTTTGAGTTCGCACGCAACCGCTTGTCCGGGTATCAACGCGTCCGTATCGTCGAGTTCATGACCGGGCTGCCCAAGACCATCTCGGGCAAGATCCGTCGCGCCGAACTACGCGACCAAGAAGCCCGTAGCGTGGCCAGCCACCTCCACAGCGCCTACGAGTTCCACGAACGCGACTTCCGCGCATAGGCCACCGTTGTTGGCCGGGGCGGAGGGCCACCCGGCCGACAACGGCTCAGTCAGGATCTAGCACACAAGAACGCATGGCACATTGGTCAGGATTTGTGGCAGGACTGTCACAAAATGGCTCCGGTGATTGGCGGGCGTGCCAATCAGGCTCTTCATATTTGAGGGCGTGTGGGTGGTGAGTCCGTCAGTGTCGAGTCGAGGCGGCGGGGCCCGGGGGTGGGCCCGGGTGGCGGAGGGCTAGGTGATGGGGGTTTCCCATCCCAGATGTGAGTGATGTCGGCCTTGAACCAGCATCGGCGCGCGTTGTCAAGCTGTGTGGAGTCATTGGGTGGTGGTTTTGGGGAGGTTGATGCCGACGGTGGTGGCTGGTTTGGGGGTTTGGGGTGGTTGGTGGAAGCGTTCGGGGT
>JAITVA010000140.1 GCA_031286045.1 Propionibacteriaceae bacterium | reverse complement strand
CAGGCTTGACCGACTCCTGACCCGCCAGCATCGGGCCAGCCCGGCCCCCGGGCTGGCCCTCCGACGCAGGCAGATAACCTTCGTGCTTGTGATACATTATGTTTATTGTTCCAGTTGGCCGACGGTTCTAGGAGGAATCTGTGAGGGGGCAAAGAATCTTAGTTGCCACGACGGTGGCATTCTTGACCTCACTGATGAGCGGCTGTTCGACAGTCTCGATCAGTGACTACTTCGGTGGCGATGACGCTGGCCGGGATGCTGAGGCGCAAGTCACCGAGGCCGGTGATGTCGACGCGTTCGAACTCCAGGTCGGTGACTGTCTCCTGTCAGCGGATCTCGCCGAAGAATTCAGTGAGGTGCCGGCTGTTCCGTGCGACCAACCCCACGACACAGAGGTAATGCGCCTGTTCGACGTCTCGGAGCCGACCTTCGATGACGTCGCCATCGCTGAGGCTGCCGATGAGCAGTGCGCGAGTGCGATTGAGAGCTATGTCGGGCCGAACTGGGTCACGATTCTCGCTGAGGACCTCACCTATGGTTACCTCGCGCCAACGCAAGAGAGCTGGAGCTCGGGAGATCGAGAGATCGTCTGCCTCGCTCAGACGGTCTCGGGGGCGTCCTCGCTGACCTCCACGGTGAAGGGCACGGGCCAGTAGGCTATCACCTGGGCTGATTGCGACAGCCGTCTCATCCGGTCAGCGACCGAAGTGTCGGACCAAGAAAGTTTCGACCGTGACCAAATCGTGACAATAGTTTCCTCGAGTGGCGTGATTGCAGGCCATACCATTGAGCTGTCGAGGAAATAGTGATGCGACTTTTCGATGACGGAACAGCCCCGTCATTATGACTCCTCGCTGCATATGACAAGCATAATCACGCTAATGAAAGAGGGGGAATCGTGAAGAGAACTGGAAGGTGGATCGCAGCGGCGTTGGCCGCGACCATGCCGCTCGCCATGGCCGGGTGCGCCTCAGATGACACGAATTCGAACAACAACTCAGCTGGGCCCGCTCTGGCGGCCGACGATCCACTGGGCGATCCCACGGGCACGTTGACGCCGACCAACCCGACCACCTTGTCGGTGTGGCTGACGACGAGCCAACAGGCTCCCGCGCCTGACAACAAGATCACCAAGCTCCTCCAAGAGAAGCTCGGCGTCACCCTGGAGTATGAGATCGTCACGCCTGACAACGTCGATCAGAAAATTGGCGTGATGCTGGCCGGTGGCGAGTATCCCGATTTGGTCGGCACCACCGACTTGAAGATGCGCCTGCTCGAAGGCGGGGCGCTCTTGCGTCTCGACGACATGCTCGACTCCGGTGATTACGAGAACCTGGCCGAGCATGTCGACGGTTACCGCGGCAAGATGAGCTACAGCGGCGAGGCGGTCGATCCCGGACTCTACATCTTCCCCAACTACAACCGCTTCTACGGTGAGGTCACCGGCGGCATCCATTACGGCACAGCTTTCTGGATTCAGAAGCGCGTCCTCGAAGATGCCGGCTGGCCCGATCTGAGCAACATGACTCTCGACAGGTACTTCACCCTGATTGAGGACTACAAGGCGAAGAACCCTGAGACTGACGGACAGCCGACGGTTGGGTTCGAGCTTCTGGCGTCGACCGGTCGCGAGTGGGGCATGACCAATCCTCCTGCTTTCCTGGCTGGATACCCGAACAATGGCGGCGTCACGGTCGACGACAATGACAAGGCCACGATCTACGCTGACAAGGACATCGCCAAGCAGTGGTATCAGAAACTGAACGAGGAGTACAACAAGGGCATCGTCGATCCCGAGTCCTTCACCTTGACCTTCGACCAGTACACGGCCAAGATCGCGGCGGGCTCTGTGCTCGGCATGCACGACCAGGGCTGGAACTTCCAGACGGCCACCCAGGCTCTGCAAGGCGCTGGCAAAGATGAGTACACCTACGTGCCCTTGATGCCGGTTTATGATGGCGTGGAGCCCTGGTACGCCGACCGCGACGTCATGAACACCAACCAGGGCTTCGGCATCTCGTCGACCACCCAGAAGTCGAAGCAGGCCATGGCCTTCCTCAACGTCCTACTCTCTGAGCCTTGGCAGAAGGTGCTGTCTTGGGGGATCGAGGGCGAGGATTACCAGGTCGACGGCCAAGGCGCCTTCTCGCGCACCGACCAGCAGCGTGTCAACTACAAGGACCTCACCTGGCGTTCTTCCAACCGGCTGGACGCCCTGCTGGACGTGCTTTCGAAGCACAATGGCCAGTTCTCCGACGGCAACGCCTACAGCCCCGACGATCAGCCGACGGAGTTCTATGACACTCTGACGGAGTATGACAAGTCGGTCATGAAGGCCTACGACAAGCAGACCTGGCGTGATTTCGTCAACGACCCGCCGGAGAACCCGGTCTATTACCCCGCCTGGTCGATCACACTCGATGACGCAGCCACCGAGGTCAATCAGCAGATGACCGATGTCACCGTCCAGAACCTCCCGACGGCGATCTCTGGTTCGACGGCTGACTTCGAGAGCAATTGGAACAACTACGTCACGGAGTTGCACAAGGTTGACATCCAGGTCTATGAGGACGCCATCGACGCTGGCATCCAGGACCGGCTGAAGAACTGGAAGTGAACGACTAGCTGACATGACGTGGGGGCTGGGCCCGACCCGCCCCCACGTCATGTCCTGGGACAAGGGGGGACAATGACACCGCAGTCAAGCGCGACACCGCAGCCAAATGCGGCGACGCTGGTCCAGCCGCCGACGGTGGCGGCGACCAGGCCGGTCAAGCGGAAACGAAAGACTCGCGAAGTGCTGTGGGCGCAGCGGGTGTTGATCATCATGAGCGTGCCTCTGCTGCTGTACCAAATCCTCTTCAAGTACGTCCCGATCTACGGTTGGTCCATCGCCTTCCAGGACTACAAGCCGGGCAAGCGCAGCATCTGGAACCAGACCTGGGTGGGATTCGACAACTTCGTCAAACTCTTCTCGGGGGTGATGGGCGACCGCTTCATCCGGGCCATCATCAACACTCTCGGTCAATCGCTGCTGACACTGGTCGTGTCCACAGTTGGCGCCATCATGCTCGCCTTGATGATGAACGAGGTCAAGAACATCATCTTCAAACGGGTCGTCCAAAACATCACCTACATGCCACACTTCCTCAGCTGGATCATCGTGGCAGGCATGGTGTCGGTGGCCCTGTCGATCCCGTCCTCTGGTGGTTTCGTCAACCAAGCTCTGATGAGTCTGCACATCATCCAAGACCCCATCATGTTCCTATCGGAGCCAAGCATGTTCTGGCAGGTCGTGGCCGGGTCCAACCTGTGGAAGGAACTCGGCTGGAACACCATCCTCTACATGGCCGCCATCACCGCCATCGATCCGACCCTGTACGAAGCCGCCTCGATCGACGGGGCGGGACGCTACCGCAAGATGTGGAACATCACCCTGCCCGGCATTCGTCCGACCATCGTGATCCTGCTGATCATGAACGTGGGCTGGATACTGTCGAGCAACTTCGAGATCCCCTACTTCCTCGGCAACGGCTTGGTCGCCTCGGCGTCGGAGACGATCGACGTCTTCGTGCTGCGCTACGGCTACCAACTCGGCAATTATTCGCTGGCCGTCGTCGCAGGCATTTTCAAGACGGTCGTCGCCATCATCTTGGTGGGTTTGGCGAACTTCATCTCGGGCAAACTCGGTGAGGAGACCCTGGTATGAGCACAACAGTTTCAGCCAATGGCGCCAGGCCCGCCACGAGCGGACCCAAGGTCGGTCGGGCCAAGGCCGGCGGCACGCGCGGCGAGGCGCCCATCAAGCGGGGGCGCCATCCTGATCGGATCATCTTCCCCATCATCAACACAACTTTGCTGGGGCTGCTGTCGATCATCATGGTGTACCCCCTGCTCAACACCCTGGCCATCTCATTCAACGACGGCCTCGACGCGGTCAAGGGCGGCATCGGCATATGGCCGCGCATCTTCTCCTTGAAGAACTACGACGTGGTCTTCCATATGTACACCATCTATCAGGCCTTCTTCATGAGCGTGCTGAAGACCGTCGTCATCGTCTTCACCAACATCTTGTTCACCTCGATGCTGGCTTACGCCTTGTCGCGCCGGGAGTTCCTGTGGCGCAAGCCGATCACGCTGATCTTCGTCCTGACCATGTACTTCGACGCCGGCCTGATCCCCAACTACCTTCTGATCAGGGATTTGGGTATGGTCAACACTTTCCAGGCCTACTGGGTGCCCAACATCATCTCGGCCTTCAACCTCATCGTCATTCGTACCTATATGAAGTCCATCCCCGAGTCGCTGACCGAGTCCGCCAAGATCGACGGCGCCGGTGAGTTCCGCATTTGGTGGAACATCATCATGCCGCTGTGCAAGTCGACCCTGGCGGTGATCGCCTTGTTCGTGGCGGTTGGCTCATGGAACGGCTGGCTCGACACTCTGCTCTACAACTCCGGCAAGCAGTGGCTGTCAACCTTGCAATATGAACTGCAGAAGTTGCTGGCCTCGGCCATGAGCGCTGGCACCAACTCCGGAGGCATGGCGGGGGCCTCCGCCATCGCCGGACAAGGCGGTCAGGTGACCACTCCGATCGCGCTACGCTCAGCCATCACCATTGTCGCAGCGGTGCCAATCTTGTTGGTCTACCCCTTCCTCCAGAAGTACTTCGTCTCCGGTTTGATGATCGGAGGCGTCAAGGAGTGAGCACAGTGAAGGCGAAACCAGGTGTGACGGCGCGGCTACCCTTCGGCTACCAAAAGGAGAACGGTCTGATGACCGCCATCGACCGCATCGGGTCAGCCGTGCTCCTTGGCGTGCTCTGGCTGCTCTGTTGCGCGCCGGTCATCACTATCGGCGCCTCGACTGCTGCCCTGTATGACACCGGTCGCAAGCGGATACTGATGGGGGAGGAGGCCATCTTCTCCACCTTCTTCCGCTCCTTCAAAGCCAACTTCGGCCAGGCCACCATTCTGGGCCTGATCGGGGCGGCGGTGGTCTCACTGGGTGGGGTGACCTGGCTGCTCTTCAGCGACCAGGGCCTGATGGTCACCGTCCCGCTGCTCGTCATGGCCATCTTCGCCCTGGCCATCTTCTTCTGGTGCATCCCCTTGTCGGTTCGCTTCACCAATCATGTCTGGACCCATCTGCGCAACGGTCTGTCCTTAGCGCTCGGCCACCTCGGCCTGACCCTGGCCTTGTTGGTCGGTGCGGTGCTGGTGGCATGGGGCGTCTTCCGCCTACCTCCCCTGGGCTTCGTCCTCCCCAGCGGACTGATGGTGGTGTGGGCCTACTGGCTGGAGAAGGTCTTCATCAGGCATGGCTACATCCAAGTGGACTCCGACAGAGCAGAGTGACCGACCCTGAACAGGCTCAGCCTCACCCGCCAGAGTCTCCGCTCAAGCCACCCTCATCCGAGTGAAATGATATCATCGATCCAGAAATGGTAAAGTAGAACCCTCAGAAATGGGCAAGTAGAAGGCCCAGAAATGGGCAAGTAGATGCGCTAGAAATGGTAAAGTAGCACTATGGAATACGCGCGAAGACTGGTGGATGATCAACTCGACGAACTGCTGCCCCTCCTCCCGGCGATTGCTCTCGAGGGGGCGAAAGGTGTGGGCAAGACAGCGACGGCGACGGCCCGGGCTGACCGCGCCTACTCGCTGGATCGGGATGTGACTCGTAGTATCGTCGCTGGCGATCCTGAGATCATCCTCCGAGACCAGGGCACTGCTTTTGTTGATGAGTGGCAACGAGTCCCTTCCACGTGGGAGGTAGTGCGTCGCGCCGTGGACGACGGCGTCGAGCCGGGCCGCTTTCTTCTCGCAGGGTCGGCGGCACCGAGTCCCGAGGCGAAGCTACACTCGGGCGCTGGGCGGATTGTCCGTCTGATGATGAGACCCATGTCTTTGCCTGAACGACAGATCGCGCAGCCAACTGTTTCGCTGGGGTCCTTGATGGCTCAGGGCCAGTCGGAGGTCTCAGGTGACAGCTCCTTGACGGTGGTTGACTACGCTGCCGAAATCGTGGAATCTGGGTTTCCCGGAGTTCGGCAGGCGCGGCCCGCCGCCCGCCCTTACCTTCTGGACAGCTATATTGACCGCATTGTCGATCATGACACTTCGGAGGCTGGAGAGGTTGTGCGTCATCCCGAATCCCTCCTGCAGTGGTTGACAGCCTACGGCGCGGCCAGTGCCACCACGGCTTCGTACGCCTCGCTTCTCAATGCTGCCACCCCAGCCGAGGACCACAAGCCGTCCAAGCCAACGACCGCGACGTATAGGAATCTGTTGCGACGCATGTGGATACTTGATCCGATACCAGCCTGGGCGCCAAGCTTGGCCAATCTCGCCGCACTGGGACAATCGCCCAAACACCACCTTGTCGACCCAGCTCTCGCGGCCCGCCTTGTCGGTGCCAGCATCGACTCCTTGATCGACGGCGATGGCCCGGCCACGACTCACAATGGCGGCACTTTCTTAGGGGCATTGTTCGAATCCCTCGCCGCTCAGACGGTGCGCGTCCTAGCTCAACGTTTGGGGGCTAAGGTCTTCCACCTTCGTACTCACGGCGGCGCGCACGAGGTCGACCTCATCGTCCAGCGACCCGACCTGAAGATCGTCGCCATCGAAGTGAAGCTGTCGGCGATGGTTCGACCCGCAGATGTTGCGCAACTTATGTGGCTGGACGCAGAACTACCGGGCATGGTGGTGGACAAGGTGGTGCTCAACACCGGTCCTCAGGCCTATCGCCGCAAGGATGGCATCGCCGTTGTCCCACTTGGGCTGTTGGGAGTGTGACCAGAGGCGATCATCGCTTCCTTGGGGCGATGAAACCATCGTCTCGTGTCACGAGGCGCCCGTCTGTCCCCACCGTCACCGCAGCATGGTGACTGCGGCGCGGGCCAGGATTCGGGGGTCCCGCTCGTAGTGGTGGAGCTTGGTCAGCGCGGAGGAGGGCAGGTCGAGGAAGTGGTACACCGCCATTTGGGCCGCGCGGATCGAGTACTGCTCGGTGAAGACCATGTCGAAGTCCATCTCGACGAATTGGCTGATGAAGGCCAGGTTCTTGGAGTGAGCGGGAACGACGTCAGGCCGGTCGCCCAGGGCTCGACGAGCGAAGAGGGCAGAGGCATAGGGCATGTGCGCCGGGACGACGTTGACGATCGAGGCCCAAATCTCCTCGGACTTGCTGTCAATCTTCAGCGGACGGGTGTCGACTCTAGCCAACTGGCCGAGCGTCTCTTCCAGCATCTCGCGACCGGTCATCTCGATGAAGGGCTTCTTGACGAAGTCGCCGAGGCGGCGCGGGTAGAGGGAGTAGCCCCAAAAGACGGTCTCGTTCGGTTTCTGGGCGGCGAAGTGGGGCTGATGGTGGACGACCAGGGAGATCAAGGGTGTGGACTCGACGAAGGTGTTGAGCGCGTTGCCGGGTTGCTGGCGGGTGATGGCGGCGATCTCGTTGAGAAGGACGTGGTCGGATGTCGTCACCGTGAAACTGGTCCACTCTGATTGCGAGCGGTCGCCGAAGAACTTGTCCGGGTGGCCCAGTCCGAAGAACTGGCCGGTGGCCTGCTTCCACAGCGCCGCCGAAGGGGCGTACTCCATGTTCTCGATCGCGGGATGGTCGAGGTCGCCCAGCGATGCCGAGTCAGTGATCGAGCCGTTGCTGCAAAAGACAAAGTCATCCTCGCCTACTGCGATCTCATGGGTCTCCGCCTCCGGCCAGGCCCCGCCATCTGCTTGAGAGTTAGCATTGTCTGGGTTCACATCCTCATACCTGAGACCGGTGACACGAATCTCATCGCGCAGGGGGTCGTCGTCAGCGAAGACGAAGCCGGTCACCTTGCGGTTGGTGATCAAGGTGACGCCATGATCGGTCAGCCAGGCGCGCATCGGCAGGATGATTGACTCATATTGGTTGTAGGGTGTCCGGGTGACTCCGGCCAGCGTGTTGATGCGGCTGAACTCGAGGATCATGCGGTTCATGTAGCGACGCAACTCCATAGCGGAGTTGTTCTTGAGGAAGGCGAAGGTCGTCTCCCACATGAGCCAGAAGTTGGTCTCAAAGATGTGCGGACTCGAAGCGAACCACTGCTCGATGGTGACATCGTTGAGCTCGGACTCGCGCGAGGCGGGCAGGGTCATCAGGCGGGTCAGCGCCACCCGGTCGGCCATGGTGAACTGCATGTGCCGCCAATCATCGGCGTCACCCCTGGTTCGAGGGCCGTGAGAGTCGAGCAGGCGCCCCACATCATGGGTCGGATGGGCGTGGTCGAAATCAAGGATCTCGCGGGTGACCGACTTTCCTGGCGAGGTCAAAGATCCGATGGAGTCCAACAGGTCCCACAGGTTCTCGTAGGTCTCCTCGTTCAGCATGCGACCGCCACGGGCCAGGTAGCCAGCGTCGTCAGCCAACCGCTGATTGCCGTACTCGCCCTCATAAGCACTTGTCACGGCCCCATCATTGGCGCCATGCGTGTCGAGACCCATGATGGTGATCTGAGAGCCGTCCCAATGCCCGTCTCTGATCAGATAGACCGCGGCCGCCAGGCAGCCGACACCCGCGCCGATCATGTACGCATGTTGCTTTTTCTCTTCTGCCATCGCGTCCTCCCAGATGCTCGCGCGATCGACGGTGCATCAATCACGCCCTCATTCAGTCTAGAACTTTCTGCCATGGCTGCTTCGGGGTGATGGGCCGCCCGAGGATTGCCCGCGCTTGGGCAGGAGTTCTGGACGCTCCCAGCTGGTCAGTCCCCAAGCACCGAGATACGGGAGTAGTCTTTGGGGATTGTCTTTCGACTGGAAGATTATGGGGGGATCATTGTGATCGTGTTGGCTTGGATCGCGGTGGCAGCGTCATTGGCTGCCCTCGTGTACCTGTGTTATGCCATGGTGCACCCGGATCGGCTGTGACGACGCGAGCGGCGTGATGCAGTGGGTGTGGGCGGCGACGGCCTTGTTGACAGTCGCGGTCGCGGTGGCAGTGTGTTACCGTCCCTTGGGCGACCATATGGTCCGTGTTTTCACCAGTGACAAGCATTGGCGGGTGGAGCTTTGGCTCTATCGCCTCGTCGGCGCCGACCCGGACCATCAACAGCGCTGGACGGCCTACTTTCGCGACCTCCTACTCTTCTCCGGGGTCGGATTGGCCATGCTCTATGTGGTGCAGCGGGTCCAAGCCTGGCTGCCCTACAACCTTGGCCTGCCTAATGTCAGCCCTGACTCGGCTTTCAATACGGCGGCCTCGTTCGTCGCCAACACCAACTGGCAGTCGTATTCGCCGGAGCACACCATGGGATTCACGGTGCAGATGCTAGGGCTGACGGTGCAGAGCTTCGTCTCGGCAGGTGTCGGACTGGCTGTGGCGATCGCCTTGGTGCGGAGCATCGCCGCTCGTGGAACTGGCGTGGTCGGCAACTTTTTCGTCGATGTCATGCGGGCGAACCTGCGCCTGCTTCTGCCGGCCTCGATCCTCGCGACGGTTGTCCTGGTGGCGGCCGGGGCGGTCCAGAATCTCACTGGATTCACCGACATCACCACGGTGGCGGGGTCGAGCGGGGTCATTCCGGGCGGGCCCGTCGCCTCCCAAGAGGCCATCAAGATTCTGGGAACCAATGGGGGTGGGTTCTTCAACGCCAACTCGGCCCACCCCTTCGAGAATCCATCGGCTTGGGCCAACCTCTTCCAGACCTTCCTGCTGATCGTCATTCCCTTCGCAAGCTTGCGCGCCTTCGGAAAAATGGTGGGCGACCTCAAGTTGGCTCGCTCCATCTTGGCGACCATGATCGTCTTGTTCACCGTGGCCTACGCCTTCCTGACCTTGTTCGAACTGAGCGGGGGAGGTGATGCCACGCGGTTGGCTGGGGCGGCGATGGAAGGCAAAGAACAGCGCTTCGGCATCATCGGTTCGAC
>JAITVA010000136.1 GCA_031286045.1 Propionibacteriaceae bacterium | reverse complement strand
GGTCAGTCCCGATTTGGCTTGGGGCGCCCTGTCTGCCCAGGCCGGTCATGCCGCCTATCTCTTCGTCGAACGGGCCGCCCGCTTGGCCTTGGACGGGCAGGTCGCCGCCATCTGCACAGCGCCGCTGAACAAAGCGGCGCTTCACTGCGCGGGCCACCACTACCCTGGTCACACTGAGTTGCTCGCCGCCCTGACCGGAGTGCCGGAGGTGTCCATGATGCTGACCACCCCCACCATGCGAGTGATCCACGTGACGACCCACCTTGGTCTGATCGACGCCATCGACGCGATCAACCCCGGCTTGGTGCTTCGTACCATTCAGCGAGGCAACACATTGTTACGGCGGTCGGGAATCGACCGCCCCAGGATCGCGGTGTGCGCCATCAACCCTCACGCTGGAGAGAACGGCCTCTTCGGCCACGGTGAAGAAGCCACGAAGATCGAACCTGGGATCGAGCAGGCTCAGGCGCAAGGCATTGATGTGGTCGGGCCCTTGCCCGCTGACGCCGCCTTCTTCCAGGCGACGCAGTTCGACTTGGTCGTCGCGATGTACCACGACCAAGGACACATACCGGTGAAGGTTCAGGGCATCGACGATGGTGTCAACGTCACCGTCGGCCTGCCGGTGGTGCGCACATCGGTTGATCACGGAACCGCGTTCGACATCGCCGGGCAAGGTCTCGCCAGCCACGCCTCGCTGATGGCCGCGCTGCGTCAAGCGGCCCAGCTCTCAGCGAGATCGTGAGCCAAGGGCGTCGGTGGGGAGCAGTGCCGCTCCCCACCGCATGTTTCACTCGTCGTCGAGCAGTGACCGGATCAGGGCCCCAACCCCGTCGCGACGGATCTGAGTGACCTCATTGACGAACAATTCGACGAACTCGGACCTGGTGCTCAAGTCGCCGAACAGACCTGACACGGTCACGAACTGGCGTGGATCCGCCTGACTGGCCTCGGCGGCTGCCAGGAGGACCTCCTCCAGCGGATCATTCCTCGTGTAGGACAAACCATCCTCATCGGTCATCCCGCAGAACACCGCCCAGGCGGCGATGGCGGCAGTGGCCAGTCGGACGGATCGCCCGGCGACGAGGTTCTCATGGACCATCGGGAACACCAAGGTCGGCACAGCCGATGAGCTTTTGCCACCCAACCTGGCCAGGGTGTCTTTGACTTGGCTGTTCGCAAAACGCGACAGCACCATTTCACCATAGTGGGTCGAGTCCAGCCCTGGGACCGGTGACATGGTCGGCTCGACCTCGCGGGCGAAGTAGGCCCGGAGGAAGGCGACGACGAGCGGATCGGCCGCCGCCTCATGGACGTAGTGGTGCCCAGCGAGCAAGGCGACGTAGCACATGGCCTGATGCGCGGAGTTGAGCATCCGTAACTTCATGGTCTCATAGGGGCCGGGATCATCAACCACCGTCACGCCGACCCGCTCGTAGGGTGGGCGGGAGTCAGTGAAACGGTCCTGGAGGACCCACTGGATGAAGGGTTCGGACACAACTGGGCAGGCGTCGATGATTCCCGTCCGCTGTGTCAGTTCCGCCCGGTCAGCCTCCGTGGTGAAAGGAGTGATGCGATCCACCATCGAGTTGGGGAAGCTGACGTGATCCTCAATCCACTTTGCCAGTTCTGGATTCCCCGCCCGCGCGAAGGAGGTGACCGCCAACCGAGCACAGTCACCATTGCCCGGCAGGTTGTCGCAGGTCATAACCGTGAAGGGGGGTATTCGCCGTGACCGGCGGGTGGACAGGGCCTGAACGATGTAGGGAAACACCGTCAGCGGCACTCCCCCGGCCAGGTCATGGGCGACCTCGTGGTCGTCGACTTGAAAAGCCCCGGTCGCGGGATCGATCTTGTAACCGGCGGCGGTGATGGTCATACTGACGATGGTCACTTGTGGGTCCGCCATCCGTTCGACGACCGCTTCGGGATCATCTGGACCGAACAGGTACTCGATCATCGAACCGATCACCTGGGTGCTACGACTGCCGTCCGGGTGGGCCAGCGTCAGGGTGTACAACATGTCCTGCGACGTCAACCCGTCCCGCATCTCCCGATCACGTTCCAAAACACCGACTCCACAAATGGCTTGCTTGTGCGCCAATCCTCGGCTCATCAAGGCATCGAGATAGAAGGCCTGGTGAGAGCGGTGGAAACCACCCACGCCGAGGTGGACTATACCCACCTGCAAAGCCGACCGGTCATAGGTGGGGACAGTCACCCCATGGAGGTGTTCCAGCGCCGACTGACCCAGTCGCAGTGGCGCTTGGGGGTTCGACTCAGACTCTGGCATTGTTCAACGCCTGCTCGACTGTGGAGAGCAGATTCGCCCAGGAGTCCTCGAATCCGGACACTCCCTCATCCTCCAACCGACGAGTCACCTGCGCGAAATCGACTCCCACCTGGCTCAAGGCCTGGCACAGTCGATCCCCTTCTCCGTCGACGACCGGCAGAGAGGACGCGGACAGTCCAGCCAGGTCGAGAGTCGCTCGCATAGTGGCC
>JAITVA010000135.1 GCA_031286045.1 Propionibacteriaceae bacterium | reverse complement strand
GACACCCTCAAGGTTCAGCCCAATCAGATCGAGGAGCGACTCGGGCGCTTGTTGGCGCAGCTGAAGCAGGCGGAGAAGACCATCGCCGAGATGAAAGCCGGTCAGCTCTCCGCCATCGCTGCTGACCTGATGACGCGTGGCGTCGATCGCGGTGCGACTCGCTTCATCGCGGCGGTGGACCCTGGTGTCGGTCTGGATCTGCGAGGATTGGCCACTGATCTGCGGGCACGGCTGGGTTCGACTGCCGGGGTGGTCTGCCTGGTGGCGACCTCGCCCAAGCCCTCGGTGGTCATCGCGACGACACAGGCTGCCCGTGACAGCGGTCTCAAAGCCGGTCAACTGGTCGGATTGGCGGCCGCCGCCATGGGTGGTCGCGGTGGTGGCTCGGCCGATCTGGCCCAGGGCGGTGGAACTGACCCGTCAGGAGCCCAAGCGGCGCTCGACGCGGTGGCTGAGGCCATCGGCTGAGGGGCGGTCATGGAGACCTTGCCATCTGGCGTCATGCTGGCGCTTGACCTCGGGGCGGCCCGGATCGGTGTCGCTGCCTGCGACAGTGCTCGGATTCTGGCCTATCCCGTGGCCACGGTCGCGGCCGACGACCAGTGGATCGATCGTGTGCTGGCCTTGGCCGATGAGCATCAGGCCGCCGTCATCGTCGTGGGCTACCCCTTGGCGCTGGATGGACGGGTGGGTGTCGCCGCCACCGCCATCGGTGACAAAGCAGGCAGCTTGAGCGCACGAACCTCGACTCCGATTTGGCTGGTCGACGAGCGGTTGACCACCGCTGAGGCGCATCGTCGCCTGCGTGAGACCGGACACAGCGCAAAAACTGATCGCATGATGATTGACGCTCAGGCGGCCGTGGGTATTCTGGACACCATGTTGCAGGCGCTACGACAAGGCCGTATCATCGGGCGGAGACTGGACAACAAGGAGGCCCATGACTAAGCCAGATGGCGTGAGTTGGATCTCATCGAGCGGCGCCCGGCGCGCCAAGAGCGCGGTCGCGGTGGCGCTGAGCTTCATCATCTTGTTGTCCTGTGCCGGATTCGGCGGCTGGAAAGTCTACTCGATCTATATGGATTGGCGTCAGCGTGACGATTACATCGGCGCCGGTGACGCCCCGGTCGAGGTCTACATCCCAGACGGGTTGGGTTCGGTCGGACGGGTGGCTGACATCCTGGTTCATTATGAAGTGATCCAGGATCCGACAGTGTTTGAGAAAGTCACCATCGAACAGGGTGTTGAGAATCAGATTCCTTCCGGCACTTTCAACCTGATGACCCACCTGCCGGCGGCGACGGCTTTGGCCATGCTGCTTGACCCGGCCAACAAGGTCATCGTGACATTGCAGATCAAAGAAGGTGTGCGCCTAGCTCAGATCAAGGAACAGTTGGCCAATGACTTGAAGGTCGGCGCCGATCAGGTCGATCAGGCATTTGCTGCCCTGGCCGCAGATCCGGCCGGACATCAGGTCAGCCCTCTGGCGCCCGATCCAGCCAACCTCGAGGGCTACTTGTTCCCCGACACCTATATGGCCGAGCCGCACAATCCTGTGAGTGCCTTGGGTCAGATGGCGCATCAGTTCGACCTTGTCGCCACCGAGTTGGATCTGGCCAACCGGGCCGCCGCATTGTCCGCCGAGTTGGGCTTCGAGGTGACACCACAGCAGATTGTC
Organism: Propionibacteriaceae bacterium; assembly: GCA_031286045.1. Taxonomy (GTDB): domain Bacteria; phylum Actinomycetota; class Actinomycetes; order Propionibacteriales; family Propionibacteriaceae; genus WQYJ01. The sequence goes on along the minus strand of JAITVA010000135.1, from coordinate 4,530 downwards.
ATAGTTGCCAGCATCATTGAGGGTGAGGTCAACCGGGCGGAGTATCGGCCAAAGGTGGCTCGGGCGATTTACAACCGTCTGGCCATCGGCCAGGCTCTGGGGATCGAATCGGTCTTCCGCTACATGCGAGAAGTCATGGCCGGCACGCCCTATGACGATGGCGTGACTACAGCGGAACAAGAGGACCCAAGCCTAGAGTACAACTACTATTTAAAGTCATCTTTGCCGCCTGTGCCGATTGCCGCCCCCGGACGCGATGCGTTGAGTGCGGCGCTTCATCCGGAGGCGGGTGACTGGCGTTGGTGGGTGACCACAGACCCCGAGACCGGTGAGACTGGCTTCGCCACCACTGAGGAGGAGTACAAACAGCTGTACGACACCTTCCACCAGTGGTGCGCCGATCACGGCAACCCAGACGCTTTGTGCTGAGAAGCGATGATCAACCAGGTGCTGCTGGCATTGAGTCAACTGCTCCAGTGTCCATCGGATGATCGATCCCGGGAGGAGCCTCATGGATAGGCGCTGCGCCGTCATCGGATCACCGATCGCTCACTCATTGTCCCCTCAACTTCATCGTACGGCTTATGACTGGTTGGGTTTGGACTGGGCCTATGAGCGTCACGAGGTCCGCGCGGATGAGGTGTCCCAGTTTGTGGCCGGCCTAGACTCCACTTGGCGCGGTTTGTCGGTGACGATGCCCTGTAAAGCCGCGATAGTGGGTTTGGGCCAGCCAGATGAGGTTGTGTCGGCTTTGGGTGTCGCCAACACTGTTGTGTTCGACGGGTATCCGGGCGACGTCTCGCGCACACGTGTCTTCAATACCGATGTTGCGGGAATACAGGCTGTGTTGACGCGGTCCGGGGTCGATCTTGACGCTGGGGCTGTGGTGTTCGGGGCGGGGGCGACGGCCCGGTCCTGTGTCTATGCCCTGGCTGGCTTGGGGGTGACTCGCGTGGGCGTGCGGGCTCGTCGAAGGGACGCGGTCGAGCAGTTGGCCGTTGAGGCCGCAGCTTGGGGAATCGACATCGTCGCAGGTACCAGTGCGGCTGTCGTCATCTCGACTGTGCCTGCGCCGGTCGCAGCCGAGTGGAGCGCTCAGCTCGATCACACCCAGTTCATCTTCGATGTCCTCTACAACCCGTGGCCGACGCCGCTGGTGGATCACGCTCGTCAGGTCGGCATACCCTATGCCAGCGGCCTCGATCTGCTGGCAGCCCAGGCGGTCGGTCAGGTCGAACTGATGACGGGTCGAGTTGTGCCGTTCGAGTTGTTGCGCGAGGCTGCCGAGGCGGCCTTGGGTCGGTAGAGCCTGGACCACGAGGTCCCGCCGACGGGTCATTCGGGGATGTGGGTCCAGGAGTCAGGGTGGACGGCGTCCTCCTCGGTCGACGGGCGCGAGTTGGAGTTTCCGCTGGCCGGGCATGGCGGTGTCGTGTGACCCCGGGCCAGCGTGGTTGGTGTTCTCCCCAGTCGACGGGTAGCCGGGTCCTGACGTGAAGTGACGATGCGACCATCTCTGACTCACCCCTTGTGGGCTGTCGGCAGTTATGTCGGACCTCTGCCCTAAACTGTGGGCCATGGTGAGATACATGACGGCGGGGGAGTCCCACGGCCCGATGCTGACGACGATTGTGGAAGGCCTTCCAGCCCATGTGCGGGTGACCACGGTCGAGATCCAGGCGGCTTTGGCCCGCCGACGGCTGGGGGCTGGCCGAGGGGCGCGTATGGGTTTCGAGCAGGATCAGGTCCGGCTCACGGCCGGAGTTCGTCATGGCCAGACGCTTGGATCGCCGGTCTGCGTCGAGATCGCCAACTCGGAGTGGCCGAAATGGGTCGATGTGATGAGTCCCGATCCGGTTGATCCTGACAGCTTGACGGGGTTGGGGCGCAATGAGGCTTTGACTCGGCCCCGACCGGGCCACGCGGATCTGACCGGGATGCAGAAGTATGATTTCCGGGAGGCCCGACCCATTTTGGAGCGGGCGTCCGCCCGCGAGACCGCCGCTCGTGTGGCTGCCGGTGAGGTCGCGCGACTGTTCCTACGCCAGGCTTTGGGGATCGAAATCCTGTCCCATGTGACGGCCATCGGTGAGGTCAGTGCCGCCCCTGACCGCTGCCCGACGCCAGAGGACGCGGTCCGGGTCGACGCCGATCCGGTGCGCTGCTTCGACCCAGATGCCAGCGCGGCCATGCAGGAGCTGATTGAGACGGTCAGCCGCGAAGGAGACACGCTGGGCGGCGTCGTCGAGGTCGCAGTCTGGGGCTGCCCGCCTGGTCTGGGCACTCACGCGGTGGCCGCCCAGCGACTGGACGCGCGGTTGGCGGGCGCTTTGATGGGCATCCAGGCGATCAAAGGGGTCGAGGTCGGTGATGGCTTCGAGTTGGCGCGGGCGCGTGGATCGCAGGCCCATGATCAGATGCGCTTCGAGAATGGCCGTATCGTCCGGGCCAGCGACAGGGCTGGTGGAATTGAGGGGGGTATGTCCAACGGCGAGCCGATTCGGTTGCGCGCCGCCATGAAGCCGATCGCCACGATTCCGCGTGCTCTCAAGACGGTCAATGTCGCCACGGGCAGTGATGACCTGGCCCATCACCAACGTTCCGACGTTTGTGCTGTCCCCGCCGCTGGGGTGGTGGCCGAGGCTATGGTGGCGCTGACCTTGGCCGACGCCTGCCTTGAGAAACTCGGGGGAGACACGGTGCAGGATGTGCGGGTCGCTGCGCAGGCCTACCGCGATCGACTCGACGCCGCTGGATTGGGGGGCCGCTGGTGAGCGTGGTTCTGATTGGCCTGCCAGCCTCAGGCAAGACGACCGTCGGCGCGGCGCTGGCCACTGTGCTGGGGCTGTCGTTCATCGACACAGATGTGTTGATCGAGGAGCGTACCGGCAGCCTTGTTCGCGAGATCTTCGCTGATCAAGGTGAGGATCACTTCCGTCAGTTGGAGCAGGTCGCCGCTGCTGACGCCTTGGCGTCGGGTGGCGTGGTCAGTCTTGGTGGTGGCGCCATCATGACCGAAGCCATCCGCGCCATGTTGCCGGGCCACCAGGTCGTCTGGCTGGATGTGTCGGTGGTCACCTTGACCAGGCGGGCTGGGATGAATCGCCTGCGCCCCTTGCTGCTGACCGATGTGCGGGCGCAGATGTCCGCGCTGGCGGCCAAGCGTCTGCCGGTCTATGAGCGCACGGCGACTTGGCGCGTCGACGCGGAGCAGCCAGTCGATGACATCGTCGCACAGATCATGGATCATCTGGCCTCGGCCGCAGTCGTGACGGTGAGAGTTGAGGCGGATCAGCCTTACGACGTTCTGATCGGGCGAGGTGTGGCGTCCAAGCTGGTCGAGCGGCTGGAGGGGGTCGCCCGCATCGCGATCCTGCATCCGCCAGTCCTACACGACCGGGCGGCGGCGATGGCAGCGAAGCTGCCCGGTGCGATGCTGATCGAGGCGCCTGCGGGCGAGGCGGCCAAAACGACGACGGTTCTGGACCACTGCTGGCGCGCCCTGGCCCAGGCCGGGTTCACCCGTTCCGATGCTGTGGTCGGTCTGGGAGGCGGCACGACGACCGATCTGGCCGGTTTCGTCGCCGCCACCATGCTGCGCGGTCTGCCTTACTTCAGCCTACCGACCACTGTCTTGGCCATGGCGGACGCGGCCGTCGGCGGCAAGACCGGCGTCAATCTTCCCGAGGGCAAGAACCTCGTCGGCGCCTTTTGGGAACCGAGGGCGGTGGCCTGTGATCTCGACTTTCTGGGGGACTTGCCCTCAGCTGAAGTCGCCAGCGGTCTGGGGGAGATCATCAAGTGTGGTTTCATCGCGGATTCTGAGATTCTCGACCTGGCGAGGCTGGATCCCCAGGCCTTGACGAACACCAGCACTCCGGCCTTCGCCGAGGCTCTGACCCGGGCCATCCAGGTCAAGACCGCGGTGGTTTCCCAGGATCTTCGCGAGCAGGCTAAGGCTGGCCAGGTCGGCCGTGAGGCACTCAATTATGGCCATACTCTGGCGCATGCGATTGAGAAGGTCGAGGGATTCACCTGGGCCCATGGGGCCGCCGTCGCGGTGGGGATGGTCTTCGCGGCCGAGGTGGCCCGCCGTCTCGGTCTGCTGAACGATGACGAAGTGGCCCTGCATCGCGAGGTGCTTGCCAGCGTCGGATTGCCGGTTTCGTACCATGCCAGCGATTGGTCCCAGCTACGCTCGGTCATGAGTGTGGACAAGAAGGCCAGGGGAAATCATCTGCGTCTCGTGCTGTTGGAGGGGATCGGCCACCCGACTGCGCTGGCAGACATCCCTGAGGACCTGCTGGCCGACTCCTACGCCGCGATCGGATGACCACGGCGGGCCATGACCAGCGAGTTCTCGCCATCCGATCAGCGGATCAAGCGATCCTCGAATCTCACACCAATCCATGGATGACAAGGAGGACGGATGTATATTCCCGAGCACTTCAGGATGCCGCAGGCGGATGTCCAGGCTTTTTTGGCGCAACCTCACCCCGGCAGCCTGATCACCGTGGATCCTGTCACCGG
>JAITVA010000106.1 GCA_031286045.1 Propionibacteriaceae bacterium | reverse complement strand
CAAGTGTGACCACGCCAAGTGCGGTGCCCGCCAATGTCGCCGACCAGGTGGCCCACGTCGGCGGCCTGGAGACACCAGTCGACCTGAGCTGCAAGTGGACAGCGCTGACGGGCGACGCTGCGCCCAACCAGTACCTCCACGTCTGCCGCTACGACTCCGCCATCCATCAGGTCGCGGTCCAGTTCCCCCAAACCATGCCCGACGACCAACTCTGGTCAGGTGAGGACGCCGGTGTCACGGCGGCCGACCAGAACAGCTACGACCTTGCTGGTCGCGCGGTCACTCTGGCTGGCACGGCTGGGCCGGTCGGCTTGACCGCCGCCACCCAGAACGTCGCCCAGGCGCACGGTTCGACCCAAGTCGATGAGGCCCTGTACCACACTGGCTGGACCTTCGTCTCACCGACGGTCTACGACAAGCTGGCCGGAAGCTCCATCGACCGCGCCATGGTCATCGCCCGAGTCGCCGCTGGAGCGGACACCATGTCGGTCTACAACGCCCTCCAAACTGCGACTGGCGGTGACAGCGCCACTGTCATCATGGGCGGCTCCCTCGGCGAGAAGTACATGATCGACCAGGTCATGAGCATCCTCGTCGGCACCATGACCGTGTTACTGGCTGTGGCTGTGCTGATCGCACTGGTCGGAGTGTCCAACACGCTGACCTTGTCCGTCATCGAACGCAGTCGCGAGTCCGCCATCCTGCGGGCCGTCGGCGCCCAAAAGCGTCAGCTGCGGGCCATGATGCTGATCGAAGCACTGCTGTTGACCGTCACCGGCGCCATCATCGGAGCGGTCGCGGGCGGCTATTTCGGCTGGCTCGGCGCCAAAGCGATGGTGCAACAGTTCCGTGGCGAAGGCTTCGTCATGAACGTGCAATTCGCCATCGACTGGCCACAAACCCTGGGACTACTGGCCATCTTGGTCATCGCCGCCGCCCTGGCTTCTCTCCTGCCAGGTCGCCGCGCCGCCAAGGCCAGCCCCGTCGCCGCCCTCGCCGAGGTGTGAGGGCCCGATAGGTTCGACGGCGCCGCTTGGGGTTCCCCTGAGCGGCGCCGTTTGCTGTCTGGGATGGTCGTGGTCCAACTGGACGATGACGCTGGTGTGGGAACCGGGGGGAAAGGTTCCCACACCAGCTAGATGGGGGATGTCGTCCTAGACACCTCATGCGTCACCGCTGGAGGATGACGCTGAGATCCTCAAGGCTTCGCGAACAAGTCATTCGGAAAACCTCAAGATCCTCGGCGTCACACGTTCATGTGATCCGCCAGCGAGCCTAGTCCCACGACAAGGCGGTTACGGGGGCTGGACGAACAAGCCAGGGATGAAAGTGGCGAAGATCACACCGTCGCCCCCACGACATCCGGAGCGCACTCGATCAGCTCTACGTATTCACACCGACCCGTCTCAGTAGTGATGAGGACCGGCCTAGTCACGGGTCTGGTCGAACGAGCCGACCCCCAGACCGGCCCCCAGGACAAACGAGTGCCCGCCGACTATGACAGTCGGCGGGCACTCGTCCGAAAGGAGAATGAACGACGTTTAGGCCACGAGTTGAGCGATGATCACCAGGTTGTTGACGGCGATGCCACCCTCGGGTCGGACGACACAGGTGACGATGATCAGGCGACCCGGATCATCGGTCCACAGCTCGGCATGATCGGCCAAGCCCCCTTGCCCCTCCTTGGCAATGATCTGGGCTTCGACGAAGGAGTACTCCTTGCCGTCAGCCTTGATGATGTCGCCAGGTTTGAGGCTCACCTGGCCGTCGGCCTGAAGATAGTTGCCAGGCGCATGTCCCTGGTAGATGGCGTGCGTCACGATGTAAACCGTGCCCTGATCAGCATTGTCGAGACTGGCCCCACGGTTGCGGATGACGAAGGCGGAGGTGAAGTTCGGGGGGTTCATGACACCCTCGACCTCATTGATCGATCCCAGCGGCACATCAAGGTTCAGCGACGGGACGACGAAACCCTCGCCACCGTCATCGGTCACCATCTGGGCCTGCTCCATGAAGGCCGACGACGTCGCCGCGGGCTCATCGGGCACAACGACGTTGCCCTGCATGTCGATCAGCGCGGTCGCGCCCGCTGGAGTGTGGCCGGGCCACAAAGACATGGCGCCAAAAGTGATGCCACCTGCCACAAGGAGCACCGACAGGATCGACAAGAAAACCGGCAGAACCTTGCGCTTCTTCTTGTTCTCGTCTTCGGGTTTGGCCTCGGGGACCGGAGTCACGGGATCCTGGCTTGACATTGTCCTCCTCAATTCATGCCGTAGTTAAACATTAACTTTACCACTGATCGCAGAAAATGAGGACACGACCTACAATTCACAACACCATGACGTCTGTGGCCCGATGTCGACGCCCATTCGGCCGCCACGAGTTCGTCGCGACAGGATCCGACCAGCCGTGCCAGGTCGGTCGATCAGCCGGGTAGGAGTTGGTTGATCGAGTTCAGACGGAAGACATCAGCGTGCAAGGCTGTGAGATCCTCGGGTCGGGCTTCACCGGTGAAAACCACGGCTGCGGGCATGTGCGCGTCGATCGCCATTCGAATGTCGGTGCCAAGGCGATCACCGGTCATGATGCAGCGGTCATGGGGCAGGTCGAGCCCGGCCAGGCCGGCTTCGAGTAAGAGCGGTGATGGCTTTCCCATCGACGCCTGACAAGGCACTTGGGCGCAGGCCTCGATCGCGGCGGTGATGGCGGCCGCGTCGGGCTGACCGCGGCCATCCGGGAAGGGGCAGTACCGATCAGGATTGGTCTGAATCAGAATGGCCCTTTTGTGATACCATAGCGCGTCGAAAGCCGTCTGCAACTTGGCGTAATCGAAGCCTCGATCATAGGATGCGATGACGATATCGATCTGACTAGGGTCGTCACTCAAGCGGAAGCCAGCCTCACGCAAGGCCTGGCACAAAGGCTCTTCGGCGATGGGAAAGATCGTCGCCTCTCGGTGATAGGTCGTCAGCCACCACACTGTCGTGGTGATCGAGGTGGTGATCTCATCGAGCGTCGTCGCGATGCCCATGCCCGCGAGCTTGTCAACGTACTGCTGAGGGCTCTTAGTCGGATTGTTCGACAAGAACCGCACCTGGACGCCGCGACGACGCAGACATGCGATCGTCTCGACCGCGCCGGGCAGGGCTTCGTCGCCGAGGTAGATCGTTCCATCGAGGTCGAAAAAGTAGGCGTCGTACCAACACGAGGGGCGCACTGCAGGCGGCGTGGCCAGACTCGACCCGGTCTTCACGGCTCTCCTTGGGATCGGAACAGGATTGGGATTGGAACAAGGTCAGTGGAAGGAGTCACCGC
>JAITVA010000042.1 GCA_031286045.1 Propionibacteriaceae bacterium | reverse complement strand
GTTGCGGGTGCGACCTGCCCGCGAAAAGCATCAAGTGCTTGACATCCTTCTTGGTCAGGTCGGTCACGATCACTCCTTCTCGGTCAGGGTCGTGGCGCCGTGGGCTTTCCCAACGGCGGCCGTCAATGTCGAGTCATGGCCTGTGATCGCCCCCGATCCAGACGTCGTGCCTTCACTGGACGGCGTCTGGGGTGATCCGGGTGTGTCCGCCGCAGTCTGCCCAGCTGCGGCGACATTTTTCTCGTGTTCTTGAGCGGTACGTTCTCGGTAGGGTCCGACCCAACCGGGTATGTTGCGCTGACGACCGCGTGCCACGGCCAACTCCTCGGAAGCGACATCATGCGTCACGACCGAACCGGCTGCGACGAAGGCGTCGTCTCCGATCACGACCGGCGCCACGACGACCGAGTCCGAGCCGATGAAGGCGTGCTTGCCGACCCTGGTGCGGTGTTTGTTCGTGCCGTCGTAGTTGGCGAAGATCGTGCCCGCTCCGATGTTGCTACCCTCGCCGATCTCGGCGTCACCGCAATAGGTCAGGTGAGGCACCTTCGCCCCAGGACCGATCTGAGCGTTCTTGGCTTCGACGAAGGCCCCGATCTTGCCCGCCTCGCCCAGCTGAGTGCCCGGACGAATGAAGGAGAAGGGTCCGACGTTGGCCTTCGGCCCGATCACCGCCAAGGTCGCCTCGGAACGGACGACCTCCGCGCCTTCACCGACCTCGACATCCGTCAAGCGGGTGTCTGGTCCGATGACCGCTCCAGTGGCGATGGTGGTGGCGCCCCGCAGGATCGTGCCTGGCCATAATTCCGTGTCAGCGCCGATGGACACCCCCGCTTCGACCCAGGTCGTGGCCGGATCGATCACAGTGACACCCTCACGCATCCACCGCTCCAGGATGCGCCGATTCATCTCGGCCGCCAGCCGCGACAATTGCACCCGGTCGTTGACCCCTTCGGTCTGCCACACATCCGGCTCGACGTAGGCGCCCACGCGATGGCCCGACGCACGGGCATAACCCAAAACATCGGTCAAGTAAAGCTGCTGTTGATTATTGTTTGGCGTCAGGTGGGCCAGACCCTCGCGTAGGACGTCGGCGTCGAAGACGTAGATCCCCGAATTGATCTCACTGATGGCACGCTGCGCGTCGTCGGCGTCACGATGCTCGACAATGCCGACGACATCGTCACCGGAGCGAATCACCCGGCCATAACCCGTCGGATCCTCGACCACAGCCGTCATGACAGTCACGGCGTTGCCCGCCTGACGGTGGGCCGCCACCAACCGACGCAAGGTCTCGCCCGACAGGAGCGGCACATCACCGTAGGTCACCACGATCTCGCCGCTGACAGCACCCAACGCGTCCAAACCACAAGAGACCGCGTGTCCGGTGCCCCTCGGCTCGTCTTGAACGGCCTGCAGCGCGTCCGGCGCGATCTCGCGCAGGTGAGCCTCCACCTGATCGCGTTGGTATCCCACCACCACAACAAGCTGACGAGGATGAACCCCCTTGGCCGCCGTCAGCGCCCACGACAACATCGACCGACCGCTGAGAGTGTGCAGCAACTTCGAGGTACGCGACTTCATCCGAGTGCCTTCACCTGCCGCCAGCAGGATCACTGCCGCCACCGAGGAGCCAGGTTCAGCCGCCATTTCACCGCACTTTCATCTCGCGTCCCCAAGCCAGCCAACCGCTATGAGAGTCACATTAACGGCAGTGGTCGCTCAGGGAAATTCAGACGGATTCATCCTATCGCCTCGCACCAAACTGTGCGCACGCCCGCCATCAGCAGTGAGTTCCCCGGGCAAGAGTCGAACTTGCTTCGCTAATCCTGATTCAAAGTCAGGCGGGCCCTGCCGGAAGACCAACCGGGGAATGAGCAGTCTTAAGTGTATCGGGGATCGTCGAGCAGGGGTAGTTGAACTTGAGCGAATTGCCTACGAGAGACATAGACACCAGGGCCCGCCGGTGACTGACCTCGACCGGTTTGGGGCAAGGAGGTCCACAGCAAAGTGGCGCCGCCACCCATCTCCCGGCGCAGCAACAAGCCACGACGCACAGCTCTGACCTCATCCGGAAAGCCGATATGCCCGATCGGCCAACCCAAGGACTGGCACACGCAAGAGACGGCGGTCACCCCACCGCACCGATCACAGCTGCTCCGATGGGCTGTCCATGGCGGCGCCGCGTGCTGGTTGACTGTGGTGATTGCCTACTTCTGTGGGACAGCCGCCTTCAGTGGTGCTAGGCGCACTGGATTGGAGTGTCATCGTGGGTGGGGTGCCGTCGTGATCCGTTGTGATGTGCGCTTGGACGCGCGTGCTGGCCGCGCGGGGGTGGCGTGCCATCGTGGGTGGGTTTATCGATCCGGGGGTCCGGTCTCCTGCTTGGGGGGTTGCCGCGGACAGTTCCCTCCAGGATGGGTGGGTTGGTGGCCAGCGAGGTCGGGTTCCGGTGTGCGGGCTGAGAGGGTAGGCGCAGGTAGCTGGTGTGTACGGTCGCGGGTTCGTCCCTTC
>JAITVA010000026.1 GCA_031286045.1 Propionibacteriaceae bacterium | reverse complement strand
ACCGCTCCACAACGACTCCTCGTTGAACTGGATGCGCTCGGTCATGACGCCGCCATCCATCATCGCGCCAAGCTTCCCGTTGCCGATGGGCAGCCAGTCGGCATTCACGCCAGACAGATCCTCGGTCTTGGCCGGCTCTCGATACCACAGCGACAGGTCATTGGCCGGTGCGGCCGCCGAACCCGTCAGCGTGTACTCGGCTGCAGGCGGCTCGGTGCCGAAGACACGCAGTTGCGACACCGAAGGCCCCCCACCGGCGCCAGTCAAATCGATCCTGAGGTATCGGGCATACACGGCATCGTCGAAACGGACCGAGACAGTCTGATTGACGACCTGCGTGCCAGTCGTGATCGTCCCCGTCACTGTTTGGGCGGCGGTGCTGTAGGAGGTGGGCCACGCCTCGCTGGGCTGGGCGGAGAGGGTGACTTGCGCGCTACCTATCGCTCCAGACGTCTGGGGCACCCGCTTGTCCAGCTCGAGCCGACGAATCTCCTTGACCTGCCCCAGATCGACCTCCAGATAACCCGTATTGCCGCTAGCAGGCTGCCAGATGGCGCCATCGCCGCCGGCCAAGGTGGTGGTGAGGATGTTGGATGGCGCCGAAGTGCCGTAGTGAGGGCTGCCCTGAGCCCGCTTCGCGCCCAGCTTCTCCAAGCTGGCGTCCAATTCTTTGCCGGACACCTGGATCTCAGAGATGTTCATCCAGACTGTGTCCGCCTTGACGTGGACTCGCAGATAGCGAGTGGTCACGGTCGTGGCGAGTTCCGCGTGCCGGTGCTTGGGTGTGCTTCCGGCGGCGTCAACCTGCGTCACCGTGGCAGGCTGTTCGGTCCAATTCGCCGCGGTTGATTCAGCCGTGCCCCAATCGACGGCCTTGTTGGTGTTGGTGGCAGGGTTGGCGAAACCAGTGGTCACCTCTCCACCAGGCCAGCCGTCGGCAGCGCCGTGGGTGGTGGGGGTGTAGACCTTGACATCATTGTTCGGCCAACCCTCGGCAGAGTTGTTTCCGCGGGCGAACACATCCACATAGTTGACTTCCTGCTCCGCGCCCAGATCAATGTCGATGTAGTAGCCATCTGAGTTGGCGGCGGCGCCAAGACCGACGCCATAGCCGTTGGTGGTTTCCTGCTTGTTCCTCCAGAAGGTGAGGAAGTTGTCGTCGACCATGTCCCACTGGAAAGCCTTGCCTTCGCCCAAGTCGATCTTGTACGAGCTGGCACGGATGTTGGCGACCGGCAGGACGTAGGGGCCAGCCTCGCGACCGAAGGCCCGAATCTCGCTGACAGCCACCTCGCTGACAGTGGTGTTGGTCGGCGGTTGAGTCAGGCAGGTCACCTGCAGGCGGACATAACGACTTTCAACATCGGTCGTCGGGGTGATCTGGACAGTTTGTGACGTGCCTGAACCACCGAGACCGGTCGAAGAAATCGAGACCGGGGTCCAGCCCGTCATGGCGAAGTCAGCATCAATGTCGTCCTTAGTGGCGCCGGCCTTGAAGTAATCGGTGACCTTCGAGCCGTTGGGATAGGTGTCGGTGACCTCAGGATGAATCCACATGCTGACGGCGGAGATCTGCTGGTGGGTTCGCCCGGATCGCTTGTCAAGCTCGATGGAGGTGATGCTCTTCAGGGAGCCGTAGTCAAGGTCGATGTAGTAGGGGGCCTTGGCGGTCGAACCGCTACCAGTCCCCCAGTTCGAGTGCCAGTAGGAGGCGGGGTCACCGTCTGTGATATCCGTAGGATCCAGAGAATCGCTTCCCCCATCCGCATGCCAGGACTGCGTGCGGAAGCGTTGAAGGGTGAGCAACTCTGGATCACCGGGCGCGGCCCAACTCAGGTCGCCCACCATGATCCCTGGCACCAGTAGGCCAATCGTCAGAACCAGTATGGCTACTAATCTCTTCGCTGATCTCATATTAAAGCTCTCCCCTGAACCAAACCTGCACGGGCCACGCTCTCGTCCCCCGACGACGCGAGTCATCATTGCGGTACCGGTCGCGCAATGGTCAGCATTGCCATACCCATTCTGTCATGTCAATTTTCACTTTCTCGGTGGCTCGAGGTTTGCGATGACCCGACTTGGACGCCTTGGCCATGGGTCCTTTGAGGGTGAGGCTGGGAGGTGACGGTGATCCGCTGAGAGGTGACGGTGATCCGCTGCGACATGGGTGACTAGACGCCGCCTTCAGCAGCAGGACAGACGACACGCCGGCCCAACCGCACGCAACCCCAGGGCAGCGAACACGAATAAGTCTTGATGGGCGACGTGGCGTTCCTAGTAGTAGGCTGTCAGCGGGGAATGATCCTACGAAGGGGTTGAGGCATGCTCGCGAAAGGGAGTCGTCGCGTCGTGGGTGCTCGGTCAGGATTGGGTCTCATCATGGCCGTGACTGTCGCGCTGGGGATGCAGACGGGATGCACCACCACCGCCCCGGACCTGCCGACCATCAGCGGGTCGGCAAAGACCCTGCCCACGATGGAGGACTTGACCAAGACAGCCCAGAGACAATATGACTGCCTACTCGAAGCGGGCCTTGAGCCGAACTTCTCTTTCCCCTACGGCATGGATGGCCATCAGACCCGTGTCGAGGTGGGCGGCAAATCCTACGTCATGGAACGTGTCGAACAGGGAAAAGCACAGATGATTAGCGGGGGTGAGCCATGGAGCGCCGCCGACCAGAAACTCATCGACGCGTTCATGTCTGACAAGACCAGTACTGACTACGCCTTGATCGTCGACGGGACCGACCGCACTCAGATCATGCTGGAGTGTCGCGCCCAGACTGGGTACGACCCGGCCATCATCAACCAAGTCGACCCTGAGACCCTGCCGCGAGACGAGGTCCTCAAACAGGTCGACTCGAACAACCAGTGCGCGGCCTGTGCCCGGCAGAACGGTTGGCCGAGCGTGAAGGACATCGCCATGCCCGACGATCTGACGGAACTGACCATGCCAACGGTGAAGTTGCCCTTCTCGATAGAGCCGATGCAGTTGGAGGCCCTTCTCGCCGTGTGCCCGAACTTCAATCGAGACCTCGCTGACTCCTATGGCCCTGGAGGCGCCGAACCAGAGGACTATCCACCAGATCCGAACATCGACTTCGACCCACCGTTCAGCATCTGGCCAGCCGATCCGGACAAGGGGCCGACCGCCGAGGAGCAACCCATCATCGACAAGAGCACGAAACTACTCGAGGTTCTTCACCGCGAGTTTTCCACCTATTCCGACGAGCAGTGTCAGAAGGATCCCGAGTGCCGCCACATGAGCATCGGCGGATCCTAGAGATACTGATCAATGGGTGGGTGAATCGGTAGGGACTTGGCGATGACCGGCCATGTGGGAGTGCTCGGGGTGATTCGACAGCCCTCCTACTCGGTTGAGTGCCGCCTGTGGCTGAGTTGAGTGCCCCCTGTGGCTGAGTGGTCGACACAACTGAGCAATCTCTGGCCATTTGAGTCGGGACCTGACGATTTAGGTCAATTTCATATCCATTCCGACCCGATATTGGAGAGAAATTGGCCTAAATCGTGGGTGGCCATGAATACTCGACGATTTCGGTCAGTTTTCACCTATGAGTCGACTGGCGGGTCGGGGCAGGTAGCAGATCGGCGGGACTCCGAACGTCGGCGGTCTTGCTCAGCTTGGGACGGTCCGCTGTGACTGCCATCCCAGCCGCCGCGCCGGACCCACCATCAGGGGGCGAGTAGACTGGCCCCCATGATATTTGGGGGATCACAAGCACATTCTCAGGATCGCTTGCCCTATGAAGTGTGGATCCTCTCGATTGTCGGCTTCCTCATCGCCATCGGCTTCGGCGTCATGTCACCGATTCTTCCGGTGTACGCTCGCACCTTCGGAGTGACCGGGTTCCTGATCGGATTGGTCGTGTCGGCGCTCGCCATCCTCCGACTGCTGACAATGCCAGTGTCAAGCTGGCTAGTACGGCGAGTGGGCCCGCGCGAATTGGCCACCGTCGGCCAGTTGTTGATCGCTTTTCCGACCTTCATGATAGGTGTTTCTGACTCATACTGGGGGATTTTGATCTGGCGGGGCCTATCGGGTTTCGGCTCGTCGATGTACGGGGTCAGCTCCATGGCGCTGCTGTTTGCGATCGTCCCACCGCACATGCGCGGGCGCGCCAACGCCATCTCGGGTGGCGGCTTCGTCCTGGGTGGTATGGCCGGGCCCGCCATCGGTGGGTTGATCGCCGCCATCTCCATCCACGCCCCCTTCTTCTTCTACTCGATCACTTTGACCATCTCTGCATTCGTCATGTTCATCGCCATGCCGCGCACTGACCGCCAAGAGAAGCAACAACTACGCAACACGGTGATCGGCCTGAAAGACCTTGTCAAAGACCGGCGATTCCGTGCGGCTACGATGATGAACTTCGCCAACGGCTGGCAGTCCAACGGGGTGCGCAACCTGTTGATCCCCCTGTTCGTCGTCGAAGTGCTCCACAAGACCACCTCGTGGACTGGCCTCGCCTTCGCCATCGCCGCGGTCGCCCAAGCCTGCTGCCTGCCGCTGACCGGCTGGGGCACTGACCGATTGGGACGACGTTTCATGCTGGTGCTCGGCGGTTCGATCACCGCCACCATGTCAATCGGCATCGCCTTGACCGGCTCATACGCCTTGCTGGTCGTGCTGATGTGTGTCTACTCCGTCGGCGCTTCAGCCACTGGCGCCGCTTCACAAGCACTCTTGGCGGACACTGTGCCGATCTCGGCCAGTTCTGGACTGGCCGCCTACCAAATGGCCGGCGACATCGGCTTGATCCTTGGCCCCCTGGTCGCTGGCGCCGTGCTCGACGCATTCTCAATGGCATGGGCCTGGGGGCTCGGCGCCGTCCTCATCCTGATCGCCGTCGGCCTGGCCTGGCACACCCCGCGCACAGTTCAACCCCCTGTCGGTGGGTACCAACGCGGATAGACGCTGCCTAGATCACCGCTGGATGCCACTCCAGCCCGCTCACCGCCGTTTGAAGTACACAAAGAGTTGCTTTTCTCGGGTCAGGAGTAAGGCGGCTAGAGTGCCGACCAGTGTGGCGACGGCGGCGAGGCCGATGGCGCGGATGGCGGGCCACCAGGCTGGCCACCAATCACTATTGCCCCACATGGAGGCCCCTAAGCTGGCGACGAGACTTGGGCAAGCGGCGACGACCAACCACAGGAGAGTTTCCACCAGCAGTTGCACCCCCAGGGCCGGTTTGGCCACTCCGGCGTGGAGGGCTCCGGCGAGTTCGAGGCGACGCAGACGTACTGCCGTGAAACCTAGAACCAGCCCGACCAGGGCGCCCGCCGCCGCCAGCAGCCACAAGGGCAGGGCCGCGAACTTGGCAGGACCGTCGAAAGACAAGCCAAGTGTGGTGTTCAACTGGCTGGTCATAGGCGGCGCCGCCTTGACGCCCGAGCCGGTCAGTTGAGGCAGCACCGGGACAGTCAACACATCGAAGGCTGCTTCCGGACGCGGCCAAGCGAAGACCCAACAGGCGTCAAACGGGGCCGACGAGGCCGTTGGCGAGACGATGGCATAGTCGAGCGTTGGGGCACGACCATCGGCGGGATAAGCGTAAACACCTGCCACTGGAACGTCTTCGCCATCAGCCAATGGCAGGTGGGAGGCGCCGAGGCCGACTCCAGCTCGCTCAGCCAGACTGGCGGCCAGCCAGACCCCCGCCCCAGCACGGGCCGTCGTCACGCTGGTGGGGTCGAGCAGAGCTGCGAAACCCGGTGTGACATCGAGGGACGGCACCTTGGTGGACGGCAGGGTCGCCACAGTGACATCGGCGCCGTGGCGCAGAGCGCCCGCCGCCACAATCCCCGACACCTGGGCCAAGTCATCGCATTGCGACCCGTTGATCTGACCCGGAGCCGCCACGACCTGGATGGCTGCACCCGCTTCGCGATAGGCGGTCGCTTGATGGATGAAGTCCACCACCATGCGCGACTGCGCGACGGCGGCCCCACCGCAGGCCACGGCGAACACCACCGCGAACAATAGTCCTCGCGTTGTGCCAGTCAAAAGGTTGCGCCAGGCCTCACCCCAGACGACACTCAAGCGGGGTGAACCCTGTGGGCCGGTTCGACCCTGCGATGGGGTGAGTGAACCGGCCCCTCTCGGGTGGGGCGAACCGGGCTGGCCATGGTTGTTCATACTTCTGACCCATCCCCGAGAGCCCGCCGACCCACGGCGGTCAGCCTGGGCTCAATCATCCCAGAACCGACCGGGGCAGGCTCGGAGGGAGTACCGGCAGAGACCGACTCACCCACCTCAACCTCACTCGCCGCCCCAACCTCAACCGCCCCAGACTCGACCGCAGTGCCATCGGACGCCACTGGCCTCTCGTCACCACCGACCTGCCAATCCCCCAGATCGATCAGGCGGCGACAGGCGGCGGCGGTGCGCGGATCATGGGTGGCGACCACGACAATCATGAATTCACTGGCCAGCTGACCCAAGACGTGATCGACGGTCTGAGCAGCGGTCGGATCAAGCTGAGCGGTCGGCTCATCGACCAGCAACATATCCGGCGCCTTGGCCACAGCCCGTGCCAGCATCAAGCGCTGCCCCTCCCCACCGGACAACGCCGAATAGGGCCGATCCGCCACATCTCGCAAGCCAAAGCGATCCAGCAAGCCACCAGCCCGAGCGGTCGCGTCACGGCGACTCAACCCTTTCGCCAGAAGAGGTAAGGCCACATGATCAATGGCTGTGCGCCCAGCCACGCCGTAGGGATTCTGGAACACCCAGCCGACCGATCCGACGGACTCCCACACGACCCGCCCAGCGACCGGCTGCTCCCACCGGGCGAGCAAGGACAACAAGGTTGACTTTCCAGACCCCGATGGCCCGGTCAGCCCCACCAAATCGCCTGGCTCCAACCCGAACGACAGATCATGAAACAAGACACCAGTACCAGGGAACTGATGCGAGACATGCTCCACATTCACCCGCATGCCGGGCCGTCCTTCGGAGCGGACACAGCCACTGCCGTCGGTAGCGGGTCAGCCTTGACGAAGGTCTGCCCTAGCTGCGAGGCGACGATAGTGACGGCGCGCGGCGTCCCGGTACCGTCCACCAGACAGGCCGAACTGCCGCTGACAGCGTACAATGACGAGGGAGGGACCGACACAACCTCGACAGACTGCGCTAGCTGAGTTGGCACCGTCAAAGCGCCTGCACCCGAGGACCGCCACTGGGTGTACATCGGCGCCGCCTCAAAAACACCCAGGAACCCGGCGTCCGACACCACCCCATCCTCACTGATCGGGGCCGTCAACGCGCCATCGGCCGACACCGCCACCCGCTGCGCCGTATCCTCGATCCCGGCCACCGTCAACCCGGCCAGCCCGCCACCGCTGGTGAACAGCGGCATACCCGGCGAGGCCGTGGCGCCAACACCGACATCGCAGGTCGAAGCCGTCGCGGCCTCATCCGGCAACCACACAAACCCCGCCAGCGGCAATCCCTGCTGCCCCTTCACCCCGACAGACTCCCACAGCTTCTCAGCCGCCCGCGCCGTGGCCCGCGCATAGTCCCCGTCAGCAGTCACCGAATAGCCCAGACGAGCCAACTCGGTCTGAAAGTCCTTGACATCGGCCCCTTTCATACCCGGAGCCAGGTCTCGCCATGGCGGTGAGGCCAAATGCAGTGCCATCAGTGGGGAGTCGTTGACGGTCATGAGGACCGAGCCCGACGCGACCTCTTGGCCCACCGCGCAGTTCGAAGCCCGCACCACCCCGGAGGCCTGGGAAGTGTATTCACACTTTTCTCTCACAATCGGAGTGACCTGCGCCGATGTTTGCCCAGTGAAGGGTTGCGGAGTCAAAGCCATCACCGACTCACCTGAAGCCACCGCCACCACCGCCGGGGTCTGCGCTGGCGCCAACAACAAGCCCGCCCCCACACCGAGGGCCAGGCAGACTATTCCCGTCATCGCCACACCGACCGCCACCACACGTCGCGTCATCGTCACCCTGTTCCTTCCCAGTCAGAACTCTCCATGAGTCTGATGAACCCCATCGCCAGATAACACTGACAACGTACCCCGACAAGCGTAAACCGTCAATAGTGTCACGAGGCGCCCTCCACGCGACCGCCAGGAATCACTGCAATGGCACAACCTCACATCGCGCCACGGCAGGATCGCTGTAACTCTTCCCGCCTGGAAGAGGCGGAGCAGGTCCGTCCTGATTCGGGTCGTTCGCCGAGCCTTCGAACACCGAGGTACGGAACTCCTCATAGTCTTTGCCCGTGAAGCCATCAGGTGCTAAGCCATAGCGCACCAGACAGGCCGCCACCAGCGTGTCCCAATCCTCATTGTTGGGATTAGTCTGCACTTGATAGTACAAAGTGTCCGCCAACCCCATCCACTGATTTCTACAGACACCGCTTGCGTCCCATGCCATCGTCTCCTCCTCCTCTGAGAATGGAGTCGAACCATGACTCATCAATATGCTCTCGTGCTCTTGGCCGTACGCATCGGCCTTGAACTCCATCGTGTACCCAGCATCAGCCATGCACGACACCATATGCTGCTGCGCGTCGTGCAACTCCGCCGTGTCAACCTTCCCGTCCGCCAGCATCTGGCGAACGTAGTCGCTTTGCGCCAAGTCGTATTCCTGCTTAAACTGCGCGGCATAGGGCCCCGCCGCGTCAAGATCGACAGCCGGTCCCGCTGAGCACCCTGCCAACGCCGATGCCAGTCCAACAAGCGGAAACACCCAAAAGGTAGCACTCTCGCCTCGCGAAGAACTCACAGCCATCACCCACCTTCCCTCCAACTGTTCGTCCGATATCCCACATGCCCGCCTCGCGGCTGCGTCGCGCAACCGAGGAACGCCCCGAGCGAACAAGAGCCCCAGCATCAGTAAAATACTGTATTCACTTTCGTCACCACAGGTTTTCCCATGGCAGCTTCAATACTTCCTTCCCAGAACAGGCTTCGCTAGTTATCTTTCGGCCATTGTCTCCACCTCTCCAGGGGTGATGTGAGAGGCTCATGGCACTTCTCAGCGGGCGGCAAGGGGAGGCTGGCTCGGCTCACGAACCTGATTGATCCTCGCTTGGAACCCACACCGGATGCAGCGGGACGATGCCCAAGCGGAGCGCCTCCACCGCGAGATCTGTTCTCGATGTCACCGTGAACTTCTCGAAGAGCCTGCTCAGAGCTACTTTAACGGAGCCTGTGGACATGTGCGTCTGAGCCGCTATTTTGTCATTGGTGAGACCGTCGACGACAGCGCGCAAGAGTTCGGCCTCGCGTTGCGTGGCCAGGCTCAGAGGCTCAGACGACGGCGCACTGTCCTGAAACAGCTTGACCATCGTGCAACGCACACTGGCAGCGAGGGGCATTTGTTGATTGAAAGCATCCCGCACACCCTGACTGATCTCCTCTGGCGCACAACTCTTCAGAAGATAGCCACTCGCTCCAGCGGTCAGCGCCGCAGAGACGTGCGCGCCATCATCGCACACAGTCATCGCCACCACACAAGCAGTCGAGTCCTCCGCGCAAATGGTGCGGATCGCCTCTACGCCCGACATCAGCGGTATGTTCAGATCCATCAAGGTCACGTCCGGGTGAAGGTCGCGCCACAGCGAAACCCCGCGCCGACCATTCTCAGCCACACCCACATACTCGAAGCCTGACTCCTGGCTGAAGAAGCTCTCGTAGGTTTCGCGGACTTCCGATTCATCATCGACGACAAGCACTTTCATTGGGATGGACATGATGATGATTGTAGTCCCCGCCCACCACTCATGCTCCACCCGCTAACAACCACTCGCGCACGCTGAGTAGGCGTAATCGGTCAACGGCTGGTCCTCGCCCGCCGAGCGATAAGAGATGCCATACTCCGCCAATCCTGCTGATTGACCGGCAGGATGAGCGATGTTGGGTGAGTTCTGCTGATTGACCCGCAGGATCTCAGCGGGCGCGAAGGATGCGGCGGACCCAGTCCACACCGCGTCAAGCAGGCGCATCCTCACTGCAACCAGGTGGCGGGCAGGTGGCGGGCGAAGAGGGACAACACCTCCTGGGCGGCCTCGACGGCGGATGTTCCACCCTCCATCACCTCGGCCTCCAGACGAGCGCGAACCCGCTTGACCTCAGGCGTTTGACGGATCGACTCCAGCAGGTCGTCATCGATCAGAGACCACATCCAGTCGCGCTGCTGTTCTGCGCGCCGCCCGGCCAGGCCACCGGTCTCTTCCAGATAGGCTCGGTGCTCCAAAATGGCTTGCCAAACCTCCATCAGCCCGACGCCAGTGTATGACGAGGACGTCAGCACCGGTGGGCGACGGGCCAACGGATCGGAGATGAGCAGGCGCATGGCGGACTTCAACTCGCGCGCCGCCACCCGGGAGGCCGCCTCGTTGTCACCATCGGCCTTGTTGACGGCGATGATGTCCGCCATCTCCAAGATGCCGCGCTTGATACCCTGCAGTTGATCACCGGCCCGCGCCAGCGTGATGAGCAGGAAGGTGTCGACCATGCCGGCGACCGCGACCTCCGACTGACCGACGCCGACGGTCTCGACCAGAACCACGTCGTAGCCAGCGGCCTCGGTGATCAGCATCGACTCACGCGTCGCCCTGGCGACACCGCCCAAATGAGTCCCACTAGGGGAAGGACGGATGAAGGCCTGATCCGACTGGGCCAGCGCGCCCATCCGTGTGCGGTCACCCAGGATGGAGCCACCCGTCTTGGTCGATGATGGATCAACCGCCAGAACGGCGATGCGATGGCCCTCTTCGATCAGCTTGACCCCCAAGGCGTCGATGAAGGTCGACTTGCCCGCCCCCGGCACACCGGTGACACCGACGCGGACAGCCTTGCCCTGCTGATGGTCACGCAAGATGCCTAACAGTTCACGCGCCTGGGCCCGATCCTCCGACCGCATCGACTCCACCAATGTGATAGCGCGCGCGATCTGACGACGTTGCCCAGCGAACACGCCCTGCGCAAGATCCGACGCCACAGTCACATCCACCACCTGCTTCCTAACAAAACCCGTTCTCAACCGAGTGACTTGGTTATCACTTCATCGTATGCCATCGGTCCGACAAATTCGCATCCGGGCCCTGGGCCCACCCGATCAGTCGCTTATCCCCTCCCGGCGATGACGGGTTCGAGGTAGGGACGCAGGGTGGAGGCGAATGTCGCTGTCAGATGACCTTGGTTGAAGTAGACGACCACTGCGCCGACAACATCCCAGCAGGTTGTGGCGTCACACAGGGCGTCGTTGAGGTCGAGCGGAGTCACCAGCGGATCGCCCATGGCCGAGGCGGCGTCGAACAGCGGGTCAGGGGCCACACGAGCGTCCCTCGGACCATCACAGCTCGCGATCTTGTCCATATTCTGTGCCAGGCAATCGACCACGGAGTCAGGTGGCATGGGCACGTCACGTACCACGACCACGCGGATACCCGCATCCGTCAACTGGGCCAGCACCCCAGCGAAGCTCGCCTGTTGCCGTGCTTGCAGATCCGCTGCGGCCACCCCATCCAGCGCCAGAGTCGGGTCGGTCGCCGGTTGAGTCAGCGCCGACATCACCACCACATCAACACCCGAAGCCACCATGTCAGCGACCGCCTGAGTCGTGAAGTCGAGACAGCCCTGTCGCGCCGCCGCCGTCTCGAAAGCCAGTGGCTCCCTTGAGGGGTAGCAGGACGAAGCGAGGTAGGTTCGGATGTTCCACCTGCTGTCAGCGGCCATTTCCTGAAGCGGTGTGAGGTAGGGACCGGCGTGCGAGTTGCCAAAGAGGCCGACCGTTTGATCCGCCGATGTGGCGCTGTACTGACAGATGGGGAAGCGCTGCGGGTCGTTCGACGTCCACCAGCAGCCATCGGCATAGGCGGTGTTGCGGTCAGCCGACGCCTGCAACGGGGAACCAAATACAGTTGTGCCGTGGGGATCACCGCTTGTGCAGGCGGGGTCGAGCCGAGCGGCGGCGCCGACACAGGTGGCATCGGCTGGGACGACGATCGGGTCGTCGGCGTGAGCGACAAGGCCTGTCACCACGTACACCCCGACACCGGCCGACACGACGACCGCCATGCCCACCACCAGGAAGACGAAGGTCCGCCACAAAGGCGCTCCCAGGGGCTTTGTGCCCCTGAAGCGGTCCTCGATCTGACGTTTCGACGCCCATGACGCCAGGATGGTCGCTGCGATGACACCGAGCTTCTCTGGCCAGGTCAGTGGGTGCCCCGTCGCCCAGGGCAGAACGGCAATGAACACCCAATGCCAGAGGTAGACCGAGTAGGAGATGTCGCCGAGGAACTGGATCGGCCTGACCCCCAGGGCGCGGTCCAACCACCACTGGTGGGCTGGGCCGTCTGGATGGGCCGACCCGACCACACCAGACCCCGACGCCAGCACCAACACTGCTCCGACAACGGGAAGTAACGCGACCCATCCGGGAAAGCCCTGCCCAGTGAGCAGGATTCCTGACGCCGAGATGACGACGAGCCCAGCGACCACGAGCACACGCCGCGTCCACAATGATGGACTGATCATCCTCGTCAGCGCGGGGTACGCCACCGCCACGACGCCACCGGCCGCCAACTCCCACATGCGGGTCGGCGTGATGAAGTAGGCCTGTTGTGGGGCAACGGCCGTCGCCAGAATCGAGTACCCCAGGGACACGACAACAACCAGCCCGATGACCACCGCCGCCACCACTCGGAAGCGCCGCTCCCGATATCCGGCACGAGAGCTGGCACGGAGACCACCCAACCAGACAGCCAGCCCAATGAGCACCGGCCAGATCAGGTAAAACTGCTCTTCAACCGATAGTGACCAAAAATGCTGAAAGGCAGTCGGGCTACCGGCGCGGGCCAGGTAGTCGACCAGTTGGCCAGCCAGGGACCAGTTCTCCAGATAGATGCCCGCCCCAATCGCAGCGGAGGCGTTGGTGCGCCACTGCGTCATCGGCTCGATCAGGAGCACCAAGCCCAGCGCCACAACAATGACAAAGAATGCTACTGGCAGGAGGCGGCGGATGCGACGGCCCCAGAAGACCACGACATCACGCATACCCATGGGTGGATGGGCGAGGAGGTGGGCGATGATGAGGTAGCCAGAGATGACGAAGAACACATCAACCCCAACAAATCCCCCCGGCAGGCGATCCGGCCACAGGTGGTACACCACCACCATCGCCACCGCCAGTGCCCGTAGCCACTGCACATCCGCCCGCCAACCAGCACGTCGCCTTGTCGATGCTGGCCCGACGTCACTCGGGGCAGCGCCCGGCACGGCTGACCCGACCGACCTATCACTGGACTCCACCCACCGAACACTCGCCGTTCTCAACCCCGCCGAGACCACCGGAGATGCGGACGCACCCTCACTCGTCACACTCATGTCGACACACCTCTCCGCCAAAGAGTATTCAGTATTATGTCATGCACAGTGCATGTTCACTGCTGGATGACAACTACTGAAATGCTCCAGGAAGGGCGATCCTCACAGGTTGAACAACCGCTCCATAATGGGACCGGGACAGCCCAGCCAATATGTGCGGGTCCGTCTTCGCCCCTCAAGCAGATGAGACTCATTCAGACGGTTGAGCGTCGGCAGTGAGGGGGTGGTCGACATAACTGAGCAATCTCTGGCCGTTTGCGGGGCGGTCATCATTGTGGGTCATAGTCATGTCGCCTCAGGGGTACAAATCGGTGACACAACTAGGGCACAGTATGAATCAGGGACCCAAAAGCCTCATACTTTGCTCAGCTATGGACGGGCCGCTTCGGCCCTGCAGCGGGAGGCAAAGAATGATGAATCTTTGGACGATCTGCTTCTGGACCGTTCCGGTCCCATGGTGGGAGGGGAAGATAAGCCATTTTCAGACGAGTCACCGCTGGGGATGACAAATGCCACACGGAAACCAGACGAACCATGACGATGCTCGGCCAGTTGTCGTCGCGGCGCACCGCTTGGCACAATGTGTCAGGTGAAGCTGAACCAGGACCGCCCAACCACGAGGACCCGCCCATGAGAGTCGTACTCCAACGTGCCAGCCGGGCACATGTCAGCGTCGATGGTGAGACCGTCGGCCAACTGACCCGTCCGGGGCTAGTACTGTTGGTCGGCATCGCCAGCGACGACACCCCCGCCCAGGCCGAGAAACTCGCCCGCAAGATCTGGGGTTTGCGCGTCTTGGAACCACCCGAGGGCGAGTCACCCGACGCCTGGAGCCGAGGCGATCTGTCCGCCTCAGACATCGACGCGCCGCTGCTCGTCATTAGCCAGTTCACCCTTTACGGTGACACCCGCAAGGGCCGCCGCCCCACCTGGGAGGCAGCCGCCAAGTCCGACCTCGCCAAACCACTCTTCGATCACTTCGTCGCGGCCCTGCGTGGACTCGGCGCCCACGTCGAGACCGGTGTTTTCGGCGCGATGATGCAGGTCCACCTCACCAACGATGGTCCGGTCACTCTCATCCTCGAGGCGTGAGGCATCAAAGCTAACAGGCAGCCACTCTCGCCGAACTGCGACGACGACGCCAGATCGACACCTCTCATTGAGAGTGGCTGACGTTTTCTCACCCCACTGCAGGGTCGAATCGGCCCGTCGACAGCTCCTTGCGAAGCACGTGACACTTCCCCATCGCCAGCCCCGAAGCCCACCCAACAGACACACCTCTCCTTGAAAACCCCAGCCGACAGCTACCTCCCCTGGAGGCCCCACCTCGATGGTGGTCATCCAACCTGGCGATGATCGTCGCCGACATTTCTATACCCCAACTATGGTAAGAACAGTAGTGATATGCGTATCTGGGATGAGAAACCGCCCCAATTGGGGTCGTTGCGCAGTGGTTTCTCATCCCAGATGCTGATCGAGAGCCAAGATCACTCGCATCGGGGATGAGAAACCCCCATCACCCATCACCCATCGCACCGCGCCGACCCGCCCCGGCCCGCTCACCCCCATCACCCTGCCCTTTTGTCACCCAACTCCCCACCACTCCCATCACCAGACCCCCTTGAGACCAGCGGATTCAAACCAGCCCCCGAACCCCTAGTGTGAGGAGCCTGACTGGTATCGGTAATCATCACAAGAGCGTCGGATATCGCGTAGTGGCTCCCAGATGCCTCATCACGGCGCTGTGAGGGACTCGCCTTAGTGCCATAACAGCGTGGCCCCAACACAAAAACCCTGCCCACTCCTGAGAGTGGACAGGGTCTTGTCACGTGTCGTGAAGCACGCCGGTCAGTCGACCGAACGAGTCACTTCTTGTCAGCCGCCTTCTTGGCAGGCTCGGCGTCCTCGTCTGCCTTGGCAACAGGCGCATCCGCAGCTTCATCCGCGTCGGCGATTTCAGCAGGCTTGTCCGTGTCTTCCTTCACCTCGGCGGCAGCGTCGGCTGCCTCAGGGGCCTCGTCGGTAGCGGCGTCCGCAACCTCCTCGGCGACTGTCGCGGTCTCGTCGTCCACGACCACCTCAGCCTTGGCGCCGGCGGCCTTGGTCGGGCGCTTGGAGGAGTCGGCCTTCTTGGTCTTCGCCTTGGGCTTGACCTCTTCGGTGATGACCTCGATGACCGCCATGGGAGCATTGTCGCCCTTGCGGTTGCCAACCTTGGTGATGCGGGTGTAGCCGCCCTCACGGTTGGCGACAGCCGGAGCGATCTCAGTGAACAGAACGTGGACGACCGTCGGGTCCTTCACTGTCTGCATCACGAGACGACGCGAGTGCAAATCACCGCGCTTGGCCTTGTTGATGAGCTTCTCAGCCAACGGCTGGACCCGCTTGGCGCGGGTCTCGGTCGTGGTGATGCGCCCATGCTCGAACAACTGAGTGGCGAGGTTAGCGAGGATGATTCGCTGATGGGTCGGGGTACCTCCGAGACGAGGGCCCTTTGTTGGTTGTGGCATGATCAATCTCCAGATTCAGTTGTTCAGGCGGCGTAGTCTTCGTCGGCATCGTATCGGGTGGGTGAGTAGGAGTCCACCCCGATGGGCGAATCCTTCAAGGTCAGGCCAAGCTCAGCGAGCTTCACTTTGACCTCGTCGATGGACTTCTGACCGAAGTTGCGAATGTCCATCAGATCCTGCTCGGAGCGGGACACCAACTCGGACACGGTGTGGATGCCTTCGCGCTTCAAGCAGTTGTAGGAACGCACGGTCAAGGACAGGTCCTCGATCGGCAAAGCCAAGTCAGCGACCAGTTGATCGTCGACTGGACCGGAACCCAGTTCGATGCCCTCGGCCTCGGTGTTGAGCTCACGCGCCAGGGAGAACAGCTCGACCAGCGTACGACCGGAAGATGCCACGGCGTCTCTCGGGGTGATGCAGGGCTTGGTCTCGACGTCAAGGATCAACTTGTCGAAGTCGGTGCGCATCCCCACACGGGTGGCCTCGACCTTGTACGTCACCTTGAGCACCGGAGAGTAAATCGAGTCGATCGGGATACGGCCAATCTCGGCCTCTTCGTTCTTGTTCTGAGAAGCGGAGACGTAGCCACGGCCACGTTCGACCACCAGCTCCATGTCGAGGCTGCCCTTGTCGTTGAGCGTGGCGATATGCAACTCGGGGTTGTAGATCGTCACCGAACTCGGAGTCTCGATGTCGGCCGCGGTGATCTCACCGGCGCCGTGCTTGTGCAGGCTGACCTCGACTGGTTCGTCCTCGTCAGAGCTCAAAACCAGGTTCTTCAGGTTGAGGATCAACTCAGTCACGTCCTCGACCATGCCGGGGATCGTGCTGAACTCATGGGAGACGCCCTGAACATGGATGCTGGTGACAGCCGCCCCAGGAATGGCGCTCAACAAGGTACGACGCAGCGAGTTGCCGAGGGTGTAGCCGAAACCCGGCTCCAAGGGCTCGATGGTGAACTGTGAGCGATACTCACCTTCGACATGCTCGGTCAAGACCGGACGTTGTGCGATTAACATATTCTTCCTTTCCGCCGACCGCTATATGACGGCGAATAGTTGGTGTGCTTGAGGGTCCAAGAAACCCCGGACTTGGACGAACCAAAGCCGGGGCGACCAGGATCAACGCGAGTAAAGCTCGACGATCAGCTGCTCTTGCAGATCGATGACGATCTGTTCGCGCGTCGGCAGGGAATGGATGATGATCCGACCCTGTTCGGGCCGCGATGACATCCAGGCGGGCACAGTCTTGGAGTCGAAGACCTCGCGCGCCACCACGAGCGGGTGGAGGTTGGCGGACTTCTGAGCCACATCGACAATGTCCATCGGCGAGACGCGGAAGGACGGGATGTTCACCTTGACGCCGTTGACCATGAAGTGGCCATGGCTGACCATCTGGCGGGCCTGACGGCGGGTGATGGCAAAACCAGCGCGGTAAATCACGTTGTCAAGACGGGACTCCAGGATCTGGAGCAAGATCTCGCCGGTCTTGGCCGACGAACGGGTGGCCTCTTCGTAGTAGTGACGGAACTGCTTCTCCATCACGCCATACGCGAAACGTGCCTTTTGCTTCTCCTTGAGCTGCTGGGAGTACTCGGAGTCCTTCGTCCGACCGCGGCCATGCATGCCGGGGGGGAAGGGGCGACGCTCGAAGGATTTCGAGTGGCCGACGAGATCTGTCCCGAGACGACGGGACTTGCGGGTCATAGGACCGGTGTAACGAGCCATGGGCTGAATCCTTTCTTGAGACTAGACGCGACGACGCTTCGGCGGGCGGCAACCGTTGTGGGGCATGGGGGTGACATCGGAAATGGCTCCGACCTCCAAGCCGACAGCGCCGAGGGAACGAATGGCCGTCTCGCGGCCCGACCCCGGACCCTTGACGAAGACATCGACCCGCTTCATGCCGTGATCCATCGCCCGACGCCCGGCGGCCTCAGCGGCCATCTGCGCGGCGTAGGGGGTGGACTTACGCGAGCCCTTGAAACCGACCGTGCCGGCTGAGGCCCATGAGATCACCGCACCAGTCGGATCGGTGATCGCAATGATCGTGTTGTTGAACGTTGACTTGATGTGGGCCTGACCCACGAGAATGTTCTTCTTCTCCTTGCGGCGCACCTTGGTCTTGGTGGCGCCCTGCTTACGGCTTGCTGTAGCCATACAAATCCTTCTTTCCTAGCTTCTGCTGGCGATCAGCGAGCCTTCTTCTTTCCTGCGACGGCCTTCTTGCGGCCTTTACGAGTACGAGCGTTGGTCCGAGTGCGCTGACCACGCACCGGCAGACCGGCGCGATGGCGGCGGCCCTGGTAGTTGCCGATCTCGATCTTGCTGCGGATGTCTGCGGCGATGGTACGGCGCAGATCGCCCTCGGTTTCGTAGCTGGCTTCGATGTAATCCCTCAAGACGACGAGTTGGTCGTCAGTGACTTGGTGGACTCTCAGATCGCCACTGATGCCAGTGGCCTTCAGGATCTCGGCTGCGCGGGTGCGCCCGATGCCGAAAATGGAGGTGAGTGCGATCTCCAAGCGCTTGTCGCGCGGA
>JAITVA010000025.1 GCA_031286045.1 Propionibacteriaceae bacterium | reverse complement strand
AACCCAGGGTTTCGAGACCGCCGGGGCGGCGCTGGGGAGGGCGGCGCCAACCGATGATGAGGCGCTGGCGGAGGTGTTCTGCGGTCCCGCGGCCAAGGGTGGCAGGCCACAGACGTCGCAGTAGCCGTCCTCGATGGTGCCGGAACAGCCGGGTCGGTTGCATCTCATGAACGCCTCCGCGAAGCCTCGTACGCTGTGATGAGCGGCTCGATGACATCCAGTGGAGCGGGTGTGCTGGCGAGCAGCGTGGTGATCTGCCGCGCCAGATCGTCGCCAACGGCGTCGTCGGGAGCGGTCAAGGCCTGGGCACGCTGAAAACGAGTGATCAGGTCGTCCTTTCTCGCGCGGGCTTTCAGGTTGGCCTGTTGCACGATGTCGAGAGCTTGGCCGACCTGGGACAGACGAGCCTCGAATTGATCGAGTTCGGTCGCGGTCGTGGGAACCGGGCCGAGCGCCTCGACACGGGGTACCGCATACTTGGGCGCTGGCGTGACGCTGGCGGCGGTGGCGCGAACCAGATCGGCGACACTGTGCTCACGCGCGGCCAGCCCGGCGAGACGGGAACGGGCCTGGGCGACACGACCCTGCATCATGGCGCGTTGCGCGTGACCGACGATGAGGTCGCGTTCCAGTTGAGCGGAACGTACTTCGAGCGGGCCGATCAGACCGCCGATGTCGCCACCGCGATCAGCCTTGGCGATCATGTCGGCGACATCGTGCTGAAGGTCAGCCACCAGCGGCATGGTGCGAGCTTGGTCGGCCGGCGAGTCGAGCCCGACCTGCTCCCGGATGCGTTCAACCTGCGCGCGCAACTGGGCGATGCGAGCCGAGGCCTCTCCGCTCTGCGGAACCAACTGGTAGCGACTGGACAGTTGTGCGATCAGCGCCTCCAACATCCGACAGGCTTCGGGAAGTGAGACGGCCAATCCACCACCAGACGACAGCGTCGTTCCGGGGGTGAGCATGTCGTTGAGATTGGCCCAGGTCATGACGGCCAGCTTCTTCAACTCGACATCGGTCACCCGACCGGAGTCCCACACGGTCAGCAGGTCGGTGTGGCGGTCCTTGATGGCCTGCCAGACCGTCAGGGTCATGGCCATGTCATGGACGCCTTGGCCCTGATCAGCGCTGCGGATCTTCTGATCCAAGCGGTCCAAGGTCAGTCGGCTCTGGCCGATCCAGGCGCCGAGTTGGTCGATGTAGACCATCATCTGTTGGGCGGTCGGCGGGGTCTGGGCGGAGCCCTCAGGCCAGGGAACGGTCATGCGTACTCCTTGGTTCGGGCGTGGACCCCGGCCAGGGTGGCGATGACCGCCCCCGCCCCGAGGCCGGCGATCAAGGAGGCTGGGACGAAGGCTGGGATGAGTGATCGCGTCGGCGGTGTGTACGAGACCAGGGCGCCGATCTTGTCAGACAAGAGCCTCCACGAACTATCGTCGAGGATGAGGGTGCGAGCCTGATCAGGGGTGGCGGCGCTGATGGTCGCGACCTGGTTGACGACGGCTGCGGTCTCTTCGCTGAGCTCGAACCACCAGTCAGAGGCGGGAGCCTCAAGCTGACTGGCCGCCTCAGTGGCGGTTGGGCTGGTGGTTCGAGTGGTCGGGTCAAGGATGGCGCTAGCGCTCAAAGAGCGTGTGTCCCAGGTGTCGACTCGAACATCGGTCAAGGTCCAAGTGGCGTCTGAAATGGTGTGGGCGGCGGTGGTCTGACCGTTGTACCAGGACAGGACGTAGACGCTGCCGAGGCTCAGAAGCAAAGCGATGGTCACACCAATATTGATGACTCGGTGACTACGGCGTGCAGTGGCGATGAGTGCCATCACAAAACCGATCGAGACCAGGACGGCGAGCACAAACGCGACGACGATAATAGTGCTATCTGTGTCCGTGTGGAGGGCGACGTGAGCAGTCAACGCGTCGATCATGACGGTGTAGGTCTGGGTGGCAGGCTTGAGCGCGTCAGGGGTGACTGCGGCGGCGAGGCCGTCTTGATGGACGGAGAAGAGCGCGGATTGCCAGGCTGAGAACGACTGGGCGACATCGTGCAAATCGGTTGGCGAACTCGTGGACCCAGTCGCCGTCAGGAGTAGGTCAGTCATGGTCGCGGTCGCGTCAGTGTAGGCCTGCCATTGCGACCTACCCTGCGATCCATGCGGATCCAGCAGTGACGACAGCGCGTCCGACTGGGCCTCGGCCCCCATGGCCTTCATCTCCATCAGGTTCAGGGATGAGGCCTGTGACGCGACGAGGTCGGCCTGATCAGCCTGGGACACCACGGTGGCGATGACGCCCAGCACGGCTGCGACCAGGGTCGACACGACTAAACCGAATCGCAACCAGCTGAAGAAACGCGGTCCCGACATCCGCCGCCCGGTGGTGGTCGTGCTTGCGACAGTCTTCTTGGTGGAGGCCTTGGCCACCGTCACCGGAGTGGAAGGCGGCTTGCGGTTTGGCGCCGCGCCTGTCGTGGGCGAGGCGGTGGCGCCGGTGGTCTGGCTGGCCATCAGGCGTCCTGCGGGGTCGGATCGCTCGCCTCGTCATCCGGGCGTGGGTCCGGTGTCGGCGCGATGTCCTGGGGCAGGATTTGACGCAACTGTTCCAAGGTCGGCTCGTCGACGTTCTTCAAACGCCAGGCCATCCGGCCGATGGCGGCTTCGAAGACGTTGCGAGCGAAGCGACCGTTGCCGAAATTCTCGTCTCTGATCTGGAGGGCGAGCAATGCCCGAAAAGCCCGGATGGACGAGTCGGGCACATCGAAGTCGTCAGACGTCGCCATCGAGGTGAAGATCTCGACAAGCTCGTCGTCGGAATAGTCGGGGAAGGCGATGGTGGTACGGAACCGCGACTGCAAGCCTGGGTTCTCGGCGATGAACTGGCTCATCGGCGCGGGGTACCCGGCCACGATGACGACCATGTCGGCGCGTCGGTCCTCCATCTCCTTGACCAAGGTGTTGATGGCCTCTTGCCCATACTGGTCACCGGACAAGGCATAAGCCTCATCGATGAAGAGCACGCCACCGGCCGCCTTGGCGACGACGTCGGCCGTCTTGATGGCGGTCTGGCCGACGTAGCCTGCGACCAGTTCCGAACGGTCGACTTCGGTCAGATGGCCCTTGCTCAACAGACCGAGCGCTCGATAGATGCCAGCCACCAAGCGGGCGACGGTGGTTTTTCCGGTGCCTGGATTGCCGACGAAGACGAGGTGGCGTGTCACGGTCGGATCCTTCAATCCGGCTTTGGCGCGCAAACCCTGAATCCGCAAGATGGCGGACTGGCGGTGGATCTCTTCTTTGACCGAGTTCAGCCCGATCAAGCTGTCCAACTCAGCCAGCAGTTCCTCCAAGGTCTTGGCCGCTTCTTCAGGCTCGGTCGCCGCCGCTTCGGCGGTGGCCTTTTGTGTGGCGGTGGAGTCAGTCAGGGTCGGGCCCACGGTGTTCGCCTCGGGGTTCACCGGCGCAGCCGCTCCAGGCCCGAGGGACGCTCTGCCGACGTGCTGGTCGATCGGCCCGGTCGCGTCTGCGCCGCCTGATGTGTTGGCCAGGATCCCGGCGGTGGCGTCGGCCAAGGCCCCGAATGCTCCTGGCGTGTCAGCGGCGACCGTGCTCAGATCGAACGGATCGCGGTTGAGTTCGCGGATGGCCTCGCCCTGGTCCGCGCTGATGGAACGCAGCTTGGACAGCACCTGGTCAAGCAGGGCGGGAGCCTTTTTCGTGAAGTCTTCCATGGTCTCCTGGTCCGTCATCGTCACCCCAGATCCAAGGTGGCGGCATTGGTGTTGGTCGGGTTCGACTTGGGCGCGGACGCGGCGCTCGGGCCTGGGGCGAACTTCTCCGCCAGGAAACGACCATGGACCACAAGGGCCTCGGCGTCTTTGGCCAGGACCGCGTCGTAGATCTGGTCGACAGTGCTGGCCAACAGGTCCAGCTGATCGATCAGGACGAGCAATGAGGACCGGCCCGCGTCAACCGGACGGGTGTCGGCCCAATCGCGCGGCAGACGAACATACGAGCCGATCGTTTGGGGAAGATAGCTGGTCGCCGTGGCGATGAGGGAGTACTGATCGACAGAGGTCAACCCAGCGTTGCTCATACGCGGCAGGGTCTCGCGCAGACGTTGGGTGATGCGCTGCACGCGTGCGACCACAGCGGTTGACAACCCAGCCTGGACGACGCGCGCGTCCATCTGGTCGAGCGCCGCTTCGATCTGGTCGGGTGTGGGAGCAGCCGGAGTCTCGGCGACGGGCGTCGAGTCATCATCAGGCTGCATGAACCGGTCGAACCAACCCACGAGAATTCTCCTGTCAGACCCGAGGATCGACGTTCAAGGCATCGGTCGGAGCTTGGGTGGGGTGAGACTGCACTCGGTCGAGGTAGCTCTTCGACTTGGCGACTTCCTGCTCCAGAACGTTGATCGTCTGGGACATGTTGGTCAAGGCTTGAGCCTTGAAGGCGTCGATCGAGTCCATCGTCTCGTAGATGTTCTGGAAAGCGGCCTGCAGTTGCGGCAGACCAATAGTGGCGCTGGCGGCTTGCTGCTGGATGGTGGCCGAATTCTCCTTCAGCATCTCGGAGGTCTTCTGGATCAGGTTCGAGGTCGTGGTGTTCAAGGCTGTGATCTGGTCGAGCACCAGCTTCTGGTTGCCGAGCGCCGACGCCACGATGACAGCGGTACGCAGAGCGGCGACGGTGGTGGTGGAGGCCCGGTCGACACCCTTGATCAACTCAATGTTGTTCTTGATGATGATGTCGATGCTGAGGTAGTTCTGAATCGAGACGGCCAGTTGGGTCAACAGGTCTTGGTGCTTCTGGCGGACGTAGAACAGCACGTCTTCAGCCAAAGCCTTGGCGCGCTCTGGATCGGTCACCGTCAACTCGGCGACCCGGGCGGCCAACTGGGCGTCGAGATGCTCAGCGATATACACGTATTGGTTGAGTCGACCCATGGTCTGCCACAGGTTCTGCTTCTCCATGTTGAGCGAGACATTGTCGCGGGTCAGTTCGTCCTGGCCTGAGCGAAGAGCGTGCAAGATGGCGTTGAGGTGGTCTTGTGAGGACTGGTACTTGCGGAAGTAATCCTGGACGTTCTTGCCGAAAGGCAGGCCGCGGAAGAGCTTCTTGACTTTGGAGTCGTCGGTGTGCGGATCGAGCTCTTCGACGGTTCGACGCAGATCCATGAGAGTCTTGCCGACGGTCGAGCCTTGGGCCAGACCGCCTTCGCGCATGGCCTTGACCGGCGTCGTCAGCAGCCGGTTCGAGGTCTCAGCGGCCTTGCGAATGTCGTTGTCACCCATGGCCCTAACGGCGTCGGCCTGGGCTGAGAACTCCGGTGACTTGGTCTCGGCCTGATCGATCTGCTTCATGAAAGCGGACACCTTGTCATCGAGCACCGGCACCTGGGAGGCCTCGACTTGAGGCGCCATGGTCGGGGCGGCGGTCTCAACGACCGCCTGCATCGCGGCTGGCGCCTCAAGACTCAAAATGGGGGAGTTCGTGACCGGTGGGGTCAGAGCAGCGGGACGTGGTGCAGGTTGTTGGGCGACCGAGTCGGACATATGAGTTCCTCCAAAAGTAAGGCAGATGGCGCTGAACGCTCATACAAATGTACCGGTTTCGACGAAACCACGCGCGGCCAGACGAGGTCGGTGAACCAGTGTCCGGGGAAGATCAGGGGTAGAACTGCCATCTGGCAACCGGTTCCAGGGGTGTGGCGACGGCTGGCCAGGGTGGCGTTGGCCCGAGTTGGG
Organism: Propionibacteriaceae bacterium; assembly: GCA_031286045.1. Lineage (GTDB taxonomy): Bacteria > Actinomycetota > Actinomycetes > Propionibacteriales > Propionibacteriaceae > WQYJ01. Next base: position 4,472 of record JAITVA010000025.1, on the reverse strand, counting down.
AGACGGTGTGGGTCGGTTCGCTGAAAAATGTCTGAGCGGCGTGATGTGATTAGTCCATGACGATTTCCTACCGGGTGGTTCGCCCGGTCGCTGAGCCACCGCTGGCACTCACCGGTGACCAGACCAGGGTGGCGACCCATCGGCACGGCGCCCTGACGGTGGTGGGAGCGGTGCGGACGGGCAAGACCAGCGCACTGGTGGAGGCGGCCATGTCCGGGCTCGACGAGGGGGCGCCCGCGGTCGTCTTCGTGACCAGTTCGCGCGCGCGGCGCCTGCAGGTGCGCGCTCAGGTGGCGGTGCGCGCGGTGACGGCGGCGTCACGGTTGACGGTGACGACGATCCACGGTCTGTGCCAGTCGGTGGTGCAGAAGTTCAGTGATGAGGATCAACCGCCACTGGTGCTGTCGGCCCCACGCCAGGACGCCTATGTGCGCGAGATCTTGGCCGGACAACCGGCGTCGGCCTGGCCGCAGCGATTCGACGAGGCGCGGACCACTGTGCGCTTCGGTGCGCAGGTTCGCGAGGCGGTGGCGGCTTGCCAACGAGCGGGGCTGACTCCCCACGAGGTGCGAACACATGGTCTCCAAACCGGGCGCGACGAGTGGGTCGCATTGGGCCACTTCTATCAGGAGTACGTTGACATCCTGGGATTGGCCGGGGTGCTGGATTACCCAGAGATGCTGATTCGGGCCTGCCGTCTGTTGGCGGAGCCCCCGGTGCTGAGCTCGGTGCGACCTTCGGGCAGCCTTGTCTTGATCGACGACATCGAGGATATGGACGCGGCGCAGTTGGCGGTGGCGTCGAGCCTGGTCGATGCGACGACCCCGACCATTGTGACAGCGAATCCCGATTGTCAGGTGTACGGCTTTCGCGGGGCGCACAGTCGCTCGGCCTTGGAGCAGGCCCGCTCGTGGGCATCGGCCGAGGCGGGCAGCGAGATTGTGGTGCTGCGTCAGGGCTTCGGCGTGGCCCGGGAAGTGGAGCGCGCCTGCGTCCGGATCAAGCAGGCGATTCCGCTCCCAGCCGGGCTCAAGGGTGAGACCTCGCGTCATGTCATCCCCGACACCGTCGGACAGGTGACCAAGTTGTGCTTCACTGACGCCGAGGCCGAGGCTGATCAGATCGCCGCCTTGTTGCGGCAAGCCCACATCGTCGACCGGGTGCCTTATGACCAGATGGCAATTCTGGTGCGCAAGCGGGACGCCTTCGCCCGTTACGCCCAGGCCTGTGAAGCTGTCGAGGTGCCAGTGGCGCGATCCGGCGACGAGATCCAACTGGGCCACGAGCCTGTCGTGGCGACTCTTCTGGCAGGGTTGCGCCTGGTTCGAGACGGTGAGAACCCCTCGGCGAGCGACCTTCGCCAAGTGACCATGTCACCGCTAGGTCAAGGCACTGTCGATGGGGTGGCCCAGGTGGTGCGGGCTGGTCGGGCCAAGTTCGGCGAGACTGTGGCCGATGTCTTGTGGGCGATGTGGCAGGCCTCGGGTTGGCAGAGCAGGTTGATGGAAGAGGTCGAAGGATCAGCCCGGGTCGCGCTGGCGGCCAACTGCGCCTTGGATGCAGTTGTGGCATTGTTCGCGCTTGCTGAGAAGCTGATGGACATGGATGCGGCGGCGGGCATCGGTGCTGTGGACGAGGCTGTGCGTTCTGAAGAGATACCACAAGACCTGCCGCGGTCGTCATCGTGGAGTGCTGCGGCGGTGCGCTTGACAACGGCCCACCGGGCCAAGGGCCGCTCGTGGGCGATCGTGGTGGTCCCTGGCGTCGAAGAGGGGGTCTGGCCGCTGGACGCTCCGCTCGGTGGACTCGTCTCGGTGGCCGACATGACGGCGGAGCTGGCGTCGGTCACGCCGCGAGAGAACGCCATGGCTGAGCGTCGATTGTTTCTGACCGCGTGCGCGTCGGCCCGTGAACGTCTGGTTGTGACGGCGGTCAGCGACGAAGAGCGCACGCCCTCGATTCTCTTCGACCAGATCGACGCTGTCACGGTCCACACCATCGAGCCAGCGCCCGTGGCGGTGTGGTCCGGGGCCCGACTGTTGGGTGAGTTGCGCCGGGTCGTGGCCGATGAGACGGCCCACCCAGGCTTGCGTCAAGCGGCCAGCCAACGCCTGGCCCATCTGGCTGGTCGTCCAGGCTTCTTCGAGGCCGATCCTGACCACTGGTGGGGGCTTGATCCAGCTGTGGGCGAGCAGCGCACGGTGCCTGGTCCGGTCGTGATTCAGGCAAGCCAGCTTGAGTCCCTGTTCAACTGCCCCCGACGGTGGTGTCTCTCCCATCGAGTCAGGGCTGATCGACCGTCGCCGGTCGCAGCCAGCATCGGCTCCATCGTGCACGGGTTGGTCCAGGATCCGGATGCCAGTCTCGCCCAGATGATCGAGCGGCTGGAACAGCAGTGGGCTGGTTTGGAGTTTCAAGCCGACTGGTTGGCCAGACACGAGTGGGATGAGACAGTGGCCGCTCTGGGCAGATACGAGGCCCAACGATTGGCCACCGGTCGTCGGCTGGTGGCGACCGAGGCGCCGGTCAGTTTCTCCATCGACGATGGGGGAGGCATCGAGGTGCGCGGTCGCATCGACCGTATCGAGCAGGATGAGACCGGTGCGATCTGGATCGTGGACTACAAGACCGGGCGACAGGCGCCAACGGCGGCCCAAGGGGCTGCCAATATCCAATTGGGGTTGTACCAATGGGCGGTGATGCGCGGAGCTCTGGCCGATCTGGTCGGACCCCAGCCGGTTCTCGGAGGCGCACAGTTGGTATACCTGCGCTGTGAGGCGTCGAGAGGCTCGACCCTGCCCAAAGTGTTGGATCAGGACTCGCTGGCCAGGTCGCCATACCTGACTCGGCCTGTGACCTTGCCTGTCTTGGAGTGGGATCGGCTGGCCGACCTCGTCTGTCTCGCCGACCAGCGTCGGTTCGACAACTGGGCTCATCAGCGACTGGTGCTGGGGGCGGCCATCATGCGCCGGGCGGAGTACCCGGCCATCGCCAGCGCCGCCTGTCGATCGTGTCCGGCAAGAGCCGGCTGTCCAGTGGTGATGACGACGGGGGGAGCACGATGAGTGAATCGATGGATGCAAGCTTCAGCGATGGCGGCGTCAATGGGGGGGCCGCAGGCGGCTCGACGCGGTTGCGGGACGCGGCGGACCTGATCGAGGTCATGGGCGTCGCGTTCTCTGATGAACAGATCGAAGCGATCACGGCCGATCCGGCTCCAGGGGTCATCATCGCTGGGGCTGGCACAGGCAAGACCACGGTCATGGCGGCTCGGGTCGTTTGGTTGGTTGGGCGCGGGGTGGTGACCCCGGAACGGGTCCTAGGCTTGACCTTCACCCGCAAGGCGACCGGAGAGTTGGCTGCTCGGACCCAGGCGGCCTTGGCGAAATTGGCGCCTGACGACGAGCGTCACTGTGCGGTGCAGACTTACGACGGCTTCGCTTCGCGTCTGATGGGAGAGTTCGGCGCTTGGATCGGTTCGGACGCGAGTGAGCGAGTGTTGTCGAGCGTGGAGCCATATATCTTGGCTGACAAGGTACTGCGTGATCCAGGCAGCCTGCCTGGCCACCTAGCCGACAAGGGTTGGTCCACCCTGACCCGTGCGATAGTCAACCTGGAGTCGCGTGTCCAGTCCCATCTCATCGCCGATGAGACCATTGTGGCTGACGCTGGACGCTTCATTGAGCGGCTTGACCAGGCGCCCTTGTGGCGTGGCAATCCTTATCGCAGCCTGGTTGATGCCCGTCAGGTGGTCGAGGAACGGCTTGACCTGCTTGGCTTGTGTCAACGCTACAGGCAGGCGAAGAGACGTGAGTCGGTCGTCGAGTTCGCTGATCAGATGGCGGGCGCGGTCGGTTTGGCCACACGACTGCCTGGGGTCGGTCGTGCCCTGCGTGAGCGGTACGGCTTGGTGGTGGTCGATGAGTTTCAGGACACCTCGGTAGCGCAGGTGACATTGCTGAGTCTTTTGTTCGGCGCCCAGGGTGGTATTGCCGAGTATCCCATCACTGCGGTGGGCGATCCGCTCCAGGCGATCTATACCTGGCGTGGCGCAGCCGCTGACAATATATATTCGTTTCATCGTTGGTTTCCGTCGGCCAGTCAGCGGACCTACACCTTGTCGATCAATCGGCGCAGCGGCGCCCACATCCTTGACGCCGCCAACGCCGTCGCGACTCAGGTCAGAGCCGATCCGCAGCTTGGGGCCGGGCTGGCGGTCGAGTTGAGACCAGCCGACCAGGCTCCGGAATCGACCGTCGTCGTGCGTGAGTTTCTGACCGTGGACGAGGAAGTCGAGTGGCTGGCCGACGATCTGGTCGAAGCCCATCGTCGCGGCGAACACGAACGGTGGGATCAGGTGGCCATCCTGGTGCGGCGCAATCGCGACGTCGGTCCTGTCTTGCAGGCCTGTCGTGCTCGGTTGGTGCCCATCGCTGTCCAGGAGGTCGGAGGCCTGTTGTCGGTCGAAGCCG
>JAITVA010000157.1 GCA_031286045.1 Propionibacteriaceae bacterium | reverse complement strand
ATCTGTCTGGCGTGAATGCCGACTGGCTGCCCATCGGCAACGGGAAGCTTGGCGCGATGATGGATGGCGGCGTCATGACCGAGCGCATCCAGTTCAACGAGGAGTCGTTGTGGAGCGGTGGTCCAGGTGGCCAGGAGCAGGACGGTTCCCGAGGCCCATCCACCGCCGAGTATAACTATGGTTACAACGCGCCCAAGGCCGATCCTGCGGCCATGTACGCCGCCCTGGAACCGATCAATGGAACGACCAGTCCGGGCAGCGTCACGGCTGGTTCGTCGAGCATCGCGTCGCAGATCCAGGGCAACTACAACGGTTACGGCAAGTACAAGAACTTTGGCTACCTCAACCTGGATCACCTGTTCCCAGTGGGCATGACTGAGGTCGCAGACTACCGTCGCGAGCTTGATCTGGCCGATTCGGCGTCGCGGGTGACCTATAAGATCGGTGACATCGAGTACACCCGTGAGTACATTGCCAGTTATCCGGGCAACGTTGTGGCCATGCGTTTTTCGGCGAGTGACGCCAGTCAGATCAATCTGGGGGTTTCGGTGACTCCGGGCCAGCCAACTGGTGGAACGGTCGTGGCGGGCGCTGATGGCACACTGACCCTGACCGGGGCGCTGACGGATAACGACCTGCTCTATGCCGGTGTCTGGAAAGTCGTGAACGAGGGTGGAGCTCTGAGTGTCGATGGCGATCAGATCTCCGTCGGTGGCGCCGACGCGGTGACCATCCTCTTCTCTGCGGCGACGGATTATCAGAACGAGTACACCCGCACGGGCACAGGCTACGGCGCCTACAGTGACGCTGTCACCACCTACGGGGCCGGCAATGACGAGACGGCCTTCCAGATGACGTACCGCACCGGCGAGACCGCGGCTGAATTGGTGGCCCGCGTCAGCGACGTCGTCCAAACCGCCTCGGCCAAGAGCTACGCCGACGTGCTCGGCGATCATCAGGCCGATTACCAAGAGCTGTTCGACCGGGTCAGCTTTGACATTGGCGGTGAGAACACAGTCCCCACCGACACCATGTTGGCGGCCTACAGGACGACGACGACCGACACCTCCGCCAAGATGCTGGAGACGATCCTCTACCAGTACGGGCGCTACCTGCTGATCTCGTCGAGCCGTGAAGGCAGTCTGGCGGCGAATCTCCAAGGTGTCTGGAACAATTCCAACACCCCACCGTGGAGCGCGGATTACCACTACAACATCAACCTGCAGATGAACTACTGGCCGGCTGGCGCGGGCAATCTGCTGGAGACGATGGAGCCCTTGCAGAAACTGATCGAGTCTCTGCGGGTCACTGGGCGCTATACCGCTCAGAAGTACAGCTACGATGTCGCCACTCCGGCCGACGCCTGGAAGACCACCGATGGTTCTGCGGGATGGACCATGCATGTGTCGGGCAACCCCTACGGTATGACCACACCGGGTTACACCTGGAGTTGGGGATGGTCGTCGGCCAACAATGCGTCGTTGTCGCAGAATCTCTACCAGTACCTGCAATACGGGGGCGACAAGGCTGTGTACCAGGAGCACTACTGGCCGATCATTCGTGAGGCCGCAGTGATGTGGACGAAGGCGCTCTACAAGCCGACCACCGGCCGTTACGCCGGCAAGTATGTTGTGACTCCGAGTTACTCGCCCGAGCATGGCCCACTGACCATCGCCACCGCCTACGATCAGCAACTCGTGTACGACCTGTTCACGCTGACATTGGACAGCATGGATCAGTTGGGATTGGGCGATGACGCTGGGCTGCGGACCAGCATCGAGGAGAAGTTGGCCAACTTCTACCCTCCGGCTGAGATTGGCTCCTCCGGCACGATCAAGGAATGGAGCGCCTACTCCAGCAACAGTGGTGTTCCCGGGGCTCAGGCTGAAGGGACGCACCGCCACATGTCTCACATGATTGGCTACTATCCCGGCACCAGTGTCTCCGGCAGCACCGATCCGGCGATCCAGGAGGCCGCCCTCGACACGCTGCAGGCTCGCGGTTTGGAGGCCACGGGTTGGTCGATGGGTTGGAAGATCAACCTCTGGGCCAGGGCCCGCGACGGTGAGACGACTCACCAACTGATCAACAACTTGATCAGCAAGAACATGTCGAAGAACCTGTTCGATCAGCATCCGCCTTTCCAGATCGACGGTAACTTCGGTTATACGGCCGGCATCCACGAGATGCTGATGCAGAGCTACACCGGCACGGTCGATCTGCTCCCGGCCCTGCCGAGTGGCTGGGGCACGGGGTCGATTGATGGCCTGCGTGCCAACGGCGGACACACTGTCGGCGTCGAGTGGGCCGATGGTGAGTTCACCAAGGCTCATGTGACGGCCGCCAGCACTGACGATGTCGTCGTTCGCAACACGGCGTTCGCCAGTCATGTGGTCACAGTCGATGGTGTGCCGTCGACAGTGACTGACTCCACGATCACGATTCCCGCCAGCGCGGGCACGACCTATGAGATCGCTCTGGCTGATGTTCCCATCCTGGGTCTCAGTCAGACGGACAAGCATGTCTTCGCAGACTCGAATTCGCCCCTTGAGGTGACTGCGTCCAACACCGGCTCGGCGGCCACAGGCGCATTGAGTGTGACACTTTCTGGCCCCGACGCTTCGTCGTTCGAGCTGTCGACTCCGACTCTCGCCGCGCTGGCGGCTGGTGGATCGGCCAAATTCTCGGTCAAGCCGAAAGCCGGTTTGGATGAGACCCGGGTTCATAAGGCCACCGTCACGGTGACGGATGGAACCGAGACCAAGACCTTCCAGGTGAGTTAAGGCACGGCGCAGTCGCAGGGGTGGCTGTTGCAGTCCGGTTGGATCATGACCGACTCCAAGACGTGGCCCGGAGCCTATCTCGACGCCACGAAGGTCGCGGCTACTGGCCCGACCAACAGCAACATCAAGACGGTTGATCTCACCCAGTATGACGAGACCATCGCCTGGTTCCTTCCCGACGCGACCGAAGAGCCAGTCCCGACCGAGGACCTGACCATGACCAGTTCCTATATGGCCGGTCTTGACAACAGGACGGACTCCAACGGCTATGTCACGATCCCAGTTGACGCTCCGGCCGCCGGCGCCTATACGGTTCATCTGTTGGTGCGCGACTCGGGTCTGGACGACCTTCGGTACGAACTGACGGTCAATGGCTCCTCTCAAGGGACAACTACGACCATTGGTGACAGCAAGACCTACGGCACGACCGCCAATGGCTCAACGGACACCGGCACACTGAGCGTCATCTCTGGTGAGGTTCAGCTCGTGGAGGGCGCCAATACCATCAAGGTTCAGGCGCCCCTGGGGGAGAACGGACCTGCTCTCTACGCCGCGGCGGTTGTCGGGGACACTCCCGTCTATCAACCGATTTCCACTGTTTTGCGCTCCGGCGAGGTCGGCGTTTCGGCCAACATCAGTCGCAGTGGCAAGGTCCACCCAGTGGACACCACAGGCTATGGCGACCTGCAGAACTGGGACGCGGACACGGTTGGCCTGTTCATGCCGGAAGCCAACGGCTCGCCCATCGTGCACAGTCGCGTGGCGGGTCTCAACCGACAGTTGAACAACATCGCCATGCGCGGTCACGTCAGTTTGTATGTCGACGCTCCGTCGGCTGGCGAGTATGACCTCAGCCTCTTGGCTGCGGTTACCGGTGCCGACCAGCGCTATGTCGTGACAGTCAACGATGAGGTGCAGGGCACGACCGAGGCTGGGAGCCAGGACACATCAAGTAGCGAGGTCTACTCGACCTCGGCTTCCGTGGCGGTCAACGTCTTGCCCATGAAGGTGACACTGCAAGAAGGTGAGAACATCATCACGCTCAATGCTGTGGCCGGGGGTATGGCGCCGAGCTTCATGGCAGCCAAACTCAAGGTCGATGAGGTGTTGGTGACGTCGGTGGTGGTGGCGCCTTCGGCTGGCGAGATCACGACTGAGGGTGGGTCTTTGCAGATGACAGCCAGTGTTGGTCCGAGCAATGCTACTGATAAGTCGGTGGAATGGTCGATCAAGCCGGGCTTTGGCGATGACTTGGCGTCGATTGATCCGGTGACTGGGTTGTTGACGGCGAATGGTTCGGCTGATGGCACGGTGACTGTGGTGGCGATGGCTAAGGATGGTAGTGGGGTGACTGATGAGGTCACGGTGACCTTGTCTGGCCAGAATGCGCCGGTGAATTTGGTGGTGGGTGCGGTGTGTTCGGCGTCTGCGACGCGGTCGGCTGGTG
>JAITVA010000062.1 GCA_031286045.1 Propionibacteriaceae bacterium | reverse complement strand
TGTGCTCTTCCGATCTAAGGGCGTTCGGCGATACTTGCTGATCTCCCGACCCGACGGTGCAAGCTCACCAGTCTTCTCCGGGTTGTACACGCCCCACGAGGCTCGGACGGTGAACGTCTCCAAGTCGTGCGGAACCTGGAAACGTAGACCCATCGACGCCGGAATCATCAAGCCACGTCGTACCGGCTCATCATCGCGATCACCGCCCGAATCCTCATCCCCATCAAGGGCCGTGTCATCCACATCGCTTAACGGCACACCGCTGGACTCCAGCGCCGCCACATCATCGCCCAGCTCCACGGTCGAACCCTCATCGGCCTCGGCCATTGCCGGTGCCGCGTCAGAATGTCGCAGTTTCGTCGGCGCGATCCGTCCCAACAGGTATCGCGCATCGGGCGGTACATCGAGGAGTTCATGATCACCGCCATCCGGGCCGAGAAGCTCACGGGCAAGGACATCCACCAGGTTTTCCCGCGCCGACCAAGAGGTGCCGTCGAGTTCTCGGACCAACTCATAGGCTTCAGGCGCAGGGGCGTTTCGTATCTCAGTCATCCGTTGGCTCCTGTTCGTCTCGGTTCCGCTCCTGCATACCTGACTGCTCCTCAAACATGACAGCCTTGAGTTCCTCAACATCCGGCAAGGCGGCGCGAGCGTCAGCAGGCAGGCCCTCATAGTCGGCCACACCGATGGGTACGCTCGTGCTGCCCAAGGCGAACCGAACTGTCGCCTCGTTCTTCCCGGTACATAACAGCAGTCCAATGGTGGGAGCGTGCCGTGCGGGATCGCGCAGTTGGCTATCGACGATGGCGACGTAGGTGCCTAACTGTCCAGCGTAGGCCGGATGGAACTTGCCAACCTTCAGCTCCACGACCACGTATCGGGCCTGCGGGATGTGGAAGAACAGCAAATCCAGGACGAACTCGTCGGTGTCGCCCTTCTCGTCAGTCACAGTCAGTGGATACTGTCGTCCGACGAAGGCCATGCCTAGGCCCAACTCCATCAGAGTGTCTTGCAAACGATCCATCAGAGCCTGCTCGACATCACGCTCGGCGATACGATCCACGTACGCCAAGTGCTCGAAGACGTACGGGTCTTTGACGATCTGCTGAGCCAACTCCGAATCGGGCAACTCCAGTGCAATGTCGAAGTTGGTCGGCGCTGAACCGATTTGTCGGCGCAAACCGCTGGCAATGAAGTGGCGGAGCACGTTGCGGTTCCACCCCTCCTCGACAGCTTTCGCGGCGTACCAGTCACGGTCCTCACGGGTTGTGAGCTTGTCCAGAAGGACCATCACATGCCCCCAGGGCAATCGTTCAGCAATGTGCTGAACAAAGTCATTCTCCGAGGGCCAGACCTCAGCGACTTTGCTCATGTAGTGCAGGTTCGTGCGCGAAAAACCGTTTTGACCAGGGAACTCAGCCCGCAAGTCAGCTGAGGCCCGATCCAACACTTTGGCTCCCCAACCAGCGTCGCGTTGCCGAACCAGGATGTCGTGACCGATGGACCAGTACAGCCGCATGACTTCGGTGTTGGCTGCTCGGGCAGCCCGGAACTGCGTCGCCCGAACCCGGCCCTTGACCTCGGTGATCCATTCGGCATAACCTACGGGCATAGTGTCAGGATCGCGAGCAGTGGCTCTATCTGGCAGGGTCATTAGACGTCAACTTCCTTTCAACGATTATTCTCCCACGACCTGCCGACAAAACTGGCTTCATCAACTCTTCGGGTTCCACTGGAGAAGGACACGCTCCTCGTCGAAGTAGCGGCCCACCACGCCACGGCGAATCCGCAGACTGGCAAGTTGGGACAACAAGATGTCCCGGTGAGTCGACTCGCTGAGACCGGCAGCGTGCCAGCAGGCGAGCACCGTGGCCTGGCCGAAGGGTTCACTGCCACGCTCCGTCAGCAAACGGCCAACCAGGTAGTCGTCGAAAACAGCCCGGCTCAAGGTCTGGCGACACTTCGGACAATAGAGAACCGGGCGCTTCTGGTTCGTACCCCGACACAGGTAGACGCCGCAGTCGTCACACCGGGCCACACGGGACAAAAAGGCGCTGGTAGCTTCTCGTTCAGTTCGTTTCCGCGCCTGCGGACTCGTCCGGGAGTCGAGGAGACGTTGCAGCTCCGAAAACTCCTCCATGGCGATCACGGCCAAGGTCTCATCCACCACGGGATCGCCTTCGTCGTCGCACACGACGGCGAACGGGTCCACGTTCTTGCCAGACCTGCTTCGGCCAGGGTTGTACGGGCGCATCCCGGCTAGAACGGGATTACGCAGGAGGCCATCCACTGTCTGCCGGTTCCAAGCCTTGTTGTCCGGCTCGACCCGCGTGTGGTGGTTCACGGGCAGAGGAGCGCCCTCAGACGTGAGCCACGTGGTGATCGCGTTCACAGTAATCCCCGCAAGAGCCATGGCGACGGCTTCGACCAGCCAACTGATACGCTCAGGGTCCTTTGCGAGAACCCGGCCTGGCCCGTCGGGGTTCTCGACCGAGCGATAGCCATAAGGAATACCGCCGCCCGCGAAGCGTCCAGCCTTGACCAGGTGAGTCCGGGCCGCCCGAACACGAGCACGAATAGCTTCGGCCTCCATCTCCCCGAACACGGCCAGCATGACAGCAAAAGCCCGGCCTTGAGGACTGGTCATATCGATGGGGTCTTCGACGGCAACGAGTCCCGCACCACGCGCCTGGAGAGTCTCGTCAGCGTGGAGGAAGTCCAGCACTCGCCGGGCGAGTCGGTCCACTTTCCAGATCACGACGGCATCGAAACCGTTGGTAGCCGTGAGGGCCTTCCATCCCCGACGCTCTTCGGGACGGTTGATAGTGGCGGAAACACCATCGTCGATGAATGAGCCGATGACGTTCCAGCCACGGGCTTCGGCGTACTGGCGGCAGGATTGGAGTTGTCGCTCAATCGAGACGGACTCTTCTTTGGTGACACTGAGCCGGGCGTACAAGACGCAGCGGCAGACCTTATTACGTAGATTCATGGGATCAACGCTTGTCCTCCTCGGTACTGCTGGTTGCGGCGACACCTCGCTCTTGCAGGCGAAGGGGACGTTGGGCTTGATTGCCACAAACACCCTCGCCCAAGGTGACACCCGCGAGGTCGGACTGGATGCGATGGTTGCTGATGGATTCACCATCACCCGTGCTATCCAATCCCGATCTTGGCCTGCCGCATCAGCCAACTTGGAGTACGCCGCAGTCTGGGGAACACGAGGACCGGTCGCGGACTCAGTGCCACGAATAGCCGACGAC
>JAITVA010000284.1 GCA_031286045.1 Propionibacteriaceae bacterium | reverse complement strand
GATCAGAACAGTTGGGATCGTTATCAGGCAGCGCAATGGCTCACAATGCGCAGGTGGTTGGAGGCCAACCCCGATGACGACATGGCAACCGAGGTGCGGGAACTCCTGAACGCCGAGCCCGCACAGTACGCCCGCTACACCCGGGAGTATGTCGGCTGGGGTGTCTTCGTGCTGCAGCAACGCTGAGTGACGCGCAGTGGGGTGGCATGAGGAACCCGTGCCACCCCACTGCGCGGCCTTTGGAACCAGTCCGTACACTGGAGTTATGACTCCAGGATGGGATTGGTCGCAGATCATCACAATTGCCGTCGTCATTGGGCTGATTTGGGCGGTAGTCCAGATCAGCAAGGCGATTGGCAAGATCATCATGACGCTGGCGGCTGTTTTTGTGGGGGTGTACCTGGGGCAGTCACTGGGCTGGTGGCACCCGCTGCCGTTCGACTGCCCCTCCCCTATGGATCTGTGGGCCATTGCCTGGCCGATCATCCAGGATTGGCTCAGTCACTCCAACCGCTGAACCGGAGACACCGGGCTGGGGTGAGCCAGGGCGATCCTCCTTCTGATTCGAAGACTCACCACCCGGCTACCCCACCGCGCCTCTCGTTCTCACGACCAGCGGTCGACGATCTGTCTCATCTGGTCGAAATGCCGCTCCAAGTCAGCCAGCAAAGCGAACTGGTTGCGGCAGCGATCCAGGTTGTGGCCCGCATAGTTCACCGGGTAGTACCTGTCGCCATCAAGGTAATCGCTCAGGAACCGTAGCCCCTGCTCAAACGTGATGATCCGTGCGGCCCAAGCCAAATGATCGTGCTCAGCCGATGTCAGCACCGAGCCAATCTGCGACAAGTAGCCCTGTGTGAAAGCCTCGAACAGCGGAAGACTGAGACTGACCAAACTGGTGTCGGGTTCATCCTCGCTGACCGTGTTGGCTCCGTAGCGGATAGCATCGCCAAAGTCAGTCATGATCAGACCTGGCATGACCGTGTCGAGGTCGATGACGCACAGTCCCTTGCCAGTATGGGCGTCGAGGAGGACGTTGTTGAGCTTTGTGTCGTTGTGGGTCACCCGCAGCGGCACACTGCCCGCGTCACGCAGGTCCGTCAGCAGGCTGACCTGATCGGCCCGCTCACGTGCGAACTCGATCTGAGCGACACAGCTATGCGCCCGCCCCACCCGATCCTGTTCGACCGCCCGGATGAACTGCTGGTACCTTGCCGCCGTGTCGTGGAAGTGGGGAATCGTCTCGTGCAAAGTCTGGGGGTCGAAGCCGTCCAGTCGCCGAGCGAACTGCCCGAAGGCCTCAGCGGCTTTCCCGAAAACTGCCGGCGGCTCAGCTTTCTGGTGCACCACCGTGTCTTCCACGAACCGGATGGCGCGCCAGAAGGACCCGTCGGTCGCCTCATGCAGCCAGGTTCCATCCATGGTGGGGATGACTGCCATGGTCTCGCGCTCGGGATCGCCGCCTTCGGCCGCGATCACGCGACGCAGGTGATCGGTGACGTGAACGATGTTGTCCATCAGAGCCACCGGGTCAGTGAAGACATGTGTGTTGATACGCTGCAGGATATAGCGTCGCTGACCTGTGCCAGACCCGCGCGCGGTCACAAGATAACTGGCGTTGACCAAACCGGCGCCGTACAGATTCGGCGGGTCCACGACCCCACCGAAGTCGAAGTGAGTCAGCACCTCGGCGATGTCCACCCCTGTGTTCTTCATGCTCGACTCCACAGAGGAGTCGGGTACACGCCGTCGCGGTGCATGGCCGCGATCGCATCCATGACTGTGGCCTTGTCCTCACGGTAGGTCACGCCACGCCAGCGCTCGTCGGTTGGCAGGACAATCACATCGGCGCTGCGCGCGGTGATGGCGTCCTGCACCACCGTGGGTAGGAAATACTCACATTTCAGCGGATCAGCCGCCAGATTCGCGTCCAAAAAGCGTGGGAACCCCGCTTCGATCGTCTCAATAAAGCTGGCCGGGAACCCCCACAGATTCATCGACACAGGGGTACCCGCCGCGATCGCGGTCCAGGTCGCGCCGTCGTCCTCGCTGTAGCGAGCGCCTCCAGGCGCCTGTTCGATGCGGGTGCGCTCCACGATCGAGGTCAGGTGGCCATCGGCGTCGACCTGGCACACTCCCCTGGCCACTGAGCCGTGCTCGGTCACCGTGTTCTCAATCTTGTAGCCCACCATGGCCAGATGCTCCATACCGTCGCCTGCTTGAGGCCGTCGCAGAAACTCAGCCAATGCCGCGAAGGAACCGGCTCCGTAGAAATCGTCAGCGTTGATGACAGAGAAGGGCGTGTCCACCAGCCTCCTCGCCGCCAGAACGGCATGGCCGGTCCCCCAGGGCTTGACCCGCCCAGGCGGAAGCGTGAAGCCTGGCGGCATGTCTGTCAGCTCCTGATAGGCGTACTTCACCGACACCTGACGCTCCAACCGCGCCCCAACCCCTGCACGAAAATCATGCTCCATCGCCTTCGTGATGACAACGACGACCTCGCTGAAACCCGCTTGAACGGCGTCATGGACCGAGTACTCCAAAATCACCTCGCCATCCGGACCGATGGGATCGATCTGCTTCAACCCGCCGTAACGACTCCCCATTCCGCCAGCCAACACCACCAGCGCCGCCTCAACCATGCCCGCACCCCTCTCACTCGTCAACTCACTGCCGGGTCACCCTCAACCTCCCAGGACGACCCCTGTCATACCCCACCGACAACCCCACAGCGGAGTATCGGCCCTTCGCACTCAGATAGAGCGAGGGGCCCACACCACGGCTGGTGCGGACCCCCGCTGTGACGTCATTCGCCTTAGGCCGACTTGCCATCGGCCCTGAACAAGGACGCGATCAGGTCGCGGTTCAACTGCGCGATCGACTCGAGCGGGATCTGCTTGGGGCAGACCGAGGCGCACTCGCCGATATTCTGGCAGCCGCCGAACCCATTCGCGTCATGGGCAGCGATCATCGCCTTGACCCGGCGACGACGCTCCGGCTGCCCCTGTGGCAGGTTGGCCAGATGCGTGACTTTGGCCGAGGTGAACAGCATGCCTGAACCGTTCGGACAGGCCGCCACACAGGCGCCGCAACCGATGCAGGTGGCCGCGTCAAAGGCCCGGTCAGCCTGCAATTTCGGCGCCGGGGTGGAATGGGCCTCGGGGGCCGAACCGGTGTTGACCGAGATGTAGCCACCCGCGGCGACGATGCGATCCAGCGCGGTGCGATCGACCACGAGATCCTTGATCACCGGGAAAGCGCCAGCCCGCCACGGCTCGATCTCGACGACATCGCCATCGTGGAAGTTGCGCATGTGCAACTGGCAGGTCGTGGTCGGCACGGGTGACTCGTAGCGACCGTGCGGTGACCCGTTGATGACGATGCCGCACATGCCACAAATGCCTTCGCGGCAGTCCGAATCGAAGGCCACCGGCTCGATGTCCTGCGCTGTCAACTGCTCATTGAGCATGTCGAGCATCTCAAGGAAGCTCATCTCCTCAGCGACGCTGTCGAGCTGGTAGGTCTCCATAGACCCCTGCGCCTCGCCCTCAGCTTGACGCCATACCTTCAGTGTGATTTTCACTTGTAACTCCGTTGCTTCAGCTCGATGAACTCATATTCCAGAGGTTCCTTATGGAGGATCGGCTTCTGGCCGTCTCCGGTGAACTCCCAGGCGGCGACGTAAGCGTACTCGTCGTCATGACGCAGCGCCTCGCCATCCTCGGTCTGAGACTCGCGGCGGAAGTGACCGCCACAGGACTCACGACGATGCAAAGCGTCGACACACATCAACTCGGCCAGCTCCATGAAGTCAGCGACCCGACCGGCCCGCTCCAAGGCCTGGTTGAAGTCCTCGTTCACACCAGTGACCTTGACATCCTTCCAGTACGACTCGCGCAGGGCACGGATCTTCTTGATGGCGATCTGCAGGCCCTCTTCGGTGCGCTCCATGCCGCAGTACTCCCACATGATCGAGCCCAGCTCTTTGTGGAAGGAGTCGACCGAACGCGATCCCTTGATGTCGAGCAGTCTATTGATCCGCTCGCTGGCCGAAGCCAGGGCCTCAGCCGCTTCGGGAGTGTTGTCGTCGACCTTCTCGAAGGGACCAGCGGCCAGATAGTCGTTGATCGTGTTCGGCAAGACGAAGTAGCCATCGGCCAGACCCTGCATCAGGGCGGAGGCGCCCAGACGGTTGGCGCCATGGTCCGAGAAGTTGGCTTCGCCGCAGACGTACAACCCTGGGATTGAGCTCTCCAGATCGTAATCGACCCACAGCCCGCCCATGGTGTAGTGGACGGCCGGGTAGATCCGCATCGGCGTCTCATAGGGATTCTCGCCGGTGATCTGCTCGTACATGTCGAACAGGTTGCCGTACTTGTCAGAGACCGCCTTGCGTCCGAGACGCTCGATGGCGTCAGAGAAGTCGAGGTAGACCCCACGACGACGCTGTTGCTTCGTGCCGTCCTGGGTCACCTCCGTCACCAGCGGACCGACGCCACGACCTTCGTCGCACATGTTCTTGGCCTGACGCGAGGCGATGTCACGCGGCACCAAGTTGCCGAAGGCCGGGTAGATCCGCTCCAAGTAGTAGTCGCGATCAGCCTCAGGAATCTGACGCGGGTCCTTGGTGCAATCTTCGGCCTTCTTCGGCACCCAGATACGACCGTCGTTACGCAGCGATTCCGACATCAAGGTCAGCTTCGACTGGGTCTCACCGTGCACCGGGATGCAGGTCGGGTGGATCTGCGTGAAGCAGGGGTTGGCGAAGTAAGCGCCCTTGCGGTGCGCCCGCCAGGTCGCCGTCACGTTGCAGCCCATCGCGTTGGTCGAGAGGAAGAAGACGTTGCCGTAACCGCCGGTGGCGAGCACCACCGCGTCGGCGTACCACGACTCGACCTTGCCACTGACCATGTCACGAGTGACGATGCCGCGCGCACGGTTGTCGTGGACGATCAACTCGACCATCTCGTGACGAGTGTGCATTGTGACTGTGCCCGCGTTGACCTGACGCTCCAAGGCCTGATAGGCGCCGATCAACAGTTGCTGACCGGTTTGTCCGCGGGCGTAGAAGGTGCGTTGCACCTGCACACCACCGAAGGAGCGAGTGTCAAGCAGACCACCGTACTCACGCGCGAATGGCACGCCCTGGGCGACGCATTGATCGATGATGTTCGGGGAGACCTCCGCCAAACGATAGACATTGGTCTCACGGGCGCGGTAGTCGCCGCCCTTGACCGTGTCATAGAAGAGGCGGTACACGGAGTCGTTGTCATTGCGGTAATTCTTGGCCGCGTTGATGCCACCCTGGGCAGCGATCGAATGGGCCCGACGGGGTGAATCCTGGTAACAGAAGTTGAGGACGTTGTAGCCCGCCTCGCCCAGTGTCGCCGCCGCCGCCCCACCAGCCAGGCCGGTGCCGACGACGATGACAGTCAGTTTGCGGCGGTTGGCCGGATTGACCAACTTGGCCGTGAACTGACGCTGGGCCCACTTCTTATCAATCGGGCCAGCAGGGGCCTTCGTGTCGTGGATGTCAGTGCCGGGCGTGTAGTAACCCAGCGCCGGATCGGTGGTCGACGCCTGGACCGGAGCCTCAGTCGTCGTCTTGGAGTTCTTCACTGTCGCAGCCATATCAGTTCACCATCCCAAACAAAACGGCCACCGGCGGCAGCAGGAAGCCCACAAGGAGCAGGGCCGCCGCGAAGTAGGCCAAAACATTGAGCACGACCCGCGCTTGAGCGCCAACATTGGCGCCCAAAGTCGTGAAGGCCGACCAAAAGCCATGGCGCACATGCATGCAGACCACGACCATGAACACCACATAAATCAGAACGACCCACCAGTTGGAGAAAGCGCCCATGAACATGTCATAGGGCTCGATCAACCCGCCAGACCAGCCTGGGGTGATCGTGCCGGTGGTGAACATCATAATGTGGAAGACCAACAACAGGAACAATGTGATGCCGCCCCACCTCATGACCCGGCTGGAGATGGTCTGTTCCTTACGGTTCTTGCGAACGTACTTCGTCTTGCCGCGGCCCTCGACACTGGCCAGCCACAGCACAATCGCGCAGTAGACATGCAAGACCAGACAGACCAGCAGGACGGCTCGGAATATCCAGATGAACCAACCATGGGGAAGGATGGGGGCGAGGAGATCTTGCTTCAGGAACTCGGCATAGTCGTTATATGCCTCAGGCCCGATGAAGATCTTGAGATTGCCAAACATGTGCATAAGGAGGAAGGCGATGAGCACCAACCCCGTGACGGCCATCACGGCCTTCTTCACGACGGTGGAGCGCAGCGCCTTTTGATGCACGCTCAAAGTAGTAGATGCCACGTGCCCTACCCTATCGAACAGGGTGCCTAGATGGGGAATCCTCAACCCGGGTCTGCGCAGGATTTCTTGGTGTTCGCGGCCACATCCGTCATCGTTGGCGGCCCACGGCGTAGGATTGTGACGTCAGGCGAAATGGTTGTGTGCGAGGAGGGGCCCATGGATCACATCAACACAGACATCGACGCTGTGGGGATTATGCTTGTCGCTCCGCGGTACACGGCTGATGACACCGATTCTTTAAGATCTCCGTCGTTACCTTGTGGTAGGAACGATCCGACGCCGCTCACCGCGATTGAAGGCAGGGACGAGCCGCCCGCGGTGACCCATGGTGACGGCGAGCCGCCCACCCTGGTCGATGGCGAGAGCGAAGCGCCCACCCTGGTCGATGGCGAGAGCGAAGCGCCCGGCCCGATCGACAGCCCGGGCGAACCGTCCACCCTGGTCGACAGCCCGGATGAAGCACCCGGCCCGGCCGCCGTGGCGCCTGCAGCGACTTCAGACACCCCAAGCGACGACGATGCTGCCCTGACTGCGGACATCACCAGCGCCGCCTCGGTCGACTCCCGCATCTCCGCTCGTCAGGCCCAGAAGGCCGCGACCCGGTCAATGAAGGAGGCACTCATCACCCAGGCCGAGCTGGTGGCGATGACGTCTCCATCCGCGACCGCCGCCGCCGAGATGAAAGCCCTGATGGCTCAGTGGAAGACCACTGGACGTACCACCAAGACAGAAGACGACGCGCTCTGGGCGAGATTCAACACCGCCCGCGATCAGCTCTTCACTCGGCTGGACCTCTTGCGCCAGCAACGTCGCGACGAGATGGCCGAGGCCAAACGCGCCAAGGACGCCCTGATCGCGACGGCCGAGGAAGTCGCCCAACGCGCAGATCTGAAGCAAGCGACTGAAACAATGACGAGCTTGATGGCGCAGTGGAAGCTGGTCGGCCCCGCACCTGATGACAAGGGCCTATGGTTACGTTTCAAAGCCGCTCAGGACACCGTGTACCAGCGCCGCCATGAACAACGCCAGACGAGCCAATCCGAGCAACGCGGCGCCGCCGAGGCCAAGCGATCACTCATCGCTGAGGCTGAGGGACTGATCGGTTCGCCTGACTTGCGCGCCGCCAATGCCCGATTGCGCGATATGCAGGCTGCCTTCCGCGAGGCAGGGTACGCCGGACGAGACCTCAACCGCCGATTGTCCGACCAGTTCCACGCCGCGACACAGGACTTTTATCGCTGGATGCGGCGTGAGCCGGTTCGTCGCCGTGACTCGGGCGAGCAGCCGACTTATGGTCGTCGCTCCCGCATCGTGCATCAAATCAACCAAGTCAAGGCCGACATCGACCAGGCGGAAGCGACATTGCGCACGATCGACTCGTCCGGTGCGAAGCGTTCCCACGGTTCCGCCATCACACTGACCCTGGGCCAAGTCGGCGCGTACAGTGACGCCGCCGCTGACGCGATGCGACTCAAAATCCGCTTGACCGACCTCGAAGGTCAATTGGCTCGGCTGGACGCGAGCTTGAGGGTCGCTGATCGGTCATCGGTTCCACCACAGCAGCCAATCTCCTCGGAGGAAGGAGTCCCCTCAGAAGAGGCGGTCTCCTTGGACGAGCCGGTCCCATCAGAGGAGTCGGTCCCGCAGGAAGAGCCGATGGAGGGTGACTCCCCTGTGGTCACCCACGAGCCGGAACCAGAACCGTCGCCAGATCCCGCATGACATCGCTGGCGGGCATGACCCTCCGCGCTTGATCGGCCAGCCGATCAAGGTCATCTGGACCGTAGCGCTGGCTGATGTGGGTGACGAGCAAGCGTCTCGCACCGGCCTGAACCGCGACATCCGCAGCTTCCACACAAGTGGAGTGGCCATGTTTGATAGCCCGCTCAGTCTCTTCGGCAGCATAGGTCCCCTCATGCACCAAGACATCGGCGTCCCGAGCTAAGTCGACAGCCCCTGACGACGGGCGGGTGTCCCCCATGATCGCCACGACCCGTCCAGGTCGGGACGGACCAAGAAAGTCACGACCATCGACCTGGCGTCCGCCTGGCAAGGTCACAGTCAGGCCCGCCTTCAGTTGACCGTAGAGGCTGCCCGGTCCAAACCCCTGCTCGACCAGTCGAGCGACCTGAAGCTCGCCTGGCCGAGGGTCTTCCTCCACCCGGAACCCGAAACTGGGGATGACATGGTCCAGCAACCGTGTCCGCACTAGGAAACCGTCCTCATGGAAGAGCCCTTCGCCATCGTGGATCTCATGGACAGACCAGTCGTATGTCAGGTGACTGGCCGACAACCGCACCGTCGTCTCGACGAACTCAGCCAAGCCTGGTGGACCGTAAATCGTCAGCGGCGGAGTGTCCTGCTGGAAGGACCGGGAGCACAACAGGCCCGGCAAGCCGAACAGGTGGTCGCCATGAAGGTGGGTGATGAAGATACGAGAGATGCGACGAGGACTGATCTGGGCGCGCATCAATTGATGCTGAGTCGCCTCGCCAGTGTCGAACAGCCAAACCGAACCGACCTCAGTAACCAGATCCAGCGCCACACTGGAGACATTGCGGGTCTTCGATGGCACACCAGCGCCGGTGCCAAGAAACGTCAGCCTCACCGATCCCCCACCCTTCTATCCGATCACTTCCGTCACCTGAGACCCTACGCTGTGGGGCCTCACTCATCCAGTTGGGTGAGCTCCCCTTCGTCGGCGAACCAAGCCGTGAGTCGAAGTGCCTCTGATAGGAGTGAGCGCATGCCTGGTAGTGGTTCCTCACGTTGTGAGTTAGACAATCACCGCCCCATCCTGTAACGTAATCTCTCGCGTTGGGGCATTGGCGCAGTTGGTAGCGCGCTTCCATGGCATGGAAGAGGTCAGGGGTTCGAATCCCCTATGCTCCACCATATGTTCGACGTTCCAACCCTGTCCTCTGCAAGTTGTGGGGGCAGGGGCGCGTCCAAGTTGATGGACGGATGGAGCTGTTTGGTACGTTGCCAGTAGTCGGCGTGGAGGCGGACTTCGGGTTGCATGATCGTGTCGTACACATCCTCAAAGGTGTGCTTGATAACCCAGTCTTTGGTGAGGATGATTTTGGTGAAGAAGGCCTGGTTACACAGCCTGCGGGATGCTGGATCAAGGCACATGTAGAAATCGTGGCAGTTGGTGGCTAGGGCGAGGTAGGCGCGGATGCGGATTTGGGCGTCTTTGCAGCCCATTTCGAAGGCTTCTAGGCGGCTCTTGATCTGTTGGAGTTTCTCCTCAATGCGTTCCTGCTCATGCTTGACTTGGCTGGAAGTGATGGAGTCGTCGTAGAACAGTTGGATGATCTTCAACCCTTCGGCCTACAACTTCTCGGCCTGCTTGCGGAGTACGGTACGTTCTTGGTCGCTGGTGGCGTCGATGCGGGTGAAGATTTCACCGATCATCCCTTCCAAGGCTTCGGATGCTTCAGGGCTGATCTCAACGGTCTTGTAATGCTCCTCAACCAGGCGTTCTACGGTGGACACGAGGACGGCGTGGGCTCGGCAGCCGTTCTGCTTGGTGTGTCTACCCAGGCAGATGAAGTAGGGGTAGGTTTCCCCGTGCCGGTTCGTGGCCAGGTTGACGGTCATCTTGGAGCCGCACTCGCAGTGCAGGGAGCCTTTCAGGTAGTGGTCGTGGACTTGGGTGCGGTCGCCTGCTTTGTTGTGAGCTTGGAGCATGTCTTGGACTTTCAACCAAACCAGATCGTTCACGAGGGGGTCGTGGGTGCCCATGTGTCTGGCACCTTTGTAGACGATTTCTCCTCGGTAGTAGGGGTTGTGCAGCATCCTGGCCAAAGTGTTGATCCGTATCGGTTTGGCGGGTCGTTTCGGCGTGGGCAGTGATGTCAAACCACGTAGGGTGAGTTCGTCGCACAGGTCGGACAGGGACCATTCTCCGGTGGCGTATGCCTCGAACGCCCACGCGATCAACGGTGCCCGTGCTGGATCGACATCGACGGTGCGGACTTCACGCCCATTCTGGTCGGTTTGGCGGATGTTGATGTAACCCAAGGGGGCACGGTTGATGGTGCCGCCGTTGATGGCTTTTTGGCGTAGGCCTTTGGTGACTTCGGTGGACAGATTCCGGGAGTAGAACTCGCTGATGGCGGCGAAGATCCCGTGGACCAGTTCCCCGGAAGCGGTTTGGTCGATGTTTTCGGTGCAGGACACCAGCCGGACACCGTATTGGCGCAGCACGAGGTTGATGGCCACGTCGTCTTCGCGGTTGCGGGCGAGCCGGTCGAGTTTGTGGACGTAGCAGATGTTGACCGGGTGTTCTTTGATGAAGGTCAGCATCCGTTGCAGTTCGGGACGCCGGGCGCTGGTGGCTGACTCGCCTGCGTCGACGAACTCTTCGATGATGGTGACACCTTTGTCACGGGCGAGTTTGTGGATCGCTTCACGCTGGGCGGGGATGGAGAACCCCTCAGCTCTGCCGCCCCTGGTGGCTTGTTCTTTGGTGGAGACCCGCAGATAAGCCACCCCGGTCAGGCGTTGAGCGGTGGCAGCATCAGCAGCAGGATCGACCGGGCTTGCGGTATCGACTGCTGGTTCGGTGACGTGTTGTGGTTGGCGTGTGCGTGTGGTGACGGCCATGGTGTCCTCTTCTTCATTGGGCGCGTCACGGCCTTGGTGGATGCCAGTAAAGAAGATTAAAGAGGACAGTCCCAACCTTGAAGGCTGGTCCAGTACGCATTGGCCAGATTGGCCGCCGCCCACACGACTGTGCATCCGTGACGCGCAGTAGCTTCAGTCTACCCCGAGCAGCACCGGTCAACATATTCAGATGCTGTGAGGGAGAGCGATCAGATCGCTCTCCCTCACAGACTGGTGTTGGCAGAGTTTGGTGGTTTCAGCGCGGGTGTCGTGGTTGGAGCCCGGTGTGGTCGATTGCACCAGACCTTGCTGGCCCAGCATCAGCCAGGGCCGCTTCCACGATGATCCGGCCAAGCAGTTCCAGGTCGGGTTGGCGGCGCTTGACCGTCTTGATCCTCAGTTGCCGCTCGGCCTCCCGACGCCTGCTACTCGGTTTACGCTGACGTTTTGTCATTCCGCATCCTCCTGGTCTTGGCTGGCGGTGGTTTCGGCGATCATGGCGTAGTAGCGGTCTTCAAGGGCGCGGCGGCGGTCCACCCACCACAGAATGTAGGTCACGAAGTCGTCGTAGCGGTCCGCCAGGTTAACCAGTGGCGGGGTGTCGTCTGGGTCGGGTTCGGGTTCGCCCGGCCAGGGTGCGAGTTTGTGGGGCCGGTCAGCGTCCAATCGGGTGCCGAGCATCGCCACCGCTTCGCGCATCCGCAGCTTCCACTCGTCCAAGTCCCTGATCCAACCGAACGGTGCCGAGCCGTGCTGCTCGGGATCGTAGGAGGCAAGCCAGTGGGTGTGGAGGGCTGACAGGTGCTCGACCAGGAGCGGGTGGCGGTGCCAGAACGGCGGCACGATCTGAGCCGACAGGGCGAACGTGTGACGCAGGTCCTCGACCCACTCATTCAACCGCAACCACTCGTACTCGGCCTCGTCCGAGGCGAGTCCTGCCCACACGATAGGGCGCGGCGGGCCATCGGTGCCAGAAGAGTTATCGGTCTCGTCAAGGGTGGGATCGTAGTTCCCCAGATCGTCGAGGGTGAACCCCGTTTCGGGGGCGGTGTTGTCTGTCATGACAGATCACTCCTCACATGCCGACCGTGGCCGGTTGAGGACTGGTGGGTTGAGAGGGCGCGGCCCCGGTGGAGTTGGTGGGCATTGTGGGGCCTTGCTGGACCCTGGGAGTGCGATCCACGCTGTAACGGGTCGCAGCACAGTCGTGGCCGATATGACGGGCGACGAACTCCTCACGGTCCTCAATCACACCGTCTTGGTCGGTGACCGTGTAGGTGTGGATGTAGCCCTCGGCGACGAACTTGTCACCCTTGACGAACTGGGCGGCAGCCTTCTCCCCAGCCCGGCGGAACATCACCAGATCATGGAAACTGGTCTCGTCCTGGGTGAACGACCCATCAGGGTTACGAATGAAATGCTCCTGGCCGACCTTCATGTAACACCGGGCATCCCCGGACTCGGCACGAGACAACATGGGCGTCGAGGCAACAAACCCCGACATCGACGTGGAAGTCTTGATAGGCATCGGAATAATCCTTGCTGATCACGCAGCCACCAAGATCAGCAGCCGCTCTTGATCAGCAGGTGCGTAAGATCAGCCCAGCGGTTTGGTCCACTCCAGAAGGTAGCGGTAGTACAGGCCCCGTTCGATGCGGCTACCGGGAAGCACGTCGGCGGCGATGCCACGCACGACGGTCAGGGATTCAATGGCATCCCGCACGGGCACGCCCACATCCTGGGTTTCGCGGTGGAACAGACCGGACAGCCGCACGACAGGTGTCCGGAGCACATCTACTGTAATATCCGCGATGGTCGAGCTTGCAGCAATTCCGATAACGATAATGCGCCCACCCGGTCTCAGCAACGACTTCGCCTTTTCTAACGCTTTCCGGCTGTCCATGTGATGCAGGGAAGCGACGAAACAAATCAGATCAAACTCGGCACCACTGAAATCGGTAGTAATGAAATCACCCGAGACCAGTCGCGTGTTATCACTACCCTTGAGGCGTGCAGCGGCACGTTGGATGCTGGCCTGGTCAGGGTCGATACCAGTGACCGTTCGAGCGAAGGGAACCAGCCGTTCCAGCAGTAAACCCTCACCACAGCCCACATCAAGCACGTCTCGTTGCGAGGCGGCTCTTATGATTCGCGGATGGTATGCCGTGTTGTGGTTCCAATAGTCAGCCACGACACCATTATCCCAGCCTCAACCATCACGCAGTGTCATCTCCAGCCTCTCGCGGTTCTCTCGAAGTTCGGCAGAGTCCTTCCGGGCCGTCCAGGCCCGTAGGTCGGTGATGATGGGTTTAGTGGATCGCAGGAGGGTGACACCTGTTCCGAAAGGCAGGGTGCGAATTGTCTCTGGTGGCATGATCAGGACTCGACGGATCGAACGCTGCGTCGAGGTGAAGCCTTGCTCAGAGATGGTGTCAGATGTGATGGTTTCGTCGCGTTCGCCGATCAATGTGGAGATGTCGCGCAAGTCACCTGTGGATGACGCCCCGCCGAGGATGATCTTGACGATGCTGGCGTCCCATATGGCGTTGGCGGCATTTTGACCCCATTTGTCTCTGGCTTGCGCCAAGGATTGCAGGACAGGCATGGTGGTGATACCGGTCCCACCGCCTTCAGCCATCAGAATCGGTAGAGATGGCAGCGGAGCGAGATTGCCGATCTCATCCAGAGCCAACAGCAGCGGCGGGTCGAGCCGGGCTCCAGGTGAACGAGCGGCGAGGGTGCGGGCGGTTTCTACGAGGTCCTCTACGAATGCGGCGACTAGGGCGGAGGATGCCCCAGCTCCCGCTCCGGTTGCCAGTAGGTAGAGGGTGCCGTTGTCGCGCAGGAATGTGGCGGGGTCGAAGTCTTCTCCTGGCCGTGGGCTGACGGCGGCAAGAACGCGCGGGTCGGCCAGGGAGGATAGGGAGAGGGAGACGCCTTGCCAGATTGAGTCACGGGTTCTGGGGTCGGCGTGGATCATGGCGTCAAGGGCTTCAGCCCAACCTGTCGCGGCTTGGCTGCTGGACCGCAGGATGGTGACGGCATCGACGGCGGCCATGGGGTCCAACGTCCAGCGGAATAGTTCTGCGGAGTCCCTGTCGTCGAGGGCGGCGGCGTGGAGGAGGGCTTGGAGAGCTTGACGGGTTTTACCTTCCCAGAAACCACCGTTCTCAACACCGCCACCACCGATCCCAGTGGCCGACGCCAAACCGGTGGCGCGGATCATGGCGGTCAGTGGTTGTTCGCAGCCTCGGATGGGCGACCAACGCAATCCGGCTGGCAAGCCGTCGGCTAGGTGCTGTGGGTCGAACACGGCGACCGGGCCGATCTCCTGGCGGGCCTTCAGCGTGACGGTCAGGTTGTCGGGCCTGGTGGAGGTGGTGACGACAGCGCCGGGCGCGTCGAGGATGGTGTTGATGACGATGTGGAGGCCTTTGCCGGAGCGGGGCGGGCCGATTAGCAGAATGCTGTCTTCGACTGAGGCCCACACGCCGATGCCGTGGCCGCAGCCGATGAGGTAGCCGACCTCGGCAGGTTCCGGTTTCGTGATGGATGGACGCAGCGTTCCACCGCGTCTGACCAGCGTCTTAGCGGAGGCGAGACGCTTGATCTCGTCACGGCTGGCGGTACCAGCGATGTGGTGTGGATCAGTCACCGCCCGCTGTTCGGAACGTCGGATCGCCCGCCAAGCCCAGGCGACCAGCCATCCGACCAGGACGAGCATCCCGACCGCGCATGACCAGTACACCCAGACGTTGAGTCCTGCGGCTCCCATCCCTGCTCCGGGATCACCGGGGGCGAGGATAGCCATGATGCCCGTGAACGGCCCACCGGTCGGTTGTTCGTGCCCGGTGATGAGCGCCACTATTGATGCGGCGACACGCAGGATGATGCCGACGGCTGCGATGCTGCCGAGCAGCACCAGGCCGAGGTTGACCAGGCCGTCTCGGCCTGCTGGGCCGCTGGCTGGGCTGGTCATGCTTCAGATAGGGGTTGACGTATCGTGAAGTGGCCTGATGATCTGCCTAGAAGCACAATTTCGCCAGTGGGTAGTGATTGGATGACCTGGTGGGGAAGCTGAACCTGGACTTCACCAGTAGCGCTAGCGACCATGCCTGACACGATCAACGCGACAGCGGCTTCTTCACCGGGGATGAACCCGCTCGCCTGTACCGGCACATTCAGCCCTGCCCCGCCGCTATCGGGATGGGCGGGGCCAGGTGCGAGTGGCAAGTCACCGGTTGGTGATGCGGGCAGCCACATATGCGCCGCCGGTGTTGGTGTTGTCGGTGATTCGGGCTCCAAATGCCGAGGTTCTGGCGATTCTTCCGTTGACTGGGGCGGCACAGACAAGGCTTCGACTGTTTCAGCGGATTGTGGATTGTCGCGCAGGTCGATAGTGCCGATCTCATGGGTACCGTCGGTCTCGATCAGTTCGACGGTGAACGTCTGACGCAGCCGGTCATACAGGTGATCCATCAACAGGCCGAACACCGCACGAGTCAGGGGCGGGAAGCCTTCGGGCGGGTAGTAGGTGATGCCGAACACTTTCACATCCAACTGGTCGGGGTCGGTCACTGTGACCGTGACCCACGGCTGATCCGGGGTCCAAGCCTTATACAGGTGATCGCTGCGAGAGGAGGGGGCTTCTGCTTTCCCTTCAGAGCCGATTGAATCTGCTGGCCAAAAAGAGTCGGTGGGGCTCATGGTTGTTCTCCTTCGAAGTAGGCGTATCTGGGTCTGTGGTGGGAGGCCATTTCGTCGGGTGGCACACGGGATTTCTGTGTCATGCGGGCGGTGGTATCGAACAGGGCCATTTCGGCGGGGTGGAGCTGGTGTTGGACGACGAAAGAGCGGTCCTTGATCCGCCATAAGCCTTGGCCGGTTGAGAGTGTCGGCAGGAGTTTCATCTCCGTGCCAGTCAGACCGAGGGTTTCGGCGGCCCCTTTGGTCTGGTCACACTCCTGTCGGTAGATGATCCGAGTCTCCGCGTTAGCCAGCAGCGACGAGGCAAGGGCACGCATGGCCGTGCCCTTGTCACCAACGTTGTCCAGATCGGTGAGTTTGTGGAAGATCAGCATGTTGGCGATCCCGTAGTGCCGGGCCAACCGCCACTGGGCATCCATACGCCTGAGCAGTGCGGGGTGGGACATGAGCCGCCACGCTTCGTCATAGATCACCCAGCGCTGCCCACCTTCCGGGTCGAGCAGAGCGGATTCCATCCATGCTGATGAGCAGGTCATCAACACACTGATCAGGGTCGAGTTCTCCGCCACAGCGGACAGATCAAGGGAGACCATTGGCAGCGTCGGGTCAAACCGGACGGTCGAAGGCCCGTCGAACAGCCCGGCCAGGTCACCGGCCACCAGGCGACGCAGCGCATGGCCGACCTGCCTGCCATCCTCAGTCAAACGACCATCGGGATCATCCACACAGTCGGGCGCGAGGATGCGCTCAACGACCATCGGCAAGATCGGCACCCTCGCCGATGCGACGGCGTTGGAAAGTGCCACATCAATGACAGTGTGCTCCAGCGGGGTCATGGTCCGGTCAAGAACAGTCTCAGCCAGCGCGCCGATGAGGTCTCGGCGTCTTGAGGTGACCTGGGCCAGCCACTCAGCGTCGGTCAGATGGCCGGGCCGGTAGCCCTCATCCAACGGATTGAGCCGGTTCGCCAGGCCATGACCGAGCCGGATGGCTTTCCCTCCAACAGCCTCAGCGACAGCAGTGTGCTCACCCTTCGGATCGCCCGGCACATACACCCTGCGACCGAACGGGATCGAGCGGGCATACAACGACTTCGCCAGAGACGACTTACCCGAGCCGACAATCCCAGCCAGCACGATGTTCGGTGCGGTGATGACTCCTGCGGCATACAGCACCCACGGGTCATACACGAACGACGCCCCACCGAACATGTCAGAGCCGACGAAGACCCCATTCGTACCCAGACCACCCTCAGCTAGGAACGGATATGCCCCGGCCAGGGTGGCGGTCGTGTCCTGATGCTGGGGAAGGTGGAGCCTGCCTGGCGTCCACAACTGCGCCGGACCCAGCTCGCCAGCGGCAGGTAGGTAGATCGCCTCACGGGCTTCACGGCGAGCGGCCTCGAAGAGGGTGCGCTGCTCAGCTTTCTGGGAGTGTCGCCGGTTAATGAGGACTTGGCGTGTGGCCCGCTCCAGCGTCCGCCGTTCCCGGCGGCTCAACCGGGCAGGCTGTGCCAGCAGTGCGGCGTATACATGTTCACGGGGCTCCACGGTTTATAGGTGCGTCACCGTGGCCGGTAGCGTGGTGTCGTGGATTTCACGCACGATGAGTTGATTGAGGCATTGCGCCAGACCTACGGCATTATTGCCAAGTTGGATAAGGCATTGGCGGGGCTGTCGAAAACGGCGAAGCCGCAACGAACTTTGGCTGAGCGGAGGATCAAAGCTCTGCGTATAGCGCAGACGCTGATGCTGGAGCGGGCTGGTGCGACTCTGTACGAGATGGGAAAACAGGATCAGTGGGGTGCAGTGTTGTCGGCATGGAAAAGCGACCAGAAGCTTGGACAATGGTGCGCCCACTACGCAAAGCCCACGTCAGGTTGGACGTTCTTGCATCAGGCCGCGTTCTTCGGCAATGAACCAGTCATCAAAGAACTCATCCGATTTGGAGCTTCGACCGTTCTCCAGGCAAAGGACGGTCTGGCACCCGTCGATGTTGCTTCCTCAAGAGGCAACGAAAGTGCCGCCATGGTGCTGACTCATGCAACACAAGGCATAGGCCCATTGTGGGCAGCCCCCGGTGACTGGCTCACGCTGCCCAGTAGTTGTCTGTGGGGTGAGGCTTCTCCACGCCGCGCGTCACAAGATATGTCCGTCTCATACGGTGGTGGCGTAGTCCACATCAGAGAAGGCGACGCGTACTTTGTTGACTCTTTCGACCGCATCTTGGTCGGCTGGCACGGAACCTACGATCCACCGCGCGGCATGGACACTGAGTCCATGATCGACGACCACGACGACTAAATCGCCCTGCACAGGGGCAGGGCGGCTGCTGTGAATGCTTGGGCCTGCTGACCGACAAGAACTCGTGTTTCGCAACTGGCTTGGACTGCGGCTTGTTCGATGGCGGCGAGTGCGGCTTGGAGTTTGTCTTCGGTGTCGGCGCTGATGGCGATGAGGCCGACGTAGCGGATGATGCCGTGGCCGCTGGTGAGGTCGGCTTCCTGCTTGAGAACGTCGCCATACTCAGCAGTGGTAGCGGCATCTTCGATTTGGCCGATTTTGGCGCGTTGGGCGGCGTCGGCGATGTGTTCGGTTTTCTTTCGGCGGATGTCGCGGGCGGCTTGGTCGGCTCGCATGGGCATGGCTATCAGGGAGAAGGTGCGACGGATACCGGATGATAGGAGGACGGGGCTGAGGAAGCCGGGGAAAACTTGGGCGCGGGGCCATTCGCTGATCCAGAGCACGGCGTGGAATGCGGTGTCGGTGCGCATCTGGTTCCAGGATTCACGAACCGCGACTGGTCCGGCTGTGGCTAGGTCTCGTCCGATGGTGGGGTTGCGTTCCAGTGTTGTGGCTGATTCGGGGTCGTAGGCGGTGCGGAGCATGAACGCGAGTTCCTCGGGTGTGAGCCAGTGGCCGGGGTTCAGGTCGGCGCTGCGCAAGGCTGTGGTCAGGGTGTTCATTTCTTGGGCCAGCACGGCGGCAGCACCGCGCATCCCGCCACCAGCGCCTCGGATGGCCCGCCCAGCGGCCTTCATGTCGAGTGCCAGGCTGATGGTGGTGGCGTGGCGTTCGGATGCTGGCCCGGCCCGGTCGATGAGTTCCCGGTAGACCTTGGCGGTCCATGAGCCGTCATCGTTTCCCTGGAGTCGCCACCAGTCGGCCAGGCCGGAGCCGGAGTCTGGCAGGGTGCGTTCCAGTACTTGGAGGCGGGCGATGCGGCCTGATCGGCAGCAGGTTGCCAGTACTCTGCCCCAGGATTGGACTCGGCGTTCTTGTTCGGCGGGGTCGAGCAGGGTGAATGACGGATGGGTGACATCAACGACAGCGGTGAGTGTGGCGTTGTGGGGGTCGTGGATCATGACGGCCCCGGTTTGGGTATCGACCCATTGGCGTAGGGCGGCGGCGTCGCCGGGGAGGGCAAGGGTCCCGGCAGGACGGGGTTTGGCGATGCGGCGGGTGAACATGGTTTGTCCTTGGTAGATTCGTTTGACCCAGCGAGCGCAGATGGGTGTCCAGTCGATGAGTTTCCTGCCGTTCATGCTGACGAGGGCCAGGGTGGCAGTTGTCGCCCAGGCAGGTGCGGTCCAGGCCAGCCATATGCCGCCGCCGGAGTAGAGGGCGACGATGATGGAGATCGCGGCTATGGCGAGGCAGGCCAGTTGCGGGCCGGACAGGCCCAGTAGTAGGCCGCGTTTGGTTAGGCGGGAGAACTTGACCGGGTTGAGTTCATAGTCCGGTCGGGTGGCGGCAGGCATGGGTCACGCCTTCACAGGGGGTGTAGGCGGTGGTTCCGGTGGTGGTGTCGAGGAGGATGGGATGAAGACCGTTTGGGGCAGGCCGGTCACAGGAGACGACGGGGCGGATGGTGGCGTGGGTTGGGCGGCTTCGCTTTGGCCCATTGCGGTGTCGCCGATGTAGCCGCCCGCAGCAGGTCCAGCGGTTGCCGCGTCTTTCACGACTTGCGCGCCGATGATGACAGCGGC
>JAITVA010000204.1 GCA_031286045.1 Propionibacteriaceae bacterium | reverse complement strand
CCATGACGGCCAAACTGGTGACGGACTTGCCTGAACCCGACTCACCGACCAGGGCCAGAACCTTGCCTGCCTCAATGGCGAAGGACGAGTCGTTGACCGCAGAGAAAACCCCCTCGTCGGTGTGGAAATCGACGTGCAGGTGGCTGACGCGCAAAACAGGACCCATATCACTCAACACTTTCTTTGACATCGAACATGTCGCGCAAGCCGTCCCCCACGAAGTTGAAGGCGCACACCGTGATGACGATCAAGAGCCCCGCCGGGAAGATCAGCCAGTAATACCCGGCGTAGGTGTACTGAATGCCTTTGGTGAGCATGGCCCCCCAATCGGTGGCGGGCGGTTCCACACCCATACCAAGGAAGCTGATGTACGCCACTAACAAGATGGCGTCGGCCACTTGGAAAGTGGCGTTGACGATCATGGTGCCGATCGTGTTGGGAATGATGTGGCGACCGACAGCGCGAGTATGGGAACCACCGACCGCCCGCAAGGCCAGCACATAGTCGCGGGTCTTGATAGAGATGGCCTCCGCCCTGATCAAGCGGGCAGGCACCAGCCAGGAGACCAAGCCGATGACGACGATCATCAAGGGGATGGAGGGGCGGGTGATGGCCGACAGGATGAGCAGGAGGAAGGTGGCCGGCAGGGCTATGCCGGCGTCCACGACACGCATCATGACCGCATCGACCGGGCCACCGACATACCCGGCCACAGCGCCCCAACAGGTGCCGATGAAGGTGGCCAAAACCCCGGCCAACATCCCTATGGTCAATGAGGTCTGCCCGCCCTTCATCAGACGCCCCAGCACGTCATAACCCAGATTGTCGGTGCCCAATGGATGGCCTGGACTGCCCCAAGGTTGGTCGATGTCCCCCGTGATGTCGACCGTGACCTGATCGGTCTGCCAGATCAACGGGCCCACAAAGCAGAAGAGCACCAGCAAGATAATGATCGTCGTGCCGACAACCGCAAGCTTGTTGCTGCGGAAACGCCGCCAGGCCCGCACTGTCGGTGACAGGGAGGACAAACGCGGAGCGATCTCGAACCCCGCCTCACCCTCCGTGACGGCCGCCGTCACAGAGTCTCTGACGGATTGTGGTCGCTCGCTCGTCGAAGCGGTGTCGTTCACATGTGGAGATGTCACTGTAGCTGTCCTCTCGTGCGCGGATCGAGCAGAGCCTGGATGATGTCGGCCAACAAGGAGCCGACCACCGTGGCGATGGCAATGATGAGAATGCATCCCAACAGCACCGGATAATCAGCCTGCTGGGCCGCCTGCCAGAAGAGCAGGCCCATGCCGGGGTAGTTGAACAGCTGCTCCACAACCAACATGCCACCTAAGAGCACGGGCAGGTAATAGCCCAGCATGGCGATGACCGGCGTCAAGGAGTTGCGCACGACATGGCGCACCACGACCCGGGCTCGCGATGTGCCCTTGGCACGAGCGGTACGCACGTAGTCCTCTGAGAGGTTGTCAACGGTGGCTGAGCGCATGTACCTCGAGAAGGTGGCGATGGTGCCGAGCGACCCGGTGATGACGGGCAAGACCAAGACCTTCGGATTGACCAACAAAGCCATCACCGATGGCACCCCCGACGGAGCGGTCGCGGGCAACCAGTGCAGCCTCTGCGCGAAGACCATGATGAGGAGCAAGCCTAGAAAGAAGGACGGGGTCGAGTAGATGACGAAATTGATGCCGGTCAAGATGTAATCGGCCATCTTGCCCCGTCTGGTGGCCTGGAACACACCGACCGGAAGGGCGACGGCCAAGGCGATGATGATGCAGATGCCCGCCAGGAGAATAGTCTTGGGCAAACGCGAGCTGATCGCGGCTCCCACGGTCATGTTCAGTTTGAAGGAGGCGCCGAAGTCGCCGTGGCTCAACTGAACAAGATAGTTGATGTATTGATGCCAGATCGGCAAATCGAAACCATGCTCACGGTTGAACTTGTCCACCTGCTCAGCATTGGCCTGCAATCCCAGCACACCCGCTCCAGGCCCCTGAGGCATGGCCACATGCATCAAAGTGAAGACGATGAGTGTCACCAGCAGAATCACGAGAAAGGACTGCAGCAACCGCTTGATGAGAAACCACCAAAATGTGGTCCTGAACGGACGCCTGTCCCCTTGGCGGGACTCTGCTGGCCCCGCGCCCATCGCTGACGCCAGGTCGTGATCCACCATTGCCGTCTCCTCTTCGTCGGTGTCCGACACATCGGCATACCGGACACGTTTGTCACACTCTCGCCCCAATGAGCGAGACGTCGGCGAGGACTGTGCCCTGCCGTCACAGCCTTGGACGGCAGGGCACAGTCACGCGGACCCTAGCTCCAACTCCAACGTTGCGGCATGAAGGAGGTGCCCGGATCCTGGGTGCCTACGTCCAAGCCGTCCGCGACGACACTGATCTGATAAGCGGGCATCGGCAACCACAGCACCGGCAACTGCTCAGCGAGATAGGCCGAGTATTCTTTACCGGCTGAGGTGTCCGTGCTCGTCAACGTGTTGTGGATGAGATCGAAAGCCTTCTGGTCGACGAACTGCCCACAGTTCCACTTG
>JAITVA010000276.1 GCA_031286045.1 Propionibacteriaceae bacterium | reverse complement strand
CCTGTCACCGGACGCCCCGAGGCCACCTTCCTGCCTTGGGCGATGGTGGACGGCGACAGGATGACCTCTCATGTCGCCCTAGTCAATCCCCAGTCCACAAGCAGCGGCCAGGCCTTGATCGTCTTGATGGGCGATGACGCCTACGTCTCGCCGCAGTGGATGAAGCCGGGCGCGGCGCCGACCTGGAACTACGAGACGGTTCATCTCTATGGCGAGGTGATCTGTCACCATGAGCCGGAGTGGATCATCCAATCCTGGGATGACATGCTGCGGCGCTTCTCCGACTATGACATCGGAGCCTACGACCACGACTGGCTGGTCAAGATGGCCCGAACGGTCACCGGCATCGAACTGCGCGTCAGCGAGATTCAGGCCAAGTCGAAGCTGTCTCAGAACCGGGCCGGGTCGGAGGTGGAGACGATCGCCGATCAGATGGAGAGTCGTTGTCCTCACCTGGCGGGCCGGATGCGTCAGGTGTCTGCGCCCCATGCTGCGGCGCGGGAAGAGCGGGTGCGGTTGGCCCAGCCTTACGGCGGCTCCAAGGCAGGTACAACACAGTCCAGATGAGCCCGAGCAGGAGGATCAACACCGGGATGTACCAGGGCCCTGCCAGCTTTTGGATCGGTTCCAGTGGCGAACCGGGCGAGCCAGTGTTGAGGAACCAGAAGTTGGTGTTCCAATAGTGGTTGACCAACAGCGACAAGCCGATGGCGGCCACCATGATGACGACCGCTTTCCACAGGTCCCGCAGGCTTGGTCGATACTCGCCTGACACCAGGATGGCGAGGATGTATGCCCACATGCAGCCATGGATGAGGAAGCCCTGCCAGGTGTAGATGTTGAACCAGGGCTGGGTCGACCAGTCGGCGAACACCATGGCGCAGACAGGTCCCCAGGCGCCCAAGGCGTAGAGGTAGGCTCGGCACCAACTGTTCGGTCGAATCGAGTCGACAAAGACGCAGAGGCTGGCGATGGCGCACAGATGTAAGGGGAGGATGGCGGCCGTGTAGTGACCGCTGAAGAAGTACCCTGCCTCCCGCAAGGCCTCCAGGGCGAATACAGTGATGCCCAGTGTCAGTCTCATGGCGCGACGTCGCGCGCCTGACTCGGCCCGGTACACCAGCACGATCACCGTCGCCAGGATCGCCATCACCGCCAGAAAGACCAGGTGCGCTGTGGTGAACAAGCCGAAGGCCAGGCCGGGTGGGGTTCCCGCGCCCGGATTGGTCCAGAAGTAGTCGTACCAACGATCATTCATGCTACAACTCTATTACCAGACAAGAGTCGATGGCTCCGCTCACGGCAGGCTCGCACCGTCGTGAGCGAGTGCGAGCGACACCCTTGGCAGTGCTATGGATGACGCCCCAGCCCATTGGCTCTGTCCGGTAGGATTGATCCTTGGCAAACGAAAGGGCTCACATGATTTCCACGAATGACATCCACAATGGGACGGTGCTCAACCTTGACGGTCAGCTATGGCAGGTCACCTGGTTCCAACATCACAAGCCAGGCAAGGGAAACACCGTGGTGCGCACCAAGTTGAAGCATGTCCTCACCGGCAAGGTGATCGACCGGACCTTCAACTCTGACGTCAAGATCGAAGACGCCCAGGTTGATCATCGTGATATGCAGTACCTTTACCATGACGGCGATGGTTATGTCTTCATGGACACCGAGGATTACTCCCAGATGACCATCCCTGACGAGGTGGTTGGTGACGCCAAGAACTTCCTGCTGGAGAACGGCACTGGCTCAGTAGCCTTGTTTGAAGGCAACCCCTTGTTCATCGACTTGCCTGCTTCGGTCGAGTTGGAGATCACCTACACCGAGCCCGGTCTCCAGGGCGACCGTTCCTCTGCCGGCACCAAGCCCGCCACAGTCGAGACCGGCTACCAGATCCAGGTGCCGTTGTTCATCACGACGGGCGAAAAGGTGAAGGTCGACACGCGCGACGGCTCCTACATCTCCCGTGTCTGAGCCCGGCCCCAAACGCTCGCGGATGCGCAAGGCGCGCAAGTACGCCCTCGACATCCTGTATTCCGCTGACCTGACTGGTGCGTCTATTTCTGACACGATCACCCGATACGCCACCATGTCGGATCACGTCATTCCGACCTATTCACGCGAGTTGGCTGAGGGTGTGGCCTCGCACGACTACTTGATCGACGGGTACCTGGCCCCGAGTCTGGCCCAGGACTGGACAGTTGAACGTATGCCAGTCATTGACCGTTGCCTGGCTCGGCTGGCCGTCTATGAGATGGTCTTCGCCGATGTGCCTGCCGCCATCGCGATCTCGGAGGCGGTCGGCTTGGCCAAGGAGTTGTCGACAGACGCGTCGGCCTCCTTCCTCACTGGGGCTTTGGGACACGTCGCCACGCTGGTCGCGCCGGCCGACCGACCGGCTGACGGCGACGACAATGAAGAACTCATCGTCAGCGAATGCCCCGATGGACCCCCGCTCACCAGCTGACTGAAGAAAGGTAGGCTCAGCCGCATGAATCACACCGCCTCCGCCATCGTGGTGCTCGAAGATGGAACAACTTTCACCGGCCACTCATTCGGGGCCGAGGGTGAGACCTTCGGCGAAGCGGTGTTCTCCACCGGTATGAGTGGTTACCAAGAGACCTTGACCGATCCGAGCTACGACCGGCAGGTCGTCATCGCGACAGCCCCACATATCGGCAACACCGGTTGGAACGATGAGGACGACGAGTCCAGTCGCATATGGGTGGCTGGCTATATTGTGCGCGATCCGAGTCCACGGCCCTCCTCTTGGCGGGCCAAGCGGTCTTTGGACGACGCCTTGACCGCTCAGGGCATCGTGGGGATTAGTGGGATCGACACCCGGGCCCTGACCCGGCACCTGCGCGATCACGGCGCCATGCGTGTCGGCATCTCGACGATCGATCTCGATCCAGGATCCTTGTTGGCGAAGGTTCGGGCCACGCCGAAGATGACGGGCGCCGATCTGGCCGGTGAGGTCTCCGCTGAACAGCCCTATGTTGTCGAAGCGGTCGACGGCAAGCGCTTCACCGTGGCAGTGGTTGATCTTGGCATCAAGGCGATGACTCCGGCGCTGCTGGCTGGGCGCGGCATCGAGGCTCATGTGTTTCCCGCTGACGCATCCTTCGATCAGGTGGCGGCGATCCAGCCTGACGGGGTGTTCTTTTCGAACGGGCCGGGCGACCCAGGGACTGCGGCTGGTCCGGTGGCCTTGCTGCAGCAGGTCCTTGGTGCGAAGATCCCCTACTTCGGCATCTGTTTCGGGCATCAGTTGTTCGGGCGCGCCTTGGGGTTTGAGACCTATAAGTTGAAATACGGCCATCGCGGCATCAACCAGCCGGTCAAGGATCTGGGCACTGGGATTGTCGAGATCACTGCCCACAACCATGGCTTCGCCGTCGACGCGCCTGTCGGCCACGATGTCATCACGGCTTACGGCCAGGCTCGTGTCAGTCACATCGACCTCAACGACCAGGTGGTCGAAGGCTTGGAGCTGCGCCGCGACGGGCGATTGGTCGGGTTCTCCGTTCAGTACCATCCGGAGGCTGCCGCAGGCCCACATGACGCCGCTTATTTGTTCGACCGTTTCGCACAGATGATGGCTGACGCTGCCCACGGCGGGCGTCCTATCACCGCGCCGACCACGCCAGGGGAGTGATCCATGTCAAAACGCACTGACATTTCGTCGATTCTTGTGATCGGGTCCGGTCCGATCGTCATCGGCCAGGCTTGTGAGTTCGACTATTCGGGCACCCAGGCCTGCAGGGTGCTGCGCGAGGAGGGGTACCGGGTCATCCTGGTCAACTCGAACCCGGCCACGATCATGACCGATCCACAGTTCGCCGACGCCACCTACATTGAGCCGATAACTCCTCAGTTCGTCGAGCGCGTCATCGAGCGTGAGCGTCCCGATGCTCTGCTGGCGACCATGGGCGGTCAGACCGCGCTCAACATCGCCGTCGAGTTGGCCAAGACTGGTGTGCTGGAGAAGCACGGTGTCGAGCTGATCGGCGCCTCCATCGCCGCCATTGAGCGCGGTGAAGACCGTGAGCAGTTCAAGCGCGTCGTCGCCTCGCTGACCGACGTGCCCGGCGGCGCGCCCGAGGTGGCCCGCTCGGTCATCTGTCACAACGTCGACGAGGTGCTGGCGGCCGCCGAAGAATTGTCCTATCCGGTGGTTTTGCGGCCCTCGTACACCATGGGCGGTGTCGGTTCCGGTTTCGCCCATGACCAGACCGAGGCGGCCGCCATGGCTCAGATCGGCCTGGAGGCGTCACCGACGACGGAGGTCCTGGTCGAAGAGTCGATCCTGGGGTGGAAGGAGTTCGAACTCGAAATCATGCGCGACCGCACAGACAATGTGGTCGTCGTTTGCTCGATTGAGAACCTGGACCCGATGGGGGTCCACACCGGCGATTCGATCACGGTCGCTCCGGCGCTGACTCTGACTGACCGAGAGTATCAACATCTGCGTGACATCGGGATCGCCGTCATCCGAGCGGTCGGAGTCGACACCGGCGGGTGCAACATCCAGTTCGCGATCAACCCCGTCGACGGCCGCCTGGTCGTGATCGAGATGAACCCCCG
>JAITVA010000076.1 GCA_031286045.1 Propionibacteriaceae bacterium | reverse complement strand
GCATGAGCGGATCGGCATCCTGTTGGGGCCGGGCGACCATGTGCCGTCTGAACTCAAACTGGCTGGCGCGCAGGATTGGGCCAAGCTCACCGGTCGCCGGTTCGACCAGACGCTGGTTGTCCACAGTCAGTACTCCATTGAGGCTGGTCAGGCCTCATCTGCCCAGTTGATTCAGGCTGGGGTGACGGCCATCATGTGCGCTTCGGACATGCTGGCCCTCGGCGCGATCCGGGCGGTGAAGAAGGCGGGATTGCGTGTGCCCGGCGACATCAGTGTGGTCGGGTACGACGACTCCGCCTTGATGAATTCGGTCGAACCGCCACTGACGACGGTGCGTCAACCGATTGAGCCGATGGGCCGGGCCGCAGTGGACTGTCTGGTCAGTCTGATCGACGGCCAAATCCTGTCCGTCAAGGAACTTCTCTTCGAA
Organism: Propionibacteriaceae bacterium; assembly: GCA_031286045.1. Lineage (GTDB taxonomy): Bacteria > Actinomycetota > Actinomycetes > Propionibacteriales > Propionibacteriaceae > WQYJ01. The sequence continues at coordinate 11,412 of JAITVA010000076.1, read as the reverse complement.
CCGGAGTTGGTGGTGCGTGGTTCGACCGCCAGCCGCGCCGTCAGTGACGGTGCTGGCCGTTCGCGCCCTTGAGCTGAAGGGGCTATCGACAGCCCTGGTCACGGTGCCATGCGCGGTGTCACGGGGCCTTATGCCTCAAAGTCGGATGCTCGCGTCACGGGTTGCGTGATTGGCGCCAAGCGCCGTCGCGGGCGGGGGCAAGTGAGATCCGGGGGGCCGTGGCACGAACAGCCACCGTGACCCATGACCTGGGGTGGGTCTCCTACCCGCAGCGTTTGCTTCAGGAACCGATGATTAGCCATGCACTGTCATCCGGACGTCGGGACGGGCGATCTTCGACCCTCATGTCTAGCGATGGACGTCAACGGCATTGACTCACCGCTGGAGCAGTTCCCAGCACCACTCTCGCTGTCATATGTCTCAGTTCTATAACGATCTCGTAGGTTTTTTGCGTTAATCCCATCGACTTATTACACTCTTTCTTATCGGACTACGTCAGGCCATGAAGGATTTGACGGTGCGAAGACAAGGGCGACGATGACAGGATCGATGACTCAGGGGTCTGAGATGACGGCGCAGACGACAGGGCCGCAGTGGTGGCGACATGGCGTCGTGTACCAAATCTATCCCCGCAGCTTCATGGATGGCGATGGCGACGGGATCGGTGATCTGGCGGGCGCGACCGCTCGCCTGCCCTACCTCCATGATCTCGGGGTCGACGCTGTCTGGTTCACCCCGTGGTACCTCTCCCCGCAGGCCGACGGCGGCTACGACGTGGCCGACTACCGCCGCATCGACCCCCGTTTCGGCGCCCTGGCCGACGCTGAGAAGTTCATCACCCAAGCGAACGAGCTCGGCATCCGTACCATCATCGACATTGTTCCCAACCACGTCTCTGATCAGCATCGGTGGTTCCAAGCCGCCCTGGCTGCTGCGCCAGGCTCGCCCGAGCGGGCCCGCTTCTGGTTCGCCGATGGCAAGGGGCCCGGCGGCGACCAGATGCCGACCAACTGGTTGTCGAGCTTCCGGGGCCACACCTGGACGCGCACGACTGATCCCGATGGCAGGCCTGGCCAGTGGTACCTCCATCTGTTCACCCGCGAACAGCCCGACCTCAACTGGACCAACCCGGAAGTGCGCGCCGAACACGAGAGCATCCTCCGCTTCTGGTTCGACCGAGGCGTGGCCGGCGTGCGGGTCGACTCAGCCGCCTTGATCATCAAGGACCCTGCCCTGCCAGACCTACCAGAAGGCAGTGTCGCACCTGGTCGGCATCCATTTCTTGATCGTGACGGCATTCATGACGTCTATCGGTCCTGGCGGGCGGTGGCCCAGTCCTATGACCCGCCGCGCATCCTGGTCGGTGAGGTTTGGCTGGAGGACCCGGCCCGCTTCGCCGCCTACCTGGCCCCTGACGAGATGAACACTGCTTTCAATTTCGACTTCATGGCCAGGGCCTGGGACTGCGACCAACTGCGCGCCTCCATCACTGAGACCTTGGCGGCTCACGCCAGCATTGGCGCTCCGCCGACCTGGGTCTTGTCCAACCATGACGTCACCCGTCCGGTGACGCGATACGGGCGCGACGACAGTTCCTTCGCCTTCGAGAAGAAACGTTTTGGTACTCCGACGGACATCGAACTGGGCACGCGACGGGCCCGGGCGGCCCTTCTGCTCTGTGCCGCCTTGCCGGGTAGTGTCTATATCTATCAGGGTGAGGAACTGGGTTTGCCGGAGGATGAAGAGTTGCCGCGCGAGGCGATCGAGGATCCGATGCACTTCCGCTCCGGCGGCGTCGATCCGGGCCGCGACGGGTGCCGGGTGCCTTTGCCCTGGACGGAGCAATCCGCCACCAACTTTGGTTTCTCGGGCACCGACGACCCTGACCCGGCATGGTTGCCTCAACCCGAGTGGTGGGGGCAGTACGCCGTCGAGCGCGAGTCGGCCGACCCTGGGTCGATGCTGAGCTTCTATCGCGAAGTCTTGGCTCTGCGACGAACTCATTCGGACTTGGGCCGATCCGGATTCGCCTGGTCCCAGGCTGGAAGCACCTGTCTGGCCTTTCGGCGTGGTGCTATCAGCTGCGTGGTGAATTTCGGTCCCGGGCCGGTCGCTCTGCCTGAAGGCGACCTTGTGCTGGCGAGCGGGCCGGTCGAGGGTCGCATGATCGGCCCCGATGTCGCCGCCTGGCTACGGGTGGATCCAGCGGAACAGGCCCATCCAACAGATCAGATAGATCAAACAGAACTGGTAAGACAAATAAACAAACAACATAATCACGCAAAGGAGTGATCATGAACACATCGACGAAGAGGGGACTGGCGCTGCTCGCAGGCGCGTCCAGTCTCGCCATGCTGCTCAGCGCTTGCAGCAGCAATACCCCTAACTCAACGACATCGGGAAGCCCGGCGGGCGGGGACTCCGGTGGCAGTGATCAAGTGACTTTGACCGTGGTCGGCCTCAAGGCGGGATCGACGCCAGAGGCTTATCAGGGCCTGGCCGACCAGGTGGCCGACTTCCAGTCCAAGAACCCTGGTATCAAGATCGTCACCATGGACTACGAGTGGAAGGCCACCACCTTCGCAGCCGATCTGGCCGGTGGCACCCTGCCAGACGTCTACGAGATCCCCTTCACCGACTCCAAGACCCTGGCCGCCAACAACCAGATCGCCGACATGAACGACTACCTCAGCCAGTTCCCGTACGGCGGCGCTTTCAACGCCTCTGTTCTCCAGTATGGCAAGGGCACCGACGGTCATGTCTATGCCATCCCGGCCAAGTCCATCTACGGCATCGGCCTGCACTACAACCGTGACCTGTTCACTCAGGCCGGACTTGATCCGGACAAGCCGCCGACGACTTGGGACGAGTTGCGCACCGCCGCCAAGGCCATCACCGACAAGACCGGTCAGGCCGGTTTCTGCCAGATGACCTCGAATGGCACGGGTGGCTGGCAGCTGACGGTCGACACCTACGCGCGTGGCGGTTCGATGGAGACGCTGGCCGCCGACGGCACTGCCACCGCCACGGTCAACAACGATGCCACTAAGGCCGCCTTGCAGTTCCTCAAGGATCTGCGCTGGACCGACAACGCCATGGGCGCCAACTTCACCTATGACTGGGGTTCGATCAACCAGGCTTTCGCGGCTGGACAGTGCGGAATGTACACCTCGGGCCAGGACGTCTACGTCTCCTTGGTCCAATCCAACGGCATGGATCCCAAGATCTATGGCCTGACCATGATCCCGCTGGACGGTTCGAAGGCGGGCGTTCTTGGTGGCGGCACTCTGGCCGCAGTCAACACCAAGACCTCTGACGCTCAGAAGGAGGCGGCTGTGAAGTGGATCAGCTACTTCTACCTGGATCGTTATTCCAGTGAGTCCGCGGCTGTGGCGAACGCCAAGCTCACGCTGGCCAACGATCAGCCGGTCGGCGTGCCCGAGTTGCCGATCTTCTCTGATCAGGATTACGCCAACTATCAGCAGTGGATCAAGCCCTACGTCAATGTCCCGCTTGACCAGATGACCAACTTCACTTCCAAGATCGGCGCCGCCACCCTCATCAACGAGCCGCCGGTGGCGACCCAGGACGTCTACGCCTCGCTCGACCCGGCTGTCCAGGCGGTCCTGACTGACCAAAACGCCGATGTCAGCGCCTTGTTGGATGAGGCCAACACGACAGCCCAGCGGGCGATCGACAAGGCTGCCTCAGGCGACGAGCAGTAGGTCTACGCTGAGTGGGGCCGGAGAGTGTTCCGGCCCCACTGCGGCAGTGATGGAAGCGATGACCACTGTGTCGAGACGGACCCGTCGACACGGCGCTGACCATTGATTCCTCATGGATGGAAACCGATGAAGGAATGACATGAGCACAACATCGACGGATGTGACGCCGCGAACCCTGGCGACCGGGAAGACGTTGGGGGAATCAGGAGTACGGCGCGATCTGCGTCCGCCAACCCCCGCGACGGGCAAGGCGCAGGCGGTGAGGGGGAAATCGGCGAGGGGGAAGGGTGTGAAGGCCGGCCCCCGCGTCGGCGCCCACACCCCGGTCACCTGGGTGAAGAAGGGTGGGCTGACAACACTGGTCTTCGCCTTGCCGGTCATCGTCATCTTCGGCGTCTTCTCCTGGTATCCGATCGTCCGCTCCATCATCATGGCCTTCCAGGAGACCAACCTGGTGACCGCCAAGTGGGTCGGCCTGGACAACTTCAGATGGGTCCTGACCGACCCCGATCTTCCCAGGGCCTGCCTCAACACGGCCTACTTTCTGGGTCTCGCCTTGCTCATCGGCTTCCCGGTGCCGCTGATCGGCGCCATCTTGATGAGTGAGGTGAAGCGGCTCAAGGGGGTGTACACCGTCTTGGCCTATCTGCCGGTCGTCATCCCGCCGGTGGTGTCGGTCCTGCTGTGGAAGTTCTTCTACGACGCCCGCTCAGAAGGCGTCTTCAATGCCTTGTTGGGCTACATCGGGCTGGGGCCCTACCCCTGGCTCAACGACAAGTTCTGGGCCATGCCGTCCTTGGTGTTGGAGGCGACTTGGGCTGGCGCGGGGGCGACCGTCATCATCTACTTGGCGGCCTTGATCGCGGTGCCGACCAACCTGTATGAAGCGGCCGAGCTCGACGGCGCCGGCATCTGGAAGAAGCTGTGGCATGTCACCTTGCCTCACCTGCGTGGGGTGCTGTTCATCACCTTCATCCTGCAAATCATCGCCACCGCCCAGGTCTTTCTTGAACCGTACTTGTTCACTGGGGGCGGGCCAAACAAAGCCACCTTGACTATCTTGCTGATGATCTACAACTATGCTTTTGGGGCGTCCCTCGGTTCGGACTATGGTTCGGCCACCGCCTTGTCTGTCATGTTGGCCATCGTGTTGGCCATCTTCTCTCTCATCTACTTCCGTTTGACCAAGTCGTGGAGTCAATCATGACGAAAAAGCGCGAGCCGTCGGACCTGGCGACCCCATTCAATCGCGGCCTGATCTCAGACTTCGAACGCCGCAAGCCAGGGGTCAAGATCAGTGTCAGTGTCGTCAACGTCCTGCTCTTCCTCTTCTTGATGCTGGCTTGCCTGGGGCCCATGTACCTGTTGCTGAAGTCGGCCATCACCCCGACTCAGGACACGTTGCGTTCGCCGTTGTCATTCTTCCCCAACGGCGCGGCTTGGGACAACCTCTCCGAGGCCTGGAATCACGTCCAGATCAGTCGCTACTTCCTTAACACCATCATCTTGGCGGCGGGTTCCTGGTTCTTCCAGCTTCTGGTCGCCACCACTGGCGGATACGTCTTGTCGGTCCTGAAGCCGAAGTACGCGCCGATCTTGAACGCCCTTGTCGTCTGCACCTTGTTCGTGCCGTCCGTGGTCCTGTTGGTGCCCCTGTATCTGACCGTGCTCCATCCTCCGATCATCGGGACATCATTGCTCAACACGGTGTGGTCCGTCTGGCTGCCCGCCGGCGCTTCCGCCTTCAATGTCGTCCTGGTGACGCGTTTCTTCGACTCCCTGCCCAGAGAAGTCTTCGAAGCCGCCCGGGTCGACGGGGCTGGGCCTTTCGCCCTGTTCTGGCGCATGATCCTGCCCATGTCCAAGCCCATTCTCGGCGTCGTCTCAGTCTTCGCCTTCATCGCCGCTTGGAAAGACTTCCTGTGGCCTATGCTGGTGCTGAAAGACCCCAAAGTCCAACCTTTGTCAGTGCGTCTGCCCGCAATTCAAGGGCAAACCGATCTTGGCGTCTTCTTGGCCGCCTTGGCCATCTCCACCGTCGTCCCAGTCGTCTTCTTCCTCGTCTTCCAGAAGTTCTTCTTGTCAGGAGCCGGGATGAGCGGGGCCGTCAAGGGGTAGGCGCCTCGGCGAGACACGGACGAGAACATGGGCTTCTCCAAGATGGCGCGCCGCTTTCGTCTAGCATGGTCCCGGCACAGTAGGTGTCTCGACCGATGGAGGATGGATGAGTTCTGTGAAGCCGAGGAAAGCCCGGGGAGACCGGTACGACGCCTCGCTGGTGAAGTTGCCGTTCAATCTGAACGCGCTGTTCCCCTACCTGATGAAGGGACGCAACGAGTCGGTGGCGTATTATCCGCTGACGGTCGACATGGAGAACCTGCTGGCCTACATCGAAAAAAACAAGGGTACTGACAAAGAGATCACGATCTTTCAGGCCTTCATGTTGGCGCTGGTCAAGATCATGCGGGCGCGGCCGACTCTGAACCGCTATATCATCGGTCGGCGGATGTACCAGCGTCGCGACGTCGTCTTCTCCTTCGTCGCCCGCAAGAAGATGGCGGAGGACTCCGAAGAGACGAACGTGTTGGTTCGGATCAAGCCTGAGGATGACCGAGACACCGTCTTGTCCAAGCTGAAGGGCGAGATCAAGACCGCCAAGTCAGAGCATTCTGACAAGGAGGACGACAAGCTGATCGCGCTCTTCCTCAAGCTGCCGCGCACCCTCCTGCGCATCGCCGTCAAGCTGCTGGAGTGGTTCGATTTCTATGTTGACACACCCAAGTTCCTGCGTGGGATCGACCCCTTGCGCTGCAGCGCCTACGTCGCCAACGTCGGTTCGGTGGGTCTGGGCGCGGCCTACCACCACTTGTTCGAGTGGGGAACCTGCTCGCTGTTCGTCGTCATCGGCACGGTCAAGCCGACGGTCATGGTGGGGGAGAACAATCAACCAGTCGTACGTCGCGCCGCTGAGTTGCGCCTGACACTCGACGAACGTATCGCCGACGGTTACTACGACGCCCGCGCGCTCGAACTGCTCCACACCTACATGGACGACCCGACTTTGCTGGAGAAGCTGTGATCGCAGGGGCCCGGCCAACCCTGTGACCTGATTGAGGCCTGACCTGGACTGACGTGAGCGTCGCGAGGGGCCTTTCTGCTCCCGTCTTGCTAGACTTTCCCCTGGTACGTTGCTGTCACGCGTGGGTGCTGGGTATGTCGAGCGGGAAACCGCGCTCGCTTTGGCGCATCCACCGTTATGACGCGATAGGAGTCTGATGACAACCGAGAAGCCTTGGCTTCGGCTCTACCAAGAAATTGGGTTGGCCGAAGATGTTGTGGTACCCGACCAAACTTTGTACGAGATGCTGGTCGCGACCGCTGGCAGACTCGGTGGTGACTCGGCCTTCTTCTACATGGGCCGACGTATGGTTTTCGCCGATCTGGTGGCCGAGGTCGACAAGGTCGCCGCCGCCTTCACCGCTTGGGGGGTCCGCACCGGTGACTCTGTGGTGTTGTCGATGCCGAACGTGCCCGGTGTCGTCATCTGCTTCTATGCCCTGAACAAGATCGGCGCTCGCGCGGTCATGACTCATCCATTGTCGAGCCCGCCGGAACTCAAGCACTACGTCAACACGACTGGGGCCCGCTGGGCCGTGACAATGGACATGTTTTATCCAGTATTTCGTGAGCTGCTGGCGGAGACTGGGCTGGAGAAGGTCGTCATCGCTCGATTCTCCGACTATCTGAGCCGTGCGAAGAAGGTGGGTTTCGCTATCACCAAGGGCCGCAAAATGCCGTCGGTGCCGGGCGATGACCCCGCCGTAGCTGGTTGGAAGGACTTCCTGGCCAAGGCCGACGGTGATCGTGGAGCTTACTCCCGCGCGATCGATCCGGATGAGGTGGCCGCCATCCTGTTCAGCGGTGGCACCACGGATTTGCCCAAGGGTATCGAGCTGACTTCTGCCAATTTCAACGCCCTGGCGATCGCCATGACCGACATCGCTCAGGTCGGGCCGGGTGATTCGGTGCTCGCCATTCTGCCCGCCTTCCACGGCTTCGGACTGGGATTGTGCATCCACACACCGATCTGCGTCGGCGCCTATTTCATTCTCGTGCCTGAGTTTTCGACCGACATCTATATCAGCAACCTCATCAAGTACAAACCGTCCATCATCGCCGGCGTCCCGACCCTCTACCAGGCGCTCATGGCCAGCCCCAAGTTCGCTAAAGTGCAGTTTGACAAGCTCAAGGGCGCCTACTCGGGTGGCGACATGCTGTCGGCTGATTTGAAGGCTCGTTTTGACGCTGTGCTACGCGCCCAAGGCGGCGCCACTGAGTTGATCGAGGGCTACGGCCTGACCGAGTGCGTCACCGCCTGCGTCGTCTCGCCGAGGCGGCACTATCGGGACGACTCGATGGGGATCCCGATTCCAGGCATCGATGTGAAGGTCATCGAAGCCACCACAAATGAGGAAGTCGAGTATGGGGTCGAAGGTGAGATCTGTGTCACCGGACCAACCCTTATGAAAGGGTATTTGCACGATCCTGAGGCGACCGCCCACACCCTGCGTCAGCACAGCGACGGCCGCACCTGGCTCCACACCGGTGACATCGGCCGGATGGACGAAGACGGCTACCTCTATTTCATGGGTCGTATCAAACGCATCATCAAGGTGTCGGGCGTGTCGGTCTACCCCATGCAGGTCGAGCAGGTCTTGGAGGCCCATCCCCTTGTCAGCCGCGCCTGCGTGATCGGCCTGCCGGATGAGTACCAAATGTCGTCACTCAAGGCCTTTGTGTTGCTGGCCGATGGTTCGACCGGTGACGACAAGGTGCGCGCCGAGTTGGTCGCCCACTGTAAGAAACACCTCATCAAGTGGGCTGTGCCCCGTCAGATCGAGTTCCGCACCAAGCTTCCCGTCACGCGTGTGGGCAAGATCGCCTACACCGAGTTAGAACATGAAGAGTTGCTGAAACACGGGTCGGTCGCGGCCGACGCGGTGTGATTGGTCATCGGTTCGTTTGGCCTGGCGTCGAGGTTGAGGTCGCGGTGTCGTCGCGGGTGAGGGGCGTCGTGGCGGCCCGGTGGTTGTCGGATGGTATGGCCGTCGGTCAGGCGATTCGCTCGATCGGTGAGTCGAGGGGTGGCCGATGACGGAAGCGGTTTTCCTCAGGCCCTGTCAAACCCGAGTTGGCGTGTAGCGGGTGGGTCGAGACGGTAGTTGGTGGCGGGCGCCTGTTCCCAGGTCGTCATGACGTGGCCGAAGATGTGGTCGATGACCTGTTTGACATCCGGGTAGGTCTCATAGTCGGGAAGCTGACGCAGTTCTTCGCGGGTCAACCAGACGAACTCGTGGGACTCACACGCGCCGACCTCATGACGCGGCGACTCCACCGTTGTGAAAGCGAATGCCAGGTCAGTGTGAAGATGCGGCAGGTCACCGAAGGGAAAACTGCGCAAGACCACCGGTTGAGGATGGACGATGTCGCCGGTCAGCTCGGTCAGGCCACCACGCGGTTGGAGCACGGATAGTTGGTCGAGATCGTACCCCGTCTCCTCCCGAACCTCATGGGCGACCGTTTGCCAGGGGGTCTCATCCAGCTCAACGTGTCCGCCCGGCTGAATCAGCACGCCAAGGGTCTTGTGGCGGTGGAGGAGGACGCGGGGTGCTGGGGCGTGCGAGCGGGGCTGACCGTGCGGGTGGCTCGGGTGGGACTGACTCACGGAGCCGGCGGTCCGCGCTGAACCGGTCGGCTGATGTGGATCCGTCGAGTCGGTGGACACCAGCGAGGCGCCTGAAGAGCCGGTGGTCGGCAAAGCGATGATGTAGGCCGAGACGGTGAGGTCATACTGACCGGGCTGGGTGTGGATGTGCGCCATAAGATTCCTTTCGCCGCATCCCATCGTAGGGCTGGGTGAGGCCTGGGCGCCCATTGATGAGACTCGCTTTCGTGATTCCTGAGCCCTATCGACCCTTCCGTACGCTCCACTGGACCCTCCCGGGCGAACACTCGTCAAAGATTCCCCATCTGTGGCCCACCACAGCGGCCGGTGCGTGGCTCGTCCAAAGATGGCCCCTCTTCGACTCTCCCGGTCGGGGTGGGACGGCCCATCAGTGGCTCGTCCAAAGATTCCCCCATCTTCAAGTCCCACCGCAGGGCCGAGGTGGCCCGTGCATAGCTGAGCAAAGTATGAGGCTTTTGGGTCCCTGACTCATACTTTGCCTCAGTCATGTCACCAATTCGTACCGTAAAGGTGACATAGCTATGACCCACAATGAATACCGGCCCGCCAATGGCCAGAGATTGCTCAGTTATGTAGGTCACGCATGCACAGCCGACACACAATCGTCTAGAAGGACTGCCTTGGTGTCGTGGCTAGATGATGCGCCGTCATCCCGCTGCACTGGGTATAGGGTTTTGACGTCTGTATAGAGCATGACTCTATACAAGGCTATACTTTCCTATATGGATCCCGGATTGAACCCTTACCGTCCTGGGGCTGGGTTGCAGCCACCAGAGTTGACAGGCCGCGACGCTCAGATCAAGGAGTTCGACTTCCTCGTGATCCGCGCCAAACACCGTACCGTCGATCGTCCCATGGTCATGTCGGGTTTGCGCGGTGTCGGCAAAACAGCGCTCTTGAACAAACTTGCCGGCATGGCGGAGCAAGCCCACTGGATCACGGTCGTCACTGAAGGACAGACGACAAATCAGGGGGTCGCCAACGTCCGCCGTCGGCTTGGCGCTGAGATCAATGCTGCTCTTCTGAGGTCAAGCATGGGATCTCGGATGAAGGCTGGGATGAGGAAGTTGGGGGCACTCGTGTCGGCGTTTTCACTGACACTTGGACCGACAGAGCTCTCGTTCGCCCCGAAACCGGCGGCTACTGGTCTGCTGGATGTCGATGTGGAGACTCTCGTGCTTGAGATCGCGTCGTCGGCGCGTGAAGATGAGCGGGCCTTCGCCATTTTCATCGATGAGATGCAAGACATCGAGCCCGAGCTGTTGTCAGCCTTCATCGTGGCTCAGCACAGAGCTCAACAAAAGGAGCTGCCGTTCTATGTGATTGGCACGGGACTACCGAATCTTCCGACAAAACTCAGTTCGGCTCGTTCGTATGCTGAACGGCTGTTCTCGTATTCTGTGATTGGTCCTCTTGATCGTCAGGCCTCACTCGAAGCTCTGGTCCTCCCAGCTGAGCGTTTTGGTGCGACGTACACGTTGGAGGCCGCTGAGTTCCTGGTTGAGGCGAGCAATGGCTACCCGTATTTTCTTCAAGAGTATGGCAAGGCGATCTGGGACCTTGCCTCAGATAGGACCTTCACCCTCGCTGATGCGAAGAACGCCATCGTGGTCGGGCAGGCCCAGCTTGATGCTGGTTTCTTTCCGGCGAGGTGGGATCGAGCGTCAGAGAAAGAACGGGCCTATATGGTCGCCATGACTAAGAACAAGAGAACCGCAAGTGTCGCTGCGAGCCTGGCTAAGACCATGGCGGAGCTGTCATCGGTTCGCCAGTCATTGATCAACAAGGGGCTCATCTATGTTCCGCAACGCGGCGAGGTGGCTTTCACAGTGCCGGGTATGGCGGACTTCATCGACCGTGCCACAGCGCAGTAGAGTCCGGTTGAGGATGTCCTTGGGTGGTGAGACGATGGGGGTGTGAGAAGACTTGCCGCCTATGGAT
>JAITVA010000064.1 GCA_031286045.1 Propionibacteriaceae bacterium | reverse complement strand
AAACACGACCTCACGAATCTCAGCCGACGACCAACCCGCCGAAACAGACATAACAATAATCCTTCCAGACAACAAGTGACTCACCACCAGTCTGACAAAGAGGGCTGGGATGACAAACCTCCTGATTTCGACCCTCGAACAGGAGGTTTCTCATCCCAGATACGCTGTTACCAATCTTGATTGCCAGAGTCTGGGATGAGAAATGTACCGACCAGTCCGATTGGCCCGTTCGGGCGACCACAGCAGGCGAGACCGCGTCCCGGTCCTCACCGCCAGGACCCGATCCTCACCGCCACAACCCGATCATAGGCCAACAGTGGAGCGCTGACTCAAGACGCGGCATGTCTCTGGGTGGTTTTGCATCTCATCTGAACCTTTAGGGAACCGATGATCAATCATGTGCCGCCATCTGAACGCCGGGACGGGCGACCTTCGACCCCCATATCTAGCGATGGATGTCCAGTCCATGTACGAGATATGCGGATCGCATCTCACCCACCCCAGCACCCATCTGACGACACAGCATTAATCATCGGTTCCTTGAGTGAAACCCCTTGTAAACAAAGAAAAACCCCCGGTCTGAAGACCGGGGGAAATTGTGCGCGAGAGAGGAGTTGAACCTCCACCCCCTAAACGGGGACTGGCACCTGAAGCCAGCGCGTCTGCCATTCCGCCACTCGCGCGCCCGACAAACATAGCACAGGACCAGCACATCTGGCGAAGTCGGGAGCCGTCCATGCCACTGCACCTGGGTCGTGAAATGGACAGCCTAGGCGAGGTCGGGAGGGCAGGGAGGCCTCAGCCGCGCAACACGGCGTCGTACAACTCACGTCGATCGACCCGGGCGGACGCCGCCACCGCCGCCACCGCCGCAGAACGCTTCTCGCCGGCGGCAATCCGGGCGTTGACTTGGGGAATCAGATCGTCGACACCTAGCTGCGGGGGTTGGGCTCCAGCGATGACGACGGTGATCTCGCCTCGTACCTCGCCGTGGGCCCAGTCGGCCAACTGAGACAGGGGCCCACGGATGACCTCCTCATAGGTCTTGGTCAGTTCACGACAAATCGCCGCAGACCGGTCCGCTCCGAACCCGCTCGCGGCGTCGTCGAGAAAGTCCGCCAGACGGTGGGGGGCCTCGAAGAAGATCATGGTGCGTTCCTCGCTCGCCAGCGCGGCCAGCCTTGCCCGACGGGGGCCCGCCTTCCGTGGCAAGAACCCCTCGAAACAGAAGCGGTCGCAGTCCAGGCCCGACACCGCCAGGGCCGTCAACACCGCCGACGGCCCAGGTACCGCCGAGACCGCCACTCCAGCATCGATTGCGGCCCTGACCAGTCGAAACCCCGGATCGGACACGGACGGCATACCGGCGTCGGTCACCAACACGACGGTCGCGCCATCCACCAGCCGTGCCACCAAATCGGGAGTACGGGCAGACTCGTTGCCCTCAAAATATGACACCACCTTGGCCTGATGTGTCATCCCAGCCCGTCGGCACAAGTCAGCGAAGCGACGAGTGTCCTCCGCCGCGATGACATCGGCCCCAGCGAGGGCGGCACGCAAGGCCTCCGTGACATAGGCGACATCCCCGATCGGGGTGCCCGCCAAAACAAGTCGCCCACCACCAGCATTCACTAAGTCAGTCACCGCACCAGAGTAGCCGAGTCCCACGCTCCACAAGCCAGCACCCCAGGTGGATGCCGCCCCAGAGGCCATGACCTGGCGCGCCAGTAGTGCCCCCGATTTCAGCGCCAAGCACCACCCCTGGTAACATCCTTCCCATGCTTCAGAACGCACAGATCACCTGCACCGCCATCGCTGGCGCTGCCGTGATGTGTTGTCGAATGCTCTGAGGGCAGTGGAGTTCACCCAGTCGTCACCGATTGGCTCCTGCCTTGCAAACTGCTTCTACAATGTAGCTATGTGAAGGCACTCGCACTGTCCTAGCACAAGCAGAACCACCATCGATCCATCATTCGACAAGGAAGAACAAGCTCATGACATATCACCCTGAAACTGTTGCCGTCCACGCCGGACAGGAGACCGCCGACCCCGCCACCCACTCGCGGGCAGTGCCGATCTATCAGACCACATCATATGTTTTCGAGGACACTCAGGACGCCGCCGACCTCTTCGCCCTGCGCAAGTCAGGCAACATCTATTCCCGTATCATGAACCCGACGGAGGATGTCTTCGAGGCACGCATCAACGCTCTGGAGGGTGGGGTCGGCGCGCTGGCGACCGCTTCAGGAGCCGCCGCCATCACCTACGCCGTCCTCAACCTGACCTACGCCGGTGACAATGTTGTGGCCCTGTCCACTCTCTACGGTGGCACCTTCGCCCTCCTGGCCCACACCCTGGCACAGTACGGCATCGAGGCCCGGTTCATCGATCCCACCACCCCGGAGAAGCTCCCCGAATTGGTCGACGACAAGACCAAACTGGTTTTCGGTGAGTCGATCGGCAACCCGGCGGGCAACGTCATCGACCTCGACGCCTGGAGCGCGGCCGCCCACAGCCTGGGGCTGCCCTTCCTTGTCGACAACACCGTGCCAACACCCCTGCTGGCCCAGGTCTTCGACCATGGGGCCGACGTCGCGATTCACTCCGCCACCAAGTACATCGGCGGCCACGGCACCACTCTCGGTGGTGCCATCGTCGACTCCGGCAACTTTGATTGGGCAGCCAACGCTGCCCGTTTCCCCGGACTGGCCTCGCCCGATCCGGCTTATCACGGCACAGTCTGGACCGAAGCGGCGGGCAAGGCGGCCTACATCATCCGCGCCCGCACCGTTCTATTGCGCAACACTGGCGCCACCATCGCGCCACTCAACGCCTGGCTGCTCCTGCAAGGTCTGGAGAC
>JAITVA010000043.1 GCA_031286045.1 Propionibacteriaceae bacterium | reverse complement strand
GTCCTTCAACTCCTTGCTCGAGAATCTTTTTGTCGTTGGTGAGCATCCGCTGACTAGCGGCTAGAAACACGCCGTAGTTGGCGTTGTGCCAGATTCTCAACTGGTCTCGTCGTTGGTGAGCATCCGCTGACTAGCGGCTAGAAACCGGCAGTGCCCCGACAATCGTCTCAATGATCATGTCGTTGGTGAGCATCCGCTGACTAGCGGCTAGAAACCGAGAATATTGTTCCCAGCAATCTTCGACTTGCTGTCGTTGGTGAGCATCCGCTGACTAGCGGCTAGAAACGTCGTAGCCGTCGCGGTGTAACGACTCAAGAGCCTGTCGTTGGTGAGCATCCGCTGACTAGCGGCTAGAAACTGGAACCATGCCGAGTGTCATAGGCGGGATTGTTGGTGTCGTTGGTGAGCATCCGCTGACTAGCGGCTAGAAACGTAATGGGCTCACCCGTCACCGGGTTGGTTCCAATCGTCGTTGGTGAGCATCCGCTGACTAGCGGCTAGAAACGCCCGACAAGTCATCGGCGGAAACCGTGAAGGAGAGTCGTTGGTGAGCATCCGCTGACTAGCGGCTAGAAACTGTCTGTGTCTCCGCGATCCGTAGCGTCTTCTGCCTTGGCTAGTAGTCGTTGGTGAGCATCCGCTGACTAGCGGCTAGAAACTTGCGACCCGAAGGCGGAACAGTATTCGGCGACGGCAGGTCGTTGGTGAGCATCCGCTGACTAGCGGCTAGAAACATCAGAAACAACGCGATTGGTAACAAGCACCCAGCTGTCGTTGGTGAGCATCCGCTGACTAGCGGCTAGAAACCACCATGTGACACGCGGGTCTCACCTTGATATTCGTAGTCGTTGGTGAGCATCCGCTGACTAGCGGCTAGAAACTTGAGTCGTCAGCCCAATGATCACGGCGATGCCCGTCGTTGGTGAGCATCCGCTGACTAGCGGCTAGAAACATGTAGCCACAGATGCGCGGCGTGTTGGTGACCTTCTGGTCGTTGGTGTCATTCACTACCCCGGGTGTTATAAGATATCAAAAATGCGATTTGACGGGCGGCCCGTCTTCAACTACTTCGTCAAGAACAAGCGTGCTGAGTTCGAGGAGTACCGTCGTCAGGTGACTCCATGGAAGTTGCGACAGTTCTTGTCAGTGTTGTGAGTGGCTACTTTTCCTGCACGGACTCGAAGAGGCTGGTCAAATCAGTGTGGGCGCCTGAAGCGGCCACTCGAAAGTCGGCGATGGCTTGAGGCCAGGTGAGGTTGCCGCTCATCAGGGCCAGAAAGGTGTCGGCGTCCATTTCGACTACGGCTGGGGGAGTGCCGCGCCGATGGGTGGCGCCGCCGGTCTCAGCGCCCAACTGCACCGCGACGTAGGGTGGGATACGCAGCTCAATGGCCCTGCCGGGCCGAATCTCAGCCAGATGACGCGCGGCGGCACGCACGTTCGCCGCGATGCCTGGATCGACATTCCTCATCCGACAAGGTTATCGTGTTGGCTATGAGTATTCCGAGCGCGGCGCAGTGGCGACGGTGGGGGTTCTGGGATCCGTCGGCTGCTCAGGCGCTGGCGGATCGGCTGGAGCGGATGGCGGCGGGGTCCAGTGAAGCCGTGGCCGGGTTGTGCGCGGCCACGACTGACCCAGATCAGGCCTTGGCTGCATGGACTGACCTGGTTGAGGTGGCCGACCCGGGGGAGGTTGATCCGACTGATACTGGCTGGATGCGGCTGTTCGCCATCTTGGGAGGATCGGTTCCTCTGGGGCGGTGGTTGCGTCAGCGTCCGGCGGATCGCGAGGTGGCGTTCAATTCAGTGGAAGCCTGGAGCGCCGAGGCCATCGCGGGTGACATTCACAACCGTGTCCAGGATGCCCTAGACATTGCGCGAGACATTCACGATCGTGCACGGGCTGCCGGTCAACTGAACAGGGACAAAGACCGTAACGCACCACAGGCGGCCATCGACGAGTTGCGTTGGGCCTACCGGCGGCATCTGATGAGGATCGCCGCCCGTGACCTGACCTCGTCCGATCCCGCTGCCCATCTGGAGACGACCTGTCGGGAGTTGTCAGACCTGGACGACGCCGTCATCGCGACTGCTCTGGATATTGCCCGGACCATGGTGCCCGGCGACGACAAGGTTCGCCTCGGGGTCGTCGCGCTCGGCAAGACCGGCGCTCAGGAGGCGAATTACCTCTCCGATGTCGACCTGCTCTTCGTCGCCGAGCCGGTGGTGGTCGACGGAGAACCGCTGACCAGTGCTACCGAGACGGTCAGGATCGCCAGTCAACTGGCGGCCAAGATCACCACCATCTGCTCGGCCTATACCCAGGCGGGATCGATCTGGGAAGTCGACGCCAATCTTCGTCCCGAGGGAACCGCCGGGCCTCTGGTGCGCACCCTGGCTGGCATGCGCGCCTATTACACGACCTGGGCCGACAGCTGGGAGTTCCAGGCCATGTTGAAGGCGCGCGCCATGGCGGGGGACATGGCCTTGGCTCAGGACTTCGTCGACTTGGTGTCCCCTTTGGTGTGGAGCGCCGCCGAGAAGGAGGGATTCGTGGCCGACGCCCAGGCCATGCGGGCGCGGGTGGTCGCGCTCCTGCCTGCCAATCGGACCACTCGTGAGATCAAGCTCAGCGCCGGTGGCTTGCGCGACACCGAGTTTTCGGTTCAGATGCTCCAACTCGTCCATGGTCGTTCGGATGAGCGGCTACGGACGTCGGCCACCTTGCCGGCCTTGGCTGAACTGGTGGCGCATGGCTACGTCGGACGGGCGGACGGCGCCGAACTTGATCAGGCCTACCGCTTCCAGCGCCTGCTGGAGCATCGTCTTCAACTCTTCCACCTCAAGCGCACCCATCTGATGCCCGACGACGAGCGTGGTCTGCGGCGCTTGGCTCGCGCGGTCGGCATCGGGCATGGCGGTGACGTCGAGTCAGCTTGGCGGACATCGGCGAAGACGGTGTTGAGGCTGCACCAGCGACTCTACTTCTCACCCTTGCTAGAGGCGGTCGCGCGCCTGCACACCGACGAGGTTCGGCTGACGCCTGAGGCTGCTGCCGCTCGTCTCAAGGCGCTGGGCTATGCCGATCCGGTGGCGGCTTTGCGTCACATCGGCGCCTTGACGGCGGGTATGAGTCGTCGAGCCGAGATCCTTCGCCAGCTGCTCCCGGCTCTGCTCGGCTGGATGGCGGCCGGTCCCAGCCCCGACGCGGGTCTGTTGGCCTTCCGTCAGATGGCTGAGTCTTTGGGGTCGACGCCCTTCTTCTTGCGGGCCCTGCGTGACGAGGGTCGAATGGCGCAGAATCTAGCCAAGGTGTTGTCGACCTCGCGTTACGCGGCGGGCCTGCTGCAACGCTCGCCGGCCAACGTCGAGATATTGATCGGTCAGGGCGAGTCGCTCAGTCCGACGGCCTCGGATCTTGCGGCTGAGTTGGAAGGGGTGGTCGCCCGAATGGGCGAGGATCCAGCGACTGGGCATGTCATTCGCGCCACTCGTCGCCGCGAGTTGCTGCGGATCGCCATGGCCGAGATCTTGGGGGATTGTGGGGTCACCGAGGTCGGGTCGCGTTTGGCCGACGTCACCAGCGCCACTGTCGCCGCCGCCCTCGAAACCGCTCGCCGCACTGTCGACGACCCGCCGCCCATGGCCGTGATCGCCTTGGGTCGTTGGGGTGGGTGTGAGGTGTCCTACGGCTCGGACGCTGACCTAATGGTGGTGGTCGGAGACTCCGAGGATCCGTACAGTGTACGGAAAGCGACTCAGATTCTCGCCACTATGCGAGCCACGCTCAAGGTGCCTGGCCCCGATCCCGGTTTGGAGATCGATCTGGGACTGCGCCCTGAAGGCAAGGACGGCCCACCTGTGCGCACCCTGGCCTCGACCATGGCCTACTACGCCACCTGGGCGGCCCCCTGGGAGGCCCAAGCCCTGATCCGGGCACGACACGGCTGTGGCGACGCGTCTTTGTCTCAAGCTCTCCTAAGCGCGGTCGCGCCCCTGCGGTACCCGGTCGGCGGCCTGACTCAGGCTCAGCTCACGGAAATCCGTCGGATCAAGGCCCGGATGGAGACCGAACGGGTGGGGCGCGGTGTCGACCCGCGTGACAACGTCAAACTGGGTCCGGGTGGGCTGTCGGATGTGGAATGGAGCGTCCAGTGCCTTCAACTCCAGCACGCCCACGAGTCGCCCGAGCTTCGCGTCACAGGCACCCTGGAGGCCTTGGCGCGCCTCGTCGACCTTGATCTCGTCACCGACGAGGACGCGGTGGCCTTGCGTGAAGCCTTCCTCT
The DNA here is from genome assembly GCA_031286045.1 of Propionibacteriaceae bacterium. Taxonomy (GTDB): domain Bacteria; phylum Actinomycetota; class Actinomycetes; order Propionibacteriales; family Propionibacteriaceae; genus WQYJ01. The sequence continues at coordinate 13,636 of JAITVA010000043.1, read as the reverse complement.
TCGCCAGTCGCGTCCGCAACGGCATCGTCTTGCTGAGAAACAAACCCTCCAATGTGATCCCGGCCAACGCCTTCGACTTGGCTGGTCTGGCCGAGGTCTTGGGGTATGGGCGCAACAAGGGGTCTCACGTGTCCGAGGATTGGCACCGGCTGGCCAGGCGAGCCAAGGCCGTCACTGATCGTTTGTTTTGGGGCATGTGAGTCCTGGCCTTCGCCAGTGGGCCCGCCCTTGCCCGCAGTCAAAGGATGTTTGGTGGGTGTCAGGGGCGCCGTTCTGACCCCTTTTTCGACCAGTTTCAGGTAGGAATGGGCGCATGGCTTGTGCCTGTTTGACACGCGACCCGTGGACGGGAAATAATGCTCACAACTGAATAATCAGTAGACGGATTATTGATTGGAGTAGAGGTAATGCCGCTCGCCAGTGAGGTTCTTCAGGCTCTTCGCCTTGGTCTGCCAGAAGACGTCAGAGTTGACCAGTCCGTGGAGACACGGGCCGCCAGCAGCCACGACACCTGGCCGGTGGCCACGAAGCTGGCAGCTTTGGACGAGCACCCCTATCAGGCGGACGCGGTCGTTCGCTTGGAGTCCTTCGATCAGGTGCCCAGCGTCCTTCGGGTCGCCAGTCAGTTCGCGGTGCCGGTGACGGTGCGTGCGCTGGCATCATCGGTCACAGGCCAGCCACTGCCTGTGCACGGCGGCATCGTGGTGGATGTCAGCGCCATCCCCGCGACATTCGAGGTCAACGAACAGAACATGACGGTGACTGTGACCGCCAGCATGAACGGCGGTGAGTTGGAAGACTGTCTGGCCAAGCGCGGTCTCACCTTGGGTCACTCGCCTCAATCCCTCTACCGCTCGACCGTCGGCGGCTGGATCGCCACCCTGGCCACGGGTCAGTTCTCCTCGTTCTACGGCGGTATCGAAGACCTGGTCACCGGGTACGTGGTCGTGCTGGCGACCGGCGAGGTGGTCGAGCTGAAGGCGTCGCCCCGCGCCGCCATGGGTCCAGATCTACGCCAACTCTTCATCGGTTCTGAAGGCACACTCGGCGTCATCACATCAGTGACTCTGAAGGTCTTTCCAGTCCAACCCATGTGCTTGACCGCCTTCGCCCTGCCCAGCGTCGAGGCGGGTCTTGAGATCCTGCGTGAACAGGCCCTGGTCGGACTTCGTCCCATGCTGCTACGGCTCTATGACGCTGACGAGGCCCGTCATGCGATGGTCGATCCTGAGTTCGCGTCTCCAGTGTTGTTCACCGGAACCTGCGGTCCGCAGGCCCTGGCCGACGTTCAGATGAGTCTGCTGACTGACATGGCGACTAAGCGCGGAGGTCGTGATCTCGGCCCGGACTCGGTACAGGCCTGGATGGGTCGCCGATTCGACTTCTCCACCGTCGAGAACCTGTTGGCAAGCGAAGGGGGCTACGCTGAAACCATCGAGGTGGCCCACAATTGGGATGGCATCCAGCAGCTTTACCATGAGCTGAAGCAGGTTCTCGCACCCCTGGCGGATGAAGTCTTGTCACACTTCTCCCACGTGTACACCCAGGGCACGTCGATGTACATGATCCTGCTCGGGAAAGCCCCATCGAATCGTGAGGCGCTGGAGCGGCTGCGCACAATCTGGAGCACGACCATGCAGGTCTGTCTGGACAATGGAGCGGAGCTGTCGCATCACCATGGCGGCGGTCTGGCGCGCTCACCTTACTCCCGTCGCTCGCTGGGATCCGCCCATCTCGTGTTGGAGAAGGTCAAAGCGGCGCTTGATCCCGCAGGTATCCTGAACCCCGGAAAACTGGGGCTCTAGAAAATGAAGGTCTCCCGATCCCACGTCCAGCGGCCGTGACGCCCTGACCCCCAAGCAACCCTAGGAGTAACAATGAAGTCCTCTGCTCGAATTCTTGTGATCGACGCCGGCACAACCGGTATCCGCGCACTCATCTACGACGAGACCGCTCAGATCCTCGCCCAGGCTTACACCGAGTTTCCCCAGTATCACCCCTTGCCGGACCGGGTCGAGCAGGACGCTGACGAGATCTGGGGCGCCGCCGAAGCGATGATCAAGCAGGCTCTGGCCACCGCTGCACTCCACCCCGGCGACATCACGGCCATCGGCATCACCAACCAGCGGGCCACCACCATCTTGTGGGATGTGCGCACCGGCCAGCCTGTGACCCGAGCGATCGTGTGGCAGGACACCCGCACGGCGGATCGTGCGGTCGAACTCGAAGGGATTTGGGGTGACAGGGTTTATTCCCGGACGGGTTGGGCGATCGCGCCGGTCTACTCCTCGCTGAGCATCGAGTGGGTCATCGCCAACGTCGCCGGGGTGCGGGAGTTGGCCGAGGCTGGCCATCTTCGCTTCGGCACCATCGATTCCTGGTTGATCCACAAACTGACCGCCGGTCGTACCCACGTGATCAGCGCCTCCAACGCCTCGGTCACAGGGTCCTACGACTTGCTGACCAGCCAGTGGTACTCGCCATGGCTAGAGTCCCTCGGCATCCCGCTTGGCATCTTTCCCGAGGTTTGCGACGACTCCGGGGAGCTTGGAGTCACTGACGTGGCTGTTTTCGGCGCCGCTGTTCCGATCGGCTCGGCCATCGCCGACCAGCATTCAGCTTTGTTCGCCCAAGGCTGTGTCGAGCCCGGAGCGGTCAAGTGCACGCATGGCACAGGCACCTTCCTCGACATGACCATCGGCACAACTCCGGTGATCGACCCGGCATCCGGCCTGACCTCCCAGATCGCTTGGCGTCGACGCGGTGAGACGATCTATGCCCTCGAAGGCTACGCTGGCTCGACCGGTGCTGCTGTGCAGTGGCTTCGAGACGGGATGAAGATCATCACCACGTCGGCGCAGTCTGAGGACCTCGCCCGTAGTGTGCCCCATAATGGCGGAGTCTATGTCGTGCCCGCCTTGACGGGCTTGTCGGCGCCCTACTGGGATTCGTACGCCCGCGGAACGATCCTCGGCATCAGCCCAGGCACGACGCGCGGCCACCTGGCCAGAGCCACCCTTGAGGGCATCGTTTTCTCTGTACGGGACTTCGTCGACGCCATGAGCGCGGTGTCCGGTCACTCCATCACCCGCATCGCCGTCGATGGGGGAGCTTCCAAGAACAATTTGCTCATGCAGCTTCAGGCCGACCACCTTGACGCCTTGGTCGAGCGTCCTCGCAACACTGAGGCCACCAGTCTCGGCGCTGCCCTGCTGGCGGGATTGGCGGTTGGAGTCTGGGCGACGCCCGCCGAGGCTTTGTCCACGCAAGAGATCGAAGCGAGATTCCAGCCGCAGATCGATCCGCAGGTTCGCGACGACCAGTATCGCACCTGGAAACGGGCAGTCGAGCGGGCGCGCGGCTGGGCCCGGGGCGGCGGACTAGGCGCTGAGTGAAGAGGAAGGGTTGAGAAGGTGGACAAGACTGATCCCATGGGTCGCCCACAAGCTGACGAGTTGGTCGGCCAGGAATTCGACCTGGTTGTCATCGGCGGCGGAATCACCGGTGCGGCGACCGCCAGAGACGCCGCGCTACGAGGCTTGACGGTCCTGCTGGTCGAAAAAGATGATTTCGCCGCAGGCACATCCAGCCGATCATCCAAGCTGATCCACGGTGGTTTGCGCTACCTTGAGACCTACCAGTTCAAGCTGGTGGCCGAGTCATTACGTGAGCGGGAACGCCAACTCCTCATGGCCCCGCACCTGACCGAGGTTCGACCCTTCCTCTACCTGCTCTACAAGGGCTACCCGGAGAGCCGCTTCCTGCTCAACCTTGGACTCACCTTCTACGACGTCGCGTCAGGTGAATGGCGCAAGCGCCGCCACAAGATGCTGAAGGCCGGTGACGTGCTTGAGCGCGAGCCACACCTGCGATCGACTGGCTTGCTCGGAGCCGGACAGTACTTCGACGTCCTGACTGACGACGCTCGACTCACCGTCGACACGGCCAAGGGCGCCGCCGAGGCTGGAGCGCGCCTGCTGAACCATGCCGCTGTCACTGGCATCCTTCTCGACTCCGGGCGAGCCCAGGGGGTGACGATCACCGATCTGATCAGTGGCCAGGTCTTCGACGTCCATGCCCGTCAGGTGCTCAATGCCACCGGGTCATGGACCGAGCAGGTCCGGGCGATGGAGGACGGGGGTGGCGCCTCCGGGCGGCTGCGTCCAACCAAGGGCGTCCACATCGTGTTGAAGAAGAGCGACTTCCCCCTCAACACCGCAGTCTTCCTGCGCTCACCAGATGACAACCGTGTCGTCTGGCCGACACCTTCGCTGGAGGACGACCTCGTCTACATCGGAACGACGGACACTGATTACGATGGCGACCCCGACCATGTCTGCCCCGGCGAGGCTGACATTCGCTACCTGCTCAATGTGGCCAACCACACCATCCCGGACGCGCACCTCGATGAGAGCCACATCGTGGGATCCTGGGCCGGATTGCGCCCACTCGTCGCGCCCGCGGCGGGCACCTCGACCAGCAACACGTCGCGAGAGCATGTCATCATGACTGGTCCGAGTGGGATGCTGACCATCTCTGGAGGAAAGCTGACCAGCAGCCGCCTCATGGCCAAGCAGTTCGTCGACGCCGCCGAACGCCGACTCACTGGTCGCTCATCTCGCTCCATCGCCGAGACCACACCTATCTCCGGTGGTTCCGTCGATCTGTTCGATCAGATTCGCCAGGGGGCCGCCGACGCGGGCGTCCCTGGCCGCATTGTCGACAAGTGGTTGCAGCGTTATGGCGCCAATGCCGGGAAAGTGCTCATGAAGTGGCAGGAGTCCGCAGATGCCGCACAGATCATCGGCCCTAGGCTGCTGACACGCGCTGAGGTGCGCTACTGCGTCGCGGAAGAGATGTGTATGACCCTGGCCGATCTCATGGTTCGACGGACATCGCTCTTCTTCTGGGATTCGACCGGTGGCACCTCGGGTGAGGAAGCCATCGCCGGCGAGTTGGGCGATTTGCTCGGCTGGTCCGCCGGTGAACGGGAACAGCAGATCCGCAGCTACCGGGAACTCGTCGAGCGACACCGCCCGAAACCAGCCTCTGCCTAGAGGCCCCTGGTCGTGCTCAGCGGTGGTGTGCCCAGGGGCCATGATCGGTCGCGTCTCCCTCAAGCGTCCGCCCCTGACCTCACACGTGAGCCCGACGGGCCGCCAGTTCTCGGTTGAGCCGCGCAGTCACTGCCTGGTCGGCGGCGATGGTCGCGTCGCGGGCCACGGTCAGACTCTCTAGCCGGACCGCATCGAGCACAGAACGCAGCTCGGGGCGACCCGCAGGAACCGTGACAGTCGCATAGGACAGCCGATCACGAGTGGCGATGGCCCATGCCCCGACCATCTGATGGGTCTTGAGCTGGGTCAAGCTCAAGGGCACCGCCGAACTGATGACATGCCAGATGCCAGCGTCCGCCAACCCTGCGAGAACGAAGCTGGGCACCTCGGGGAAGGGCACGTCGATGTACTCGCGGTGTGGTGACGGCGGGAACTGGGCCAAGGTCAGTGCCTCGTGGTCGAAGGACTCCCGATCGATCGCGATACGCTGCATTCCCTCGAGTTCACGGGAGGCGTCCGTTGTGAGGACCACTAGGCGCTCAGGAGAGTAGTAGGTGCCTGGGCCCAAGAGTCGACTCATCACCACGTCCGGTGACGCCCATGTGTCCACGAGGGCTGAGAAGGTGCCTGCGGACACGACCGTCAGGTCGAAAACCCCGGACCGGAGTTGCTCCAGACGTTGGTTTCCGCCGCGAACATGCCGCATGGTGTGAGGCACACCCAACCTCACCAGCTCGTCACTCAACCAGGCTTCGAGCGAGTCGACTTCGACAGAGCCGGGCGGTGAGAGTGAGACTCGTATCGGTGGCAATCCAGCGGCCTGCCAGCATTGGCCAAGGTCCACAGACTCGATCCGGCGGCCCAAGTGGCCGCGTGACACGGTCCGCAACGCGCCGCGATCAGCCAGGAGGTCGAGCGCTCGCTGAACCGTCCCGATCCCAACTCCCAAAGCCTCACGGAAGTCGCTGTTCTTTGTCAGGGTGTCTCCGCTTCGTTTGCCCAAGGCGTCAAGCACGATCGCGCGAACCACGCTATGCAGACCGCCCTGAGCGACCCCGATGCCTGGCGACCACGCAACAGCCACGGCGACCCGCTCCTCTCATCATTGATCAGTGACACTACCACAGGGGAAAGCAATGCCCTGGTCAGCGAGGAAAGTCAGGCCGCCCGAGCGCCATGACGTCGTGGTCAACGCTCAGGTCATCTCGCCCGGCGAGCCATCACAGATCGTAGTACAACTCGAACTCGTGGGGGTGGGGTCGGGCTCGGATGGAGTCGATGTCCTCGCGCTTCATTGAGATCCAGGTGTCGATCAGGTCGGGGGTGAAGACGTCGCCGACGGTGAGGTAGTCGTGGTCGGCCTCCAAGGCTTCCAGGACTTCGTCCAGTGAAGCCGGCACCTGGGCGACCTGGGCATGCTCCTCGGGCGGCAGCTCGTACAGATCCTTGTCGATCGGGGCGGCTGGTTCGATGCGGTTCTGGATGCCGTCGAGTCCGGCCAGCAGGCAGGCGGCGAAGGCGAGGTAGGGGTTGGCGCTCGGATCAGGGCAGCGGAACTCGATACGTTTGGCCTTCGGATCGGACCCAGTGACGGGGATGCGGATGCAGGCCGAGCGGTTGCCGGAGGAGTACACGAGGTTGACCGGCGCTTCGAATCCGGGGACGAGGCGGTGGTAGGAGTTCGTCGTGGGGTTGGTGAAGGCGAGCAGTGACGGCGCGTGGTGCAGGAGGCCGCCGATGTAGTACCGCGCCATGTCTGACAGCCCGGCGTAGCCAGTCTCATCGGCGAACAAGGGCGCCCCGTCCTCCCAGATCGACTGGTGGACGTGCATGCCAGAGCCGTTGTCGCCGAAGATCGGCTTTGGCATGAAAGTGGCCGTCTTGCCTGCAGCCCAAGCGGTGTTACGGATGATGTACTTGAACTTCATGGTGTCGTCGGCTGCGGCCAGCATGGTGTTGAAACGGTAATTAATCTCACATTGGCCGGCGGTGCCGACCTCATGGTGTCCACGCTCGACTATGAGACCGGCTTGGATCAGATTCGCCACCATCTGGTCACGCAGGTCGGCGAAATGGTCGACTGGCGCCACCGGGAAGTACCCCCCCTTGTACTTGATCTTGTATCCCCGGTTCGGTCCGCCGTCGCGTTCGGTTGGCGCGCCGGTGTTCCAGGCGCCCTCCTCCGAGTCGATGAAATAGTATCCGGCTGACTGTTTGGTCTCGAAGCGGACCGAGTCGAAGATATAAAACTCGGCCTCAGGCGCGAAATAGGCGGTGTCGCCGATGCCAGTCGAGGCCAGGTAGGTCTCGGCCTTGCGGGCGATGTTGCGCGGGTCACGGCTGTAGGGCTCACCGGTGAGGGGATCCTGGACGAAGAAGTTGATCACCATGGTCTTCGAGGTCCGGAAGGGGTCGATGAAGGCAGTCGTCGGATCGGGCATCAGGGCCATGTCGGACTCATGGATCTGGGCGAAACCGCGGATCGAGGAACCGTCGAAGGCGATGCCGTTCTCGAAGACCTTCGCGTCGAAAGACTGGGCTGGAATGGTCAGATGCTGCATCACGCCTGGCAGGTCGCAGAAGCGCACGTCGAAGTTCTCGACCTTGTTGTCCCGTGCATAAGCCAAGAGTTCCTCGGCAGTGTTGAACATGGTTCCTCCAGATGATGGTGGGGTGGCGGACCGCCTGTGATGATGGCCAACGCAAGCATTCCAGCCGAGGGTTGCCTCAAAGTTGCGTCAGTGTTTCAGCCCTGTTACGCCCGATCGAGTGCAGTCAGCGAAGAGGCGACTAGGCTGGACATATGACTGATTTTCGTATTGAGCATGACTCAATGGGTGATGTCAAAGTTCCCGCCGAGGCCTTGTGGCGGGCACAAACCCAGCGAGCCGTTGAGAATTTCCCTATCTCAGGCACGACCCTCGAACCTCGCCTGATTCGGGCTCTGGGGCTTGTCAAGCAGGCCGCCGCCCAAGCCAACGAGGACCTGGGAGTGCTGGCTCCGCAGAAGGCCGAGGCGATCAAGTTGGCGGCGTCTGAGATCGCTCAGGGTCACCATCTTGACCAGTTCCCGATCGATGTCTTTCAGACTGGTTCGGGCACGAGCTCGAACATGAACGCCAACGAGGTCATCGCCTCACTGGTCGCTGCCACCGGCGTGACAGTCCATCCCAACGACGACGTCAACGCCAGCCAATCCAGCAATGACACGTTCCCAACTGCCATCCATGTCGCTGTGACCCTGGCCATCGAGGAGGACCTCAAACCGGCCCTGGCCGAGCTGGGCAGCACCTTGGCGGCCAAGGCTGCTGAGTTCGCTGATCTGGTGAAATCGGGGCGCACCCATTTGATGGACGCCACGCCGGTGACACTGGGCCAGGAGTTCTCGGGCTACGCCGCCACCGTGTCGTACGCAGGCGAGCGCTTGGACGCGGTGCTGCCGAGGGTGCGAGAACTGCCCTTGGGGGGCACGGCAGTCGGCACGGGCATCAACACCCCGCCGGGATTCGCCGCCGGAGCTATCACGCATCTGGGCCGTTTGACTGGCCAATCCTTCACCGAGGCACGCAACCACTTCGAGGCTCAAGGCACGCGCGACTCGCTGGTCGAGGCCTCAGGCGCGGTCAAGACGGTCGCGGTCGGTCTGGTCAAGATCTGCAACGACCTGCGCTGGATGAGTTCTGGGCCGACCACCGGCCTGGGTGAGATTCACCTGCCCGATCTGCAGCCCGGCTCCTCAATCATGCCCGGTAAGGTCAATCCGGTTCTGCCCGAGGCGACGTTGCAAGTCTGTGGCCAAGTCATCGGCAATGACGCAGCGGTCACTTTTGGTGGAAGCCAGGGCAACTTCGAGCTGAACGTCATGATGCCACTGATGGCCCGCAACCTGTTGGAGTCCATCCGCTTGTTGGCCGCCGCCTCCACCCAGTTGGCCAGGCGTTGCGTGGCGGGGATCACGGCCAATCCCGCCAAAATGCTGGCCTACGCGCAGTCGTCGCCCTCGATCGTGACTCCGCTGAATCGGCACATCGGTTATGAGAACGCAGCCAAGATCGCCAAGTACGCCATCAAGGAGGGCCTGACCATCAAACAGGCGACCGAGAACCTCGGTTTCGTCAACGAGGAGGGCAAGCCTGAGACCGTCACTGCGGCCCAACTGGATCAATTGTTGGATGTCACGACAATGACTGGTCAAAAGAAGTGACCGTCACTGGGTCCATGGTTTGGTAAGGTGCCCGGGGCTGGGTTGTCACCAGCATCGGGCACCATTGTGACCAGGCGCGAAAGGAGTCGGCGTGGCTCATCTGCTCTCGGGCGAGAAGATCGGTTTGGAGTACCCCAACCGTCAGGTGTTCGGTGAGGTCACCTGCGGCATCGACGAGGGTGACCGGGTGGGCATCGTCGGGCGCAACGGCGATGGCAAGTCCTCATTGCTGGCGATTCTGGCGGGCGCCTTGGCTCCGACCGCAGGCCAGGTGCGTCGCCGCAATGGCGTGCGAGTGGGGCGCTTGGGCCAAGGAGACGAACTCGCGAGCCTCGGCTCGATCAGGGTCGAGCAGGCTGTCTTCGGGCAGAGAGAGCGCTACGAGTGGGCCTCGAAACCAGCCATGCGGGGGGTTGTCGATGGGCTCTTGGCCCGCGTCGATCTCGACTCCGACATCGCCGAGTTGAGTGGCGGGGAGCGGCGCAAGGTCGCGCTGGCGGCCTTGCTGGTGGGCGACTGGGACGTTCTGGCGCTCGACGAGCCGACCAACCACCTCGACCTGGAGGCGATCGCCTGGTTGGCCGGTCATCTGAAGACCCGTTGGCCGGCGTCGAAAGGCGGGCTTCTGGTGGTCACCCATGACCGTTGGTTCCTGGATGAGGTGGTGACCGGGACTTGGGAGGTCCATGACGGCATGGTCGAGCCTTTCTCCGGTGGTTACGCCGCCTATGTGCTAGCCAGGGTCGAGCGGGATCGCCAGGCTGCTGCCATTGAGACCAAGCGGCGCAACCTGATGCGAAAAGAGTTGGCTTGGTTGCGACGCGGCGCTCCCGCCCGCACCTCCAAACCCCGTTTCCACGTCGAGGCAGCCAACGCCTTGATTGAGGACGTGCCGCAGATCCGGGACTCGATCGGCTTGAGTCAGATGGCCGTGGCCCGGCTGGGCAAACGCGTGATCGACCTGGAAGATGTCAGTTTTCGCTATCCTGTGGCAGACGGCGGCGACACGACCGGAGTCGACCTCAGTCGGACTGAGGTGAGCCCCTGGGTTCTGCGTGATGTCACCTGGCGGATCGCGCCGGGGGAGCGTACCGGCGTCCTGGGAGCGAACGGCGCGGGCAAGTCCACCCTGCTCGGCCTGATCGACGGTGGGCTACTGCCCGTGTCAGGTCGGGTGCGTCGAGGTCAAACGGTTCGACTGGCAGTGCTCGACCAGACCTACTCGACCTTGGATGAGACCGGTGATGAATTGGTACGCGACGTGGTCGGTCGGCTCAAAACCACTTTCCAGATCGAGGGCCGCGATGTCGGCCCGACCCAGTTGCTGGAGCGACTCGGTTTCACCTCCGACCATCTGTCGACGCCGGTGGGGGATCTCTCGGGTGGCCAGAAGCGCCGTCTGCAATTGCTGCTGATCTTGTGTGAGGAACCGAATGTGCTCATCCTTGATGAGCCGACCAATGACATCGACACCGACACGTTGACGGCGCTGGAGGACCTGCTCGACACCTGGCCGGGTTGTCTCATCGTCGTCTCGCACGACCGCTACTTCATCGAGCGGGTCACCGATCAGCAGTACGCGGTCATGGACGCCCACCTGCGCCATCTGCCCGGTGGCATCGATGAATACGTCGCCTTGATGGCGGCGGAAGACAGTCTCAAAACCTTGACGAAGACAGGGTCGACCCCCAGTCCCAGCGATGCCAACGAGGATCGCCTCCTGCGCAAGCGTCTGGCCACCGTTGAGTCCAGGCTGGGCAAGGCTGAGCGTGCCGTGACGGAGGCGATGGGGCGTTTGAGCCAGGCGGATCAATCTGACTGGCACAAGCTGGAGGAGTTGATGACCGCGCTGAGCAGCGCCAAGACTCATCACGATGAGCTTGAACAGGAATGGTTGGAGTTGGCTGATCGGCTGGGATGAGTTGCGGCCTCGAGTCACCTCAGTCGGTCAGGAGGTGACGACAGCCCAGATTCGGGGTGTGCTGACCAGGGTTGGGTCGACGCTGACGGTGGCTGAGTCACCGCGCGAAAGCAGGTGAACATGAAGAGTGGGGCCGGCGTGTCCGCCGACGCGACCGCTCCAGACATTGAGTCGACCGATTGCACCGGGTGAACATGAAGAGTGGGGCCGGCGTGTCCGCCGACCCCACTCGGGCTTGCGCTTTTCGCTCACCCTCTCAGATCATTGAGCTTTATCACCTGGGAGTTTGTCCTTGATGAAGTCTTGGACTTGGTCGACCTTGTCGGCGAACTTGCCACCGGTTTTCGAGTCGATGAAATCGCCAACCTTGTCGATGCCATCCTTGATTTCTTCTGTGTGACCGGAAAGTGCTCCGCTGAGTTGATCAGCTATGCCCATTGTCCGTCACCCCCCTTCTCTCAGGTGGACCGTCGGATCCACGTCATGTGGCTATCTGCCAGCACATATGCTACCTCTGGTCAGCCCGCTTGGGAAGAGGCCCACGCGCTCATTCCCAGCTGAGGCACTTCGGAGGCGGCTCGGGGTGGAGTGAGAAGCTGTCCCGAACCGGGTGGGTCAGAGTGGCGTGACTGTGTCGATGAGCGCTTGGGCGATGGGGTCGACCGCCTGCTGAATGGCGACGAAGGCTGCCTGGTAGGTCTCAAATGGCTGTCGATAGGGGTCGGTGATGTCAATCGCTTGACCAGAAGACCTCAGCGCTGGGCGGCATTGGCGAGCGTTGGCGAGAAGGTGGGGCAGTCGCTCGTCTAGGGGTAGGCGGACCACATCGGTCGGGCTGATGTGGGTCAGGCTGAGGGCGAACTCCACGAGCGTGAAGGTGCGTGCCAGGGCCTTCGGGGCCAGGCGGACGATGGTGGCGCGGTGGGCGGCGGTGGCGGTGAGGATCAGGTCGGCCTGGTCGACCAGGTCCATAGTGACTGGCTGGGCCCTGAAATCTGCGGTGTCGACCCCTGCCCTGGTCAGAAGGTCGGCCATGGTCGACTCGATTGGTGCTCCGGTGACGGCGCCGGTCCCAGCGCTGGCCACGGTGAACTCAGAGCGGGCCTGATGAGATCCGGCCAGTCGCAGGTCGAGCAGTCGCTCGATGCTGGGGGAGCGGCAGATGTTCCCGGTGCAGACGGCCAGGATGTGGCGTCCAGGTGTGGTCATGGGGATCCTTTCGGGTCGAGTGACGAGCAGATCGATTCCCTAGGGAAGTGATGGTTGACGCTGTGCTGTCAGGTGGGCGTTGGGGCGGGTGAGATTCGATCTCCATATCTCGTCCATGGACTGGACGTCCATCGCTAGATATGGGGGTCGAAGATCGCCCGTCCTGGCGTCCAGATGACAGTGCATGGTTAATCATCGGTTCCCTAGTCGTCAGTGGGGAGCGTGTCGAAGGTGGGGCGGAACAAGTCCCAGGCTCGTCGCAAGAGGTCCTGGTTGGTTGTGTCAGTGAGCAGGTCCTCTTCGTCGCCGCCACGGACCTCGGTGTGGAGCGCATCCATCTTGACGTCCAACTCCCAGGCCATCGCCGCCGCTCTCGCCAGATCGCCGGCCACGTGATCGGGCACGTTCCCGTCGTACTTGTAGAAGATCTTGTGTTCCAAACTGGCCCAGAAATCCATCGCGACAGTCCGGATCTGTACTTCCACAGGCACATCAACCTTGCCGGTGGACATGAAGATAGGAATCTGGATGATGGCGTGCAGACTACGATAGCCATTCGGCTTGGGGTGCTTGATGTAGTCCTTGATCTTCAGCGTCACCACGTCGTCCTGCTTGACCAGGGCGTCCAAAACGGTGTACGAGTCTGGAATGAAGGCGCAGGTGATCCTCACTCCAGCGATGTCGGTGATCTTGCGGCGAATCTCGGCGAAGTCCCCGCGCACCTGCTTACGCACGATCTTCTCCAGCAAGGAATCGGGTTCTTTGACGCGCGACGTGATGTGCTCGATCGGGTTGTACTGGTGCAGGTGCATGAACTCTTCTTGCAGGATGGTCACCTTGGTGAGCACTTCCTTGATCGCGAAGTCGTACTCCATCTGAAACCGCGGCACCTCGGAGCGTAGCCAACGCATGACTCGCAACTGCTCGGCGCGTTGCTCATTGGTGAGCATGGGTGCGAGGCTGGTTCCTGGGGTGTCGTCGCGTGACACTGGTGTGATGGACACTGATTCCTCCTGACGGTGCACGAACTGACCATATATCATAGCCTGGCGCGAGTCGGACTCTGTTGACAAGGGGACGATCTCTGCGCCAACACCCTGACCCGAAGCACCTATCGGTGCACCCATTTATTGTTGTGGGTTGGGGAGGTTGATGGAGTGGATTTCGCCGATGTGGATGGTTGGGTTGTCGGTTGATTGGGTGGTGACTGTGAAGGTGCCGTGTTGGTTGTCGTTGGTGGTCCAT
>JAITVA010000035.1 GCA_031286045.1 Propionibacteriaceae bacterium | reverse complement strand
GAGGCCGCCGCGACCAGGCGCTCGCGAGCCGATGGCCGCGCCAGCACCGCCCGCCGCCGCGTCCCGGTCCAGCGATCCGCAGAGCCGGATCGCCGACTTGCGCCGTGATCTGGCGGCTCATTCGGCGGCTCGCCAGGCGGCGGCCGCTTCGGGTGCGACGCCAGCGCCGAGTTCACGGTTCTTTCACGAGGGGCCGGCATCGTCTCGGTCCTCGGTTCGTCCCAGTGGTGACGGCGCGCCCGTGCCACGCCCGGCTTCCCTCAGGCGGACTGAGCGTCCTGGCACGTCCGGCACGCCAAGCGCGCCCGGACGCTCTGGTGAGACCGGCTCGACTGGGCGCTCCAGCAATGTTGAAGACAGGATCGCCGCGCTGCGGCGTGATCTGGCTTCACGTCGGGCTGGGGCGGCTGGTGAGGCGAGTTCGTCGTCTGCGGCATCAACGCCGCTGACTCGCCCAGAACCTGGCCCACGCCCTAGTGGGGCACGACCGAGCGGCACTTCTGCGACCCGTCCGTCCGTGTCGGCGCCGGTCACCGGCGAACCGCTGACCCCGCCGCGTCGTCGGCCCAGCGTCCAGACCGGTCAACGCCCACCGACCGAGACGCCGCCCCCGCTCACCCGGCCTGGGTCGCGTCCGCGGCCCGGCTCCCAAGAGAGCGTCCCGGTCGCGCGCCCAGCCTCGCTCGAGCGCGAGCAACGAGCCCCACGTCCTGCGGCGGTCCCAGAACCGATCGTGGACGAGACTGTCAGCGTCGATCTGGTGGAGGAGTCCCTCTTCGTTCCAGTCCAGGAGAAGGTGCCAGAGACGCCAGTCTCCCCTCAGGAGCCTGACCTGGGACCGGATATGATACCACCGGCCTCGCCGGCTCATCATCCGTCGGTCGAGCCGAAACCGGGTCGGCAGCCAGAGCCATCGGCTTCACCGGTCAGCGAGTCGCAATCGCATGCGCCGACTCGCCCCACTCGTCCTGAGCGACCTGAGCGAACTGAGCGCCCCAGCGTCTCGACGCCCCAGGTCGCGCCCCGACAGTCAGGGGCGGCGCCCAGTCCATCGAGCGCTGACGCTGTCCTTGTGCAGCAACTGATCAAGGACTACGGCAGAGGGGTGTCCCAAGTCCATGCTCTACGCGATGTCAGCGTCGGCGTTCGGCGTGGCCTTTTGACTGTCGTGGTCGGGCCTTCGGGGGCGGGCAAGTCGACCTTGTTGCGCTGTATGGCGGGTTTGGAATCGCCCACAACGGGCTCGGTCACGGTGGCAGATCGTTCCATCGCCGGACTCAATGTCAAACAGTTGGCGGCTTTCCGTCGCGAGATGGTCGGCCTGGTGTTCCCGTCCCACAATTTGCTGACGTCATTGTCGGTTCAAGATAACATCGTTTTGCCCTTCAGTTTCAACGACCGGGCGCTCGACGACAGTTGGTACGACCGGGTGGTGGCGACACTGCAGGTGGCCGATGTGGTCCAGATGCGTCCCGAGGACCTGACCAAGCTCCAACAACTACGGGTGGCTTGTGCTCGTGCCGTCGTCACCCGTCCTGGGGTCATCATCGCCGACGAGCCGACCCGCGAGTTGGATCGCGCCGCTTCGATCGAACTGACCCAAGTCCTGCGCGCCTGTGTGGACACACTGAGTCAGACCGTCGTGGTCGCGACCAATGATCCTGCGGTGGCTGCCAGCGCCGATCGGGTGATTGTGCTGATCGACGGCCACGTGACTCAGCAACTCGACAACCCGACGATCGACAAAGTCGTGGCGGCTTTGCGTCCGGCGTCCACAGGCAGGGCCGTCGCATGAGCAAGATCGACGCAGGGCTGTCCACGCGTCGTCAGTTCGTCGCCGCCGTCCTCGCGGCGTTGTTGGGCGCGGTGGTCCTGGCAGGCGCCTTTTTCACGCACTCGGCCGTCACCTCGACTGTCGACGGTGTCGTCAAGGCGGTTGTCACTGCCGACGCCTACGTCGGCCCGAAGGATGCCTCTGTCGCCGACATCGTGCTCAATGCCAGTTCGGATCAGGCCTATATCGATTCCGCCACTGTCTCGGTGATCGCGCAGTTGCCTGACGTGGCCTCAGTCGTGTCGATCTACATCGGTCCGGTCACAGTCCAAGACCAGCAAGGCGATCCGATCTCACCGGGATTGGCCCCCTCGCTGGCGATCGGAGCTGCCGACGATGGCCAAGGCGGGCCAGGGACGATCATCGAAGGGGTGGCGCCGACCTCCGTCAAGCAGGTCGCACTGGAGAAGGACACGGCCAGCCGCTTGGGGCTGGTGGTCGGTGACACCGTCACGCTTGTCTTCAATGGCGTGACGATGGACAACGTCACAGTTTCTGGTCTTGTCGCGTACGACGGGTCGATGGGTGGGGCCATCGTCGTCGTGCTGAGCCCGACCGGAGCCAGGGCGCTGTTCGCGCCACCGAACGCGGTCCCCTTCATCGCTGTCACCGCTCAGACGGGCGTCAGTGCTCAGCAGCTGCAGGACTCACTGGCGGCCACCTTGGCAAGTGCTGCTGATCAAGGTGGCGCCGCCAATGCCGAAGCCACGCTGGGCCCGGTGATGCAGGCGCGTTCCTCTGCCGCCGTGGCCGGCTCCTTGTGGTGGCTCAACGCCTGTCTCATTGCCGCTGCTGTGCTGACCATGGCCGCTGCGGGTTTCTTGGTGGCGAACGTCTTCGCCTCCGCTCAGCGGGAGCGTCGTGACCAGAATCGTCTTTTACTTGATCTCGGAGCCACGCCAGGTCAGATCGTCCGATCAGTGGCGGCCCCGGCGGGTCTGATCGGCCTGATCGGTTCGGTCATCGCCGTGGTGGTCACCCTCGGCTTGGCTTTGCTGGCCCGTGCGCTCATCGCTGGTATGGGGCTTGATCTTGGAATGGGCTGGCTCTGGCTCGGTCTTGGCGCAGTCATCACTGTGCTGGCCTCGATCGTGGTCGCTATCGGATCCGCCATTCTGGGGGCTCGCAGCGCGGTCGTCGCGGCTGATGTCGACGCTCTGGTTCGCCGGTTCAACCGCGCGCGCATGGTCGGCGGCGTCGTGGCCTTGATCGTCGGAGTTGGGGCAGGGGTCTGGGGGCTCACTCGGGCGACCAGCACCTTGTGGTATTCGCTGGCGTCGGTCCTGGCAGTCCTGGTCGCGCTAGCTCTGCTCGGCCCAGTGCTCGTCGTTGGTGTGGGCAAGGTGTTCGCCATCGTCGCCGGCCTCTTCAGTTCCCTTCAGGCGCGCCTGGCCAAAGGCGACCTGTCCCGCCACGCCAGTCGAGCTGCCACCGTGCTCGGTGTTTTCACTGTCACCATCGCCGCCGCGTCGGCCGTCTTGGTGTTAGCGGATTCAGCCGCCAGCGGCGACCAGAGGGCGGCCAGCCAGGATGTGGTGACACCGTTCGTCGTCAGCCCGACCCAGTCGACCGGTTACATCGCCAGTTCAGTGGTTGGCCTGATGAGTCAGACCGCCACCGGCACAACCTACGCCTCATTCGGGCGGGTGGCCGCTGAGGTGACCTTGCCAGATCAGGATCGCCCCACTGATGCCACCGTCATGTACGGGCCGCCAGACACCTTCGCGACCTTGTCCACCACGCAGATCCTCGAAGGCACGAGCGATGCTTTCAGCAACGGTGTGGCTGTCTCCAAGGCCTTCGCCGAAGCTCGTGGTGTGCAGGTCGGCGATGTCATCACGTTTGATTTGCTCCCTGACACTCCCTTCGTCACCCAGGCGAGTCTGCCGGTCGGCCTGATCGTCGACACGGCGGTCTTCAGAGACATGATGGTGCCGCAAACCTGGATCACCAGCCAGAAGGGGATACCCGCCTCTGCCACCAGCCAGCTGCTCGGTCCGACTCTCGTGCTCGTGACAGTGTCCGCGGGTGTCGATCTTGACGCGACCTATGACACCTTGACTGAGATCGCTGGACGCTACCGCATCATCCAGGTGCAGACTCGTGATGACTTCATCGCCGGTTTCGCGCCTGCAGTCTCGCAGACCCGTTTCATCGGCTGGGCCGTGGCGGTCTTCGGCCTGGTGGCGGCGCTGCTGGTGACCGTCAATCTCTTCGGCTTCGGAGTCAATCGTCGCCGTCACGACATCGGCCTGCTGAAAGCCCTAGGCGCGCCTGACAAGGTGGTGTCCGGCTCTGTGGTGACCGCGTCGGTGATCATCGCTGCCAGTGGCGGTTTGATTGGCCTTGTGGTCGGCCTGGGTTTGGCCTTCTTGGCCCGCCACGTCGTGCCTGCCTTGGGTGTCACTGCGGTGTCGGTGCCCTGGCTGTGGTTGCTCGGACTGTTCCTGCTGTGTCTGGTCATCGGATGGTTGGGCGGGCTCATCCCCGCTCGCCAGGCCGTTCGTCTGCCAGCCTTGGGCCGAGTCTGAGCCTGATCGGATCCGCTTCATCATTCATCTCCTGACATAGGAAGAGGGCCCGAGCGTCAAGCTCGGGCCCTCTTCCTATGGGTGATCAGGCACTCAGTTCTTGTCGTCCTCGTCGTCGGCCGGCTTCTCAACGACCAAGGTCTCGGTCGTGAGCAGCAGGGCTGCGATAGAGGCGGCATTCGCCAGCGCGGAGCGGGTCACCTTGACCGGGTCGATGACGCCGGCCTTGAGCAGGTCTTCGTACTCACCAGTCGCGGCGTTGTAGCCATGACCTGGCTTCAACTCCTTGACTTTGGAGACGATGACGTAACCCGGCTCGCCACCATTCTCGGCGATCCAACGCAGCGGCTCGGCCACAGCGTTGGCGACGATGTTGACGCCGGACTTCTCGTCACCGGTCAGGCCGAGACCATCCTTGAGGACAGCGGCGGCATGGATGAGGGCCGAACCGCCACCGGCGACGATACCTTCCTCAATGGCGGCGCGGGTCGCGGAGACAGCATCCTCGATGCGGTGCTTCTTCTCCTTCAGCTCGACCTCGGTGGCCGCGCCGACCTTGATGACGCAGACGCCACCGGCCAGCTTGGCCACACGCTCTTGGAGCTTCTCACGATCCCAATCGGAATCGGTCCGCTCGATCTCAGCGCGAAGCTGGGCCACCCGGGCCTGGACCTCGGCCTGCTCACCACCGAATTGCGGGCTGGTGACGATGGTCGTGTTGTCCTTGGTGGCGACCACGCGAGCCGCCCGACCCAGCACCTCCAGGCCCACCTGGTCGAGCTTCAACCCGACCTCGGGGGCGACGACCTGGCCACCGGTCAAGATGGCGATGTCTTCGAGCATGGCCTTGCGGCGATCACCGAAGGCCGGGGCCTTGATGGCGCAGGAGGTGAAGGTGCCCTTGATCTTGTTGACGACCAGGGTGGACAAGGCTTCGCCGTCGACGTCCTCAGCGATGATGACCAACTGGCCACTCACGCCGATGACCTTCTCCAACATCGGCAACAGGTCGTTCATCGACGAGATCTTGCCGGAGTGGATCAGGATGTACGGGTTCTCGAAGACGGCCTCCATGCGGTCGGCGTCGGTCACGAAGTACTGGGAGATGTAGCCCTTGTCGAACTGCATGCCCTCAGTGAACTCAAGCTCGGTGCCGAAGGTCTGGGACTCGTCAACGGTGATGACACCGTCTTTGCCGACCTTGTCGAAGGCCTGAGCGATCAAGTCGCCAATCTCTGAGTCACGCGAAGAGATCGTGGCCACGGAGGCCATGTCGGAGGTGGAGTCGACCGGGCGGGCGATCTTGCCCAGTTCCTCGCTGACAGCTTCCACAGCCTTCTCGATGCCGCGCTTGAGGCCGACTGGGTTGGCTTCCGAAGCCACCGCGCGCAGACCTTCATGGACCATGGCCTGAGCCAGCACCGTGGCCGTCGTCGTGCCGTCGCCGGCGACGTCGTTGGTCTTGGTGGCGACCTCCTTGGCCAGCTGGGCGCCGAGGTTCTCATAGGGGTCGGTCAGGTCGATCTCCTTGGCGACGGTCACGCCGTCGTTGGTGATCGTCGGAGCGCCCCACTTCTTGTCAAGGACGACGTAGCGGCCCTTGGGGCCGAGCGTCACCTTGACGGTGTTGGCGAGAGTGTCCACACCACGCTCGAGCGCGCGACGGGCCTCCTCGTCAAATGCGAGGATTTTTGGCATTGTGCATCAACCCTTACTTGGTGACCTTGGCGAGGATGTCGCGCGCGTTGAGCAACAGGTAGTCGTTGCCGTCGTACTTGACCTCGGTGCCGCCATACTTCGAGAAGATGACGATATCGCCGTCGGCGACATCCATGGCGATGCGCTTGCCGTTGTCGTCGGTGCGGCCCGGGCCGGTTGCGACGACCTTGCCTTCCTGCGGCTTCTCCTTGGCAGTGTCGGGAATGACGAGACCGGAAGCAGTCGTCTGCTCGGCCTCCAATGGCAGAACGAGGACTCTGTCCTCGAGCGGCTTGATCGTGGTTGCCACGTCAAGACCCCTTTCATGTCCGTGTGGCCATGTGGCCACGTCGTGGTTCGTCTGTTGGCCCGATGTCGTCGCGGAGCCACCGGGTTGCGGTCACACTGGCTCGGGTGAGTCAGCCTGGCCATTAGCACACTCATGGGGAGAGTGCTAACCAAGAATCTACACCTTGAGTTAGCACTCGTACAAGCCGAGTGCCAGGTGTCGAGAGCGCCACAGGGATGCTTGGAGTGGTTCGTCAACGGTTCGTGTCATGCGCCCCCTATACTTGATAACAATGCATGACGCGTCCGACGCCGTTTGGATGGCTGTCGGGCCTCGTGGGAGAGGAGCCAATGGTGAGGCGATGGCGCAGGTTCATGGTGGTCGCCGCGGTCGCGGGCCTGATGCTCACGACGGCAGGCTGCTCTGAGCCAGACGTCACGCCTGCACCCGCCGAACCGCTCGTCTTGATCACTCCCAAGCCGACGACCTACGAACCCCAGGAGGGGCAGTTCGAATTGACGGCGGACGCTGGGATCATTGTTCCCCCCGATGACGAGGTGCGTGGCAATGTGGGGGAGTACCTGGCCCGCATTCTGCGCCGGTCCACCGGGTTTGAGATTCCCGTCACACAGGATCCTGCCTCCAGCCCCGAACCGAGCATCGAGTTCGCCTTGACCAGTGATCACACCTTGGACGAGAGGTATGACATCAGCATCAGCTCCGACGGACTGACGGTCAGGTCCGCGACCGCGGAGGGCCTGTTTCGCGCCGCTCAGACGGTACGACAACTCTTCGGCCCTGATGTCGAGTCCAGCACCACAAGTCAGGATGTGGCCGAAGACACTGCCAAACCCTCGAGCCAGGTGAGCACCCCAGCCTCGTCCGACTCAGACGCGGGCACGCCTGACCCCACCGCCTCGCCTGGCCTAGATCCCAGCAGCGCTGACGCCACCTCGTCGCCCAGTCTGGCCAGTGACCGCCGCTGGATCGTCCCCGCCGCCACGATCACCGATGAACCGACCTACGCCTACCGCGGACTGATGATCGACATCGCCCGGCACTTCTTCGACAAGGAAGCCATCATGCGTCAGATCGATCTGGCGGCTGGCTACAAGATCAACACGGTCCACCTCCATCTCAGCGACGATCAAGGCTGGCGAATCGAGATCAAGGCCTACCCGGCGTTGACCGAGATTGGCTCGCTGACGGCGGTTGACGGTGATCCCGGCGGCTACCTCACCCAAGCCGATTTCACTGAGATCGTCGAGTACGCCGCCGATCGCTACATCGAGATCATCCCCGAGATCGACATGCCCGGTCATGTCAACGCCGCCCTGGTGTCGATCCCCGAACTCAATCCCGACGGCATCGCCGCCACGCCTCGTACTGACATCGAGGTTGGCCACAGCACACTGCAGTCGGGGTCCGCGGCGACCTACACCTTCGTCGAAGCAGTCCTCAGCGAGTTGGCCGCGATTTCGCCCTCGGAGTATCTCCACATCGGCGGTGATGAGGCGGATTCCACCAGCGCCGAGGACTACAACTTCTTCATGCAGCGCGCTGCCGCGCTCACCGTCAGACAGGGCAAGACTCCGATCGCCTGGTGGCCGAACAGTGCCGGCACGGGGGCGCCCGAAGGCACCACCATTCAAAACCACCTCTGCTTCGACCGCGATGAGTGCTACGTCGGTGACTGGACGCCAACCTCGATTCTGTCGCCTGCGCAAACCTACCTTGATATGAAGTATGACGTGACTACGCCGATCGGTCTGAAGTGGCGTGGCTACGTCAACTTGGAGACGGCCTATGCCTGGGAGCCGACCGATCTCGCCCCGGCCGAAGCCATCCTCGGTATCGAATCGACGCTGTGGACAGAGACCATTCGAACCCAGGCTGACATGGACTACCTGCTCTATCCTCGACTGCTCGCCAACGCCGAAGTCGCCTGGAGCAGTCCGCAGAACCGTGACTGGAACGATTTCACCGCGCGATTACCCGATCAACTGGAACGACTGGACCGGCTCGGCGTTGGGTACAGCCAGGACTATTGAGCTGCTGGCGGACCGTCCTGGTCCCACGGCGGGGAGCAAGACCGCGTCGATCGCTTCGCCCTCCATTCGCCCACGTCCCGGTCCTACAGAGGAGTAGGAGAGACGGCTCTTTTCGGACGAGGGCTCCCGCCGAGGATGTCTCCTGGCGGAAGCCCCCATCGGGACTGATCAGGACGCCATCGCGCTCAGCATCCCAGGAAGGTTGGCCCGAAGCAGGTAGGCCTGACAGGTCCAGGCGTCACCAGTGCGGTCGATCAGAAAGTCTTCGACCAGGTTGAGAGTCTCTCCACTCGGTAGTGGCAAACTCCAGTGAGCCGTGCCCAAACAGTAGGCCGGACCCAGTTCCTTGGTGGCGGTTCTTTCTAGATGTGGCACGGGCAGATCCATGCCTGTCACCATGTCGGCACGCTTGCGCGCGGCCTCGATGAAGTGCTCACGTTCCACTGTGGAGGCTCCGCTGGGAGTACCGACGACGAAGTGGGGTGGGACGTGTGTGCGAATGAAATCGGGGCCGCCATCGACGAATTGTTGGGCGAACCAGGTCATCTGATCGTTGATTGATTGAAGGTCCTTGTCATGTGAGTTATTATTCATGACAGTATTATTTAATCCCATTTTGATGAAAAGTGTGGGAGGCTCGCCGGGAACCGTCGATGTTAGCCTCTGTCAACCCCGTCATTCGGGTCCAGACCCTCGTCACCTGCAGCCATCGGTGTGTTTGAACTCGCCACGGTGAATCGGGCCCTGGCTTCCTTGGCTTCGTTCGACTGTGCCCGGGCCGTGTTGGTCCACAACCGGTGGACCAACTGCCTTCACGGCTGGCCAAGCTTGCGTCCTTGTCTTCATGGACGGGCAGTTGTTGGGGGAGGGGCTGGGAAATTGAGCAGATGAGTTGTCCATCTTGGTGTCCTGTGGTGGGGGTCACGATGGCCGGTCATAACTGAGCAAAGTGTGAGGGTTTTGGGTCCCTGATTCATACTTTGCCTCAGTAATGTCAGCAATTCGTAACCCTGGGGCGACATAACTATGACCCACAATGACAACCGACCCCCAAGTGGCCATAGATTGCTTAGTTACGCACCGGCCACCGTGACTCCCCACCGCAGGACGCCACAATGCACAGCCATTTGAGCAAAACCATCCGTTTTCGACCCAGCCAGGTCGCCGCCTCGCGGGAGTCCACAATCCCCACCGGCAATCAACACATGGCGCCACGATGACAGCCCCTTCGCGCGGTTTTCCACCTCACCTCACCGACACCCGCAGACTGGCCTGTGACTGATCCGACCTCGGTGCGGCGATACCCTCGCGGCAGTACGAACGCAGCGAGGGTGGGAAAGCCGATGGGCTTGTGAATCCTCCGGCGTGCTCGGGTTGTGCGCGGCGTCGATGGCGGATGACTGTCGTGCTTCGCGTTGAGTGCGCATCAGGAGGCCTCCTCAATCGTTATCGAACTGTGACTTAAAATACTTACTAGTCAGTAAGTTAATGAGTTAGGATGAGACCATGCTCATCGCAGATGGGCGTTAGCGAAGCGTTTGACCAAGCCTCATCAGGGCAACGACATGGTCGGCGTCAGCTAGGGATTGACCGGGAGCAGTGGCGAGGATTGCCACATGAAGAGGGATAGGGATGATCGCAGAGGATCGACGACGTTTCGACTCATTGGTCGAACGGTTGACGCTGGAAGAGAAGGCGCACCTTCTTACCGGCAAGACTGCTTGGCGCACGTGGGCGCTGCCTCAGATCGGCCTGCGCGAGATGGTTTTCTCTGATGGCCCGATCGGTGTGCGCGGAACGGGCGAGTCGGGCGATGAGACCTCTGATTGCTTGCCGTCGCCGACTGCGCTCGCGGCCTGTTGGAGCGAGGAACTGGCCCATCGGGTGGGGCGATGGTTCGCTGACCAGGCCCGTCGTCATGGAGTCGATGTGGTGCTGGCGCCGGTGGTGAATCTGCAGCGGGTTCCGGTCGGCGGGCGGCATTTCGAGTGCTTGTCGGAAGATCCCTTGTTGACTGGTCAGATCGGCGCCGCTTGGATCGATGGAACTCAGGAGTGTGGTGTCGCCTCATGT
>JAITVA010000309.1 GCA_031286045.1 Propionibacteriaceae bacterium | reverse complement strand
CACCCAACGTGTCCTCGCTCTGACCGCCGCCATCTGGAACAACGACCGCCAAAACCTGAGACCCCTCCGCTCACTGATCGCCTACGACCACTAACACCCCTTGGAATAACTCATCTAGTCGACACCGCCTCATGCACACGCACCATGCCAGCAACCGCGTCGGCCCAGGGGTAGGCTTCGGCTCGCGAGCGCGCGGCCTGACGCAGACCCGCCCGGTCGCGACGAATACGCCGCGCCAGTCGACGCACAGCCTCAGCCAGAAAGACCGGGTCGGGGAAGTCCCACTCAGCGCAAGAAGCGTCGACCAACTCGCGGGCCCCGCCCCGATTGGCCGTCACCACAGGCGTGCCACAGGCCAAAGCCTCCAGCACGGTCAGACCGAAAGTCTCGACTGGGCATGCGGACAGGGCTATGTCACTGGCGCGATAAGCATCCGCCAATGACTGTCTGGAATCGATGTGTCCGTGGAAGAAGACCGGCGCGTCACCGGCCATGGTGCGCAACTCGTCGAGGGCTGGGCCACTGCCAAAGACGTCGAGTTGCACGTCCTGGCCGCGGTGGTCCAGCTCCACGGCTGTCGCCACCGCCAACTGGGAGCTTTTGTCCCGCGACAGCCGACCGGAGTAGATCAGACGCAGGCGCGAGCCGCCGTCGCGAGGACCGTCGCCTGGCGTGAACACGTCCAGATCGACACCCAGGGGTTGCACCACCAACTCGGCCGCTGTGCTCAGCCACTCCCCAGCGCTGTAATGGGTCGTGACCACCACCCGGTCATAAATCTTCGCCAGACGCCGATTGAGGGCATGGACCTGACCCGACACTTCCATGTCGAGGAACATGCTCGCCTGGTCATCCAACCGCGCATGAGACAGCAGGACGGAACCGACGCCATGGCGTTTGGCCCACACGCCGGCGGCCGTCATCGTCCATTTGTCCGAGACCTCGACCGAGGTCGGTCCAAAACGGTTCAACACCTGAAAGACCTTGCGAAGGTCGACCACCATGCGATACCCGCCAGAGGTCGCCGGCGACGCGATGGTGACGACGGCGCCCGACTCGGACCGTTCGACCGAGTCTTGAGCACCCGGAACGATCAACAGCCGCTCGTGGCCAGCACGTGTGTAGCCCCGCCCGAGTTGATCGACTACCCGGCGCAAGCCGCCCGAGGTCGATCCCACGAAATTGGCCACCTGTGCTATCCGCATCGCCTGTCTCCTGACCGGCTCAGTGGGGTTGGATCGGTCGCGGCGCGACCTTGTGCACGTAGACGGTGTTGGTTCGCCCGACCACCCCCATCGGGATGCCGTAAATAACCACCACCCGGTCACCGACTTCAACCAAACCGCGGTCCAGCAGAATCTGATCCATCTCCTCGATCATGGCGGTGGTCTCGTGGGAACTCGACACGAAGGTGGTCAAGCCCCAGACCAACCCCAATTCACGCTTGGTCTTCTCCACCGGCGTCAGGCACATGATCGGAATCTGAGTACGCAACCTGGCCAGTCGGCGCACCGTGTCGCCCCGCAGGGAGAACCCGACGATGTAGCGCACGTCGAGGTGGTGGGCCATCTGGGCCGCACCCCAGGTGACGACACCAGAAGTGGTGTGGGGATCCCATTGGATCGACTCGATCTCACCAAAGCCGTTCTTCTCGACCGCCACGATGATTCGCGCCATGGCGGTGACCGCTTCGACTGGGTACTGGCCCATCGAGGTCTCACCTGACAGCATGACCGCATCGGCGCCATCCATGACAGCATGCGCCACATCCGACGCCTCCGCCCTGGTCGGGCGTGGAGCCGCGATCATCGACTCCAGCATCTGAGTGGCGACGATGACCGGCTTGGCCCAGGTCCGGGCCGCATGGATGATACGTTTCTGAGCCAAGGGCACGTCTTCATAGGGCAGTTCGACGCCCAGATCACCGCGAGCGACCATGAAAGCGTCGAAAGCGTCGATGATGGCGTCAAGATTCTCTAGCGCCTGCGGCTTCTCGATCTTGGCGATGACCGGAACCGTCACTCCGACCTCATCCATGACCGCTTTGACTGGGCGGATGTCTTCGGCGGAGCGGACGAAGGAGAGAGCCACCATGTCAATGTCATGAGCCAACCCCCACCTCAGATCCGCCTCGTCCTTGTCTGACATCGCGGGCACTGACACGGCCACCCCGGGCAGGTTGATGCCCTTATGGTCAGAGACCGGTCCGCCGACCACGACCTCACAGGTGACATCGGAGTCGCTGACGGCGGTCGCTTTGAGTTCGATCTTGCCATCGTCGATGAGGATGGCATCACCTGGCGTGACATCGCGGGGCAAGCCATCGAAGGTGGTCGAGCAGATCTTCTGGTCGCCAGGCACGTCCCGCGTGGTGATGGTGAAGGTGTCACCCGCCTCAAGCGTGACCGGCCCTTGGGCGAATGTGCCCAGACGAATCTTCGGGCCCTGCAAGTCGATGAAGACACTGGCCGTCTTGCCGGTCGCTTGGCTGGCCAACTTCAAGTTCTCCAACTCCTGCTCATGACTGTCATAGTCACCGTGGCTCATGTTGAGTCGAGCCACATCCATTCCCGCATCAAGAAGTTCACCCAAACGTTCAACATCGGAACTGGCTGGGCCAAGGGTCACGACTATCTTTGCTCTGCGCATACCACCTACTGTAGCCCACCATTGCTTCCGACCGGTCGAGACGCCTCCAACCTCGTGCAGGGACCACACAATCCAGTGCCATGGGTGGGCCGCCGCCAAGCCGAGCCAAGGACCAGCTCCCCCTGGCGGCTAGTCGATCCTCAAAGCGTCCAGACTAGCCGCCAGATCAGCCGGATACTGGCTGGTGAACACCATGGGCTCACCGGAACGCGGATGCTCGAAACCCAGTTGGACCGCGTGCAACCACTGCCGTCGCAGCCCCAACTCCTCGGCGAGACGAGGATCAGCACCGTAGAGCAAGTCGCCGACGCAAGGGTGGTGGATCGCGGCCATGTGCACTCGAATCTGATGGGTGCGTCCTGTCTCCAACAGGACCCGCAGCAGGGTCGCTCGGACGACCGCTTCGATGACGCCATAGTGCGTCACCGCCGGGCGGCCAGTGGCGTCGACGGCCATCTTCCACTCATCGGTACGGGCGTGGCCGATCGGGGCGTCGATAGTTCCACTCATCGGATCCGGGTACCCCTGCACCAAAGCATGATAAACCTTGTCCACCTCGTGGTTCGTGAAAGCCCGCTTCAACCCAACGAAGGCCAACTCCGAACGAGCCACCACCATGAGACCCGAGGTTCCGACATCGAGCCGGGAGACGATGCCAGGGCGTTCCGGCGGACCAACTGGACAAGGCTCAAAACCAGCCGCGACCAGGTGTTCGACCACCGAACCACCCTCCCAACCGAGACTGGGATGGGCCGCGATGCCAGCAGGCTTGTCCACGACCACCAGGTCAGCGTCGTCATAGACGACACGCATACCCTCCACCAAGCGGGGGCGTACCTGTGCGACCCGCTGCTCGGGAACATCCACTTCCAGCATCATGCCGGTCGCCAGACGGACCGACTTACGGACCTCGCGCCCATCAAGGCGTAATCCACCCTGTTCCGCGGCCTGCTCGACCACGGAACGAGCCAATCCGAACAACCGGGCGGCGCCGACGTCGGCACGCAACCCTTCCAATCCCTCGGGCCCGATCGCGAGTGGCATGGTCAGTCCGTGGCCTGACCGTTGTCCGACGAGTCGGAACGGTCCCCGTTGAAGTCAATCTTGAAAAAGACGGCGTCGAGCACGATCAGCACGGCGGCGGTGGTCAAGAAAACGTCAGCCACATTGAAGACGGCGAAGTGCTTAAGGGCAAGGAAGTCGATGACATGCCCCTGAAAGGGACCAGGACTGCGCACCAAGCGATCAATGAAGTTGCCCGCCACACCAGCCAGCCCCAAACCAACGACAATCGCCCAAAACATTGAACGCACTCTCGGGACGACGGCCACGATGACAGCCAACAACACCACCAAGGCCAGGATCGAGAACACCATCGTCATTCCCGAGCCAGCTGAGAAGGCGGCACCCGAGTTGCGCAACAGCTGCAACTGAAAGATGTCAGACACAAGTGGAATAGGCTGGCCGGGCGTCAGACGGGCCAGCGCTAAGGCCTTGGCTCCTTGATCGATAGCGACACCGACACAAGCCACCGCGATCAACACCAGCAAGATGGTCCCGCGTCGGCGGCGTGGACTCATGAGCGACGCTCAAGGCGTTGCTTGCACGACACGCACATGGTCGCGCGTGGGAAAGCCTGAAGACGGGCTTTCCCGATCGGCTTGCCACAGACCTCACAGACACCGTAGTTGCCTTCATCGAACAACTTCAAAGCCAGCTCCGATTGCTCGAACATCTCACGGGCATTGGCGGCGAGTGACATCTCCTGGTCGCGCTCGAAGTTGGACGACCCGACGTCGGCCGGATCCCGCCCGGTCATGTCAGCCCCCTCGGTCAACAATTGAGCCAGGCCCGCCTGAGCCGCGCTGTACTTCTTCAAGAAACCCGCCACGTCATCGGCCAGTTGTTCTCGAACCTCAGCCAACTCCGCCTCTGTCCACGGCTCTTCACCCTCGGCCACCGGAATGTGCGACTGAGCCAAGGCCTGGTCCTTCCCCTTCGACGCTGCCGCCACGGCTACCTCCTCATGATCCCGCTGCGCCTCATCCCTCATGGGACAACGCCCAGCGCAACGGCTTGTATGTGTACGGATACTGTAGCGGTCAGGGGAGAAAAGTGGAAGTCACTACCCGCTGACACGCCCCACAAAAGCGGGCGCCCGCCCATCGCTGCTGGCGAAAGATCAGCCTTCGAGCAGGGCGTCCAGACGAGGTGTCGTGCTGGTTGTGTCGGCACTCCACTCGCTGGCGGTCTTGCCAGGCGCCTGCAACAACTCCGGCACCTCATCGGGGGCGAACTTCGAGGAGTCCAGCCGCTCCACCTGAGTTTTGAGATACTGCGTCATCGTCGAGCGATAGCCCTTCTCATAGGTCTTGAGCTTCTCGACCTTGGCGAACAAGACGTCGCGCTCAGTCTCCAGAGCGCCGAAGACCTCGGTACGCCGCGCGGCGATCTCGGAGTCAATGGTGGCGGCCCGCTGCTGCGCTTCCTGCACCAACCTCTCAGCGTTGGTCCGTGCGTCTTTGTCCATGCGCTCGACGCGCTCCTGGGCCTCGGTTGTCAACTGGGCCGAGGACTCGGTGGCCTTGCGCAGCATCTCCTCGGCAGAGAACTGGGCTTCGGACTTGACCTGCGCTGCATGCGCGTCCGCCTCAGACTTGACCCGACTGACATAAGAGTCGGCGTCCTGTTTGAGGGAGTGGACCTGCTCTTCAACAGCCTGCTTGCGCTTGGTCGCCTCGGTCGTGGCCTCGCTGACCAGATTGTCCGCCTGCTCGGTGGCCAACTGGACCAAGCGCACCACTGCGGAGCTGGCCTCGGGCGACGTCGTCACGGTGATCGGAGCGGACGAGTCGCCGGCGGCGCGCGCCTGACTCATGA
>JAITVA010000256.1 GCA_031286045.1 Propionibacteriaceae bacterium | reverse complement strand
GGCCAGTACGTCCCTGAGACTCTGATGAGCGCCATCCACGCGCTCGACGACGCCTATCAGCACTACTCGGTCGATCCCGATTTCGTCGCCGAACTCGACCGCTTGCTGCGCGACTACGCTGGTCGACCCTCCTTGTTGTACTTCGCCGCCACCATGACCGCCGATCTAGGCGGAGCCAAGGTCTACCTCAAGCGCGAGGACCTCAACCACACCGGCTCACACAAGATCAACAACGTCCTCGGTCAATGCCTGCTCGCCACGCGCATGGGCAAGACCCGGGTCATCGCCGAGACTGGCGCCGGGCAACATGGGGTGGCCACTGCCACGGCCGCCGCCTTGTTCGGGTTGGAATGCGAGATATTCATGGGCGAGGAGGACACCCGACGCCAGGCCTTGAACGTGTACCGCATGGAACTGCTCGGCGCCTCAGTCCATCCCGTCGCCTCCGGCACCGGCACCCTCAAAGACGCCGTCAACGAGACGATGCGGGAGTGGACCACGCGAGTCGACGACACCCATTACGTGTTGGGATCGGTGATGGGTCCACACCCCTTCCCCACCATGGTGCGGGATTTCCAGTCTGTCATCGGCAAGGAAGCCCGCGCCCAGATCCTTCGACGTGAGTCCCGGCTGCCTGCCGCCGTGCTGGCCTGCGTCGGTGGCGGATCCAACGCCATCGGCTTGTTCCACTCTTTCATCGACGACCAGTCTGTGGCTCTGATCGGCTGCGAAGCCGCCGGACGCGGCGTCGACACCGCTCAGACAGCCGCGACCATCGCCACCGGAAGCCTGGGCGTCTTCCACGGAATGACGTCATACTTCTGTCAGGACGACGCCGGTCAGATCGCTCCGGTGCACTCCATCTCTGCCGGGCTGGACTACCCCGGCATCGGTCCTGAGCATGCCTGGTTGCACGACATCGGACGCGCCAGGTACGTCCCGGTCACCGATGACGAGGCAGTGGCGGGATTCGAGTACCTGGCCCGCACCGAAGGAATCATCTGCGCCATCGAATCCGCCCATGCCGTGGCTCACGCCCGCCAGATCGTGCCGATGATGGGCCCAGAGGACTCCATCATCATCTGTTTGTCTGGCCGCGGCGACAAAGATGTGGCCGCGATCGCGCGCCATCGCGGCCACACCGTGAGGGAGGGCTGACCCATGAGCATCGACCGCATTCAGCGAGCTTTCGCGTCCACCGCCTTCGTCGCCTTCATCACCGGTGGCGATCCGAGTCTGGAGGCGACTCGACGCTACGTCAATCTTCTGGTCGACTGCGGTGTCGACATGGTGGAGATCGGCGTGCCTTTCTCCGACCCGATCGCCGAAGGCCCTGTCATCCAGCAGGCCAGTCAGCGGGCGCTGGCCCACGACACGACTGTCCACGCCCTTTTCGACCTGGTCCGTGTTCTGCGTGAGGACGACGGCGTCGCCATCCCCTTGGCCATGATGACCTACCTCAACCCGGTCCATCACTATGGCTACGACGCGTTCTTCGCCCGCGCCGCCGCTGTCGGCGTCGACGCCCTCATCATCCCCGACCTGCCCTTCGAGGAACACGGTGAAGTCCGGTCCCAGGCCAGCGCCGCCTCGGTGGCGCTGATCTCCATGATCGCGCCGACGTCCTCACAACGAGTCCGAATGATCGCGGCGCAAGCCGAAGGGTTCATCTATGTGGTCAGTTCGCTCGGAGTCACCGGCGCACGCAGCGCCATCACGACCGACATCGGTGCGATGGTACGTGACATACGCTCCGTCACCGATGTGCCAGCCGCCGTCGGGTTCGGCATCTCAACCCCCGACCAAGCCCATTCCATGGCGACTCAAGCCGACGGTGTGATCGTCGGCAGCGCCATCGTCGACCTGATCGCGCGACACGGGGAACAAGCGGACGCCGCCATCGCTGACTTCGTCAGACCCATGGTGGAAGCCGCTCACTGCGGGTGACCCTCCCGATTGTCGGCGACCCTCGCCCCAGTGGTCCTTGTCAGGCCGCGAAGTGAGAGATGAGCATCGCGCCCGCCAAAGCGACGGCCACGACGACGCCAGCCAGCGCACTGAGAATTGGGTAGATCTTCATGACGGGTCCTCTCGTGTCTTGTCAACGCCCACCAGACTACCAATATCGTCCGACCAGGCCGGACGGTTCGCACGAGCTCCGCACTGCGTCCGTATCGACCGCCGAATGCCCTGCCTCACCGCCGTGACAGCTCTCATGACCGTCACCGAGCTGCCCAATAACGACGCTGAGATCGGTCCGACGCCTTGAATTTGGCGAAATTTGTATGATAATAGCTGGTGATTCACGGGTGTTCGCACCCGACCACAGCAGGAGGCATCATGCCGCAGGCACTCATTCTCTCCGGTTCGGGACGCTATGCCGATCCGTGGCACCCGTTCGACGAGACGTCGACTGTGCTGGCCACCTTGGCCAGGCAGTCCGGCTGGCAACCCACGATCATCCATGACATCGACCAAGCCTTGGCCCAGGGCCTGGACGGGATCGACCTCATCATCGTCAACGCCGGCGATCCTTGGCGCAACCCCGACGCCACGCCAGACCCCGCATCTGAGGACTTCGACCAGGGGAGGGCCAACCTTGACCAAGCTCTCAACCGGGGAATGTCCATCCTGAGCATGCACTGTGGCGCCGCCAGTTTGCGCGACTACCCACAGTACCGCCTGGCCCTGGGCGGAGAATGGCGTCCAGGTCTGTCCTGGCATCCGGCTCGCACCGACCTGCACATCCGACCCTTGCATGACCAGATCAGCGAGGGGCTCTGCGACTTCACGGTCAACGACGAGCGGTACACCGATCTGGTGATCGACCGCGACGTCGAACCATTGCTGACCACGACAGGCGACGAGGACGAGGTCATCGTCGCCTGGGCCAACAGTCTGGGCGCCGCCCGTGTGGTCTATGACTCTCTCGGTCATGACACCGGCTCCTACGACTCGTGTGGACACAAGTCCTTCCTCCGACGCGCGTTGACCTGGCTGTCGCCTCGTGACGACGTGAACTGACCGGTCCGACCGCCTCAGGATCGCCCTTCTTGAGGGCCCCGACAAGGTTAAGTTCATCATCGGTTCTTTTTGGTGGCAGAATTGCCTCATGAACACATCTGACACAATCGCTGTCATCGCTCGTCGTCACTCCTGCCGAGCCTTCCAATCCACACCGGTTGCGGCGGACACCCTGAAAGTGATCGCCGAAGCCGGGGTCCGCTCCCCTAGCGCCGTCAACCGCCAGCCCTGGCACCTGACCGTCGTGACCGACCAAGCCGACCTCCAGCTCATCAACGACGCCGGTTTGGCCAACCTGAAGGCGTTCGACCAAGCCAGCTTCGACCGCATCCAGGCACGCGGCGGACGACTCCTCTACGGCGCGCCCGCGATGATCATCATCTCGACCAAGGCGATGTCCGACGCGTTCCCTGTGTCCATGGACGCAGGAATCGTCGCTGCGACCGTCACTTTGGCGGCCACCTCGCTCGGACTCGACAGTTGCATCGCGGCTCTGCCCGGACTGGCCTTCCAGACAGACCAGAACGCGGCTCTGCGAGACAAGCTCATTCCAGCGGGCCACGACTTCGCCGTCGCCGTCTTGCTGGGCTATGGTGTCAAGCCTGGCGCCGCTCCTCACGAGCCCGACTTCGCGAAAATCAGCTACGCCTGATCCTGGCTCCATAATCGCCTCAGATTTTGGTGACCATTGTCCACCCTGCTAAAGTGGCTCTTTGCATGCTTACGCAGCCCATTCGACACGGAAGAGGAAAAGCCCAGTGGCCAATATCAAGTCACAGATGAAGCGGATCAAGACGAACGAGATCTCCCATCAGCGCAACAAGGCCGTCAAGTCACAGTTGCGCACAGAGATCCGTCGGGTGCGCGAGGCCGTCGGCGCCGGCGACGCCGCCAAAGCCACCGAGTTGGCCCGCATCGCCTGCCGCAGTCTGGACAAGGCCGTCAGCAAGGGCGTCATCCACGCCAACAACGCTGCCAACCGCAAGTCTGCTGTGACCAGGGCCGCCGCCGCGATCTGAGAGTCTCAAGCGTCAAGCGCCCCATCCGTGGGGCGCTTTTTGCATGCCTGGACACCATAATCAGTCAGCGCAGTGGCCTAGCTGGTCAGTTCGTCAGCAGGGCGGGTCGCACGGCTGCCACCAAGGTCGAAGCGACTGGAAAGCCAGACGCCGCCAAACGCTGGTGAGACGTGTCCCCGGTCGACACCAACGTCGCCGAAGCACCGATGCTGACGGCCTCGTCACCGTCGTCCACCATATCGCCGATGACGAGCGCCTCATCAGGGCTCACCCCCACGGCCGCCAGCTGAGCCAACATCCGATCGGCCTTCGTCGCCTGGAGGTTCTTCCAGCCATCACGGGTTCCCCAGATGTCCGTGAAATGATCGGCCACACCTAGCTGAGTCACCCTCGCTCGCAACTGGGGTTCCAAATACAAGGAGAGGATCGACTGGGTCACTCCGGCCGACCGAGCCAACTCGAGAGCCGCCACCGCCGTCGGGTTGAGACCCACCTCGGCTTCGCCTGAGCAGTAGGTGCTCAACCAGGACTGATTGAGAATCCTGAACTGCGCCTCGTCGAGGGGTGCGCCACACAGGGTCTCATAGGTCCGAGTCACCGGGCGAGTGGCCACCTCGCGCCACTGGTCCACCGTCAGCCGGACTGGATGGTTGATCGCAGCCAAGGACACCGTCGCCGCCTTGACAGTCAGCGGTGTGTCATCGAGCAGGGTGCCGTTCCAGTCCCAAATGATGTGTCGGACACGTCCCATGTCAGTCCCCCGTTTCCGTCAGCCATTGGCCTTGCCTCAGTTCGGTCAGCCAGGCGCCCGCTGCGGCCCAGGCCGCGTCGACCTGACGAGACCCGGTCATGCCCATACCGTGTCGTCCACCGGGATAAAGGTGAAGCTCCACCGGAACTCCGGACCCGACGCAGGCGTCCGCCAGCACCATCGAGCTCTGTGGTGGCACGACCTCGTCGCCGGCCGTCGTCCAGATGAACATCGGCCCGGTCCCCGGATCGACCCGGTTCTCGATCGACAAGTCTTGGACCAGACGGGGGTCCTCCAACTCCCACAGCAGGGAGTCACGCGTGCCCAGATCGGTGTAGTCCGACAAAGAGACGACCGGGTAGGCGTACATACTGAAATCAGGTCGCCCAGCAGGCGGGCCATCCAGCCCCACCTGGGCCAGCTCTGTCGGCGTGGCCGTGGCGCTCAACCCAGCCAGGTGACCCCCGGCTGAGAATCCAAGGACTCCGACCGGGCCGGTGACGGGGCCGTACACACCTTGACGCACCTGCGCGATGGCGGTCAGCACCTCCAGCAGAGCCAGTGGGTAAGGCGAAGGGTCGACGGTGTACTTGAGGGCGGCGCACCGCCAGCCCTGCGCAGTCAACCAGTCCATCGGCGGTTGGGTCTCATGTTCAGCCAAGATACGGTACCCACCGCCCGGCAAGACGATGACACAACCATATCCATCCGTGCGGTCGGACCAGATGAGCTCCATGACTACTCCTTGCGTGTGTGGTCATCCTACAGTCCTGACCCGCTCATGCCTCTCAGCGACGCGGCCAGGCAGGGTTCGGTCATTCAGCCCATGAGTCTCAGCCTGCGTCTACAGTTGGCCTATGACAAACACAGCGACAGGCAACCACTGCGTCGTCACCTTCAGGTGTCCAGACAGACCCGGCATCGTCCACGCCATCTCAGGGGCGATCGTCGCATCAGACGGGAATATCACCGAGTCACAGCAGTATTCCTCGCCGGACACAGGCACCTTCTTCATGCGCATCCAGGCCCGCACCAATGCCCCCGTGGAAGAGTTCACCGCACGCCTGAACCAGTTGGCCCGCCAGTTCACGGGCTCGGTCGAGGTCGATGTGGTGGGTCGCCCAATGCGCAGCCTCATCCTCGCCTCGACCGCCGCACACTGTCTCAACGCCATCTTGACCCATACGCGCACCGGCGCACTGCCGATCACAGTGCCGCTGGTGATGTCGAACCACCACGACCTCGAACCGCTGGCCCAGTTCTACGGTGTGCCCTTCGAGGCCCACACCGTCGATGCCGACAGCAAGGCCGAAGTCGAGGCACGCATCCGTCGAGCCGTCGTCGACAACGACATCGAGTTGGTGATCCTGGCCCGCTACATGCAGGTGCTCTCACCTAGCCTGTGCAGCTTCCTGACCAACCGTGCCATCAACATCCACCACTCATTCTTGCCTGGCTTCAAAGGGGCCAATCCCTATCGTCAGGCCCACGCCCGCGGCGTCAAACTGATCGGCGCCACCGCCCACTTCGTCACCGCCGATCTGGACGAGGGTCCGATCATTGAGCAGTCGGTCGTGCGGGCCGACCACTCCAAGTCGGTCGCCGACTTGCGTGAGATCGGTCAAGACATCGAGTCAGTCGTCTTGACCCAGGCCGTCAAGCTGTACGCCCAACACCGCATTCTGCTCGACGGCATCCGTACCGTCGTGTTCGACTGAGCCCCTCTCCGACGGCGAACACCATTGACTGACGCGCCCTCGCCGCATTGGTCTTCCTTGGTGATGCCAACAAGATCGAAGGGGATAGTGATGTTATGCTGTCTTTACCAATTCCGGGGTCGGTGAAATTCCGAACCGGCGGTGATGGAGCATCGCCACAGGCGAATCTGCTCCTCAGTCCGCGAACCTGCCGCGCTGTGCGGCCAGGCCGATCTGGTGAGAATCCAGAACCGACAGTCACAGTCTGGATGGAAGGAATGGTGAGGAGTCACTATGCGTCGCCACACGTCTTGGCTGACCCTTGTCGCGCCGGTGTGCCTGGGTGCACTACTGCTCGCGGCCTGGACCCTGGCTGTGGCGCCAGGCACCATTCCACGCTACTTTCTGCCCACTCCTTGGGGTGTGCTTGAGGAGTTGGCCGCCGGACTGATCTCACCGGGTGACATGTGGCCTTACATCGGCGCCACCGTGCTCGAAGCCGTCTTGGGCAGTGCCGCTGGTTTTCTCATCGCCTTGCCACTGGCGGTTCTGATCTACCGTTCCCGCCTGGTGTCCGCGGCCGTCCTGCCTTTCCTCGGAGCCAGCCAGGCGATCCCGGCCATCGCTTTGGCGCCCCTGCTGGTTCTGTGGGTGGGATACGGACTCGGCGGCATCGTGGTGTTGTGCACCCTCATGGTGTTCTTCCCAATCTTGGTCAGTTCGGTGGTCGGGTTCCGCCACATCAACACCGACGTGCTGGGAGCGGCTCAACTCGACGGCGCCGGCTCCTGGGCCCTGTTGATCCACATGGAGATTCCGATGGCGCTGCACAACATTTTGGCTGGCACGCGCAATGGCTTCACTTTGTCGGTGACCGGCGCGGTGGTCGGCGAGATGGTGATGGGCGGGTCGGGACTGGGCTCGCTCATCGCCTCACAACGCGACAGCTTCAACACCGCTGGCATGTTCGCCACCATTCTGGTCTTGGCCACCGTCGCGGCCGCTATCTACTCCGTGGTGGCCTTCGCTGAAAGACGCTGGTCGCGCACCAGTTCGTCGGCTCGCTCCTCCCATGTCAGGTCGCGGGCGTGACACCCACGTCCGGCATCCGCCAAACCCTGGGACCAGGTCGGCCAGAAGGCCGCCCCAGTCTCGCACCTAACGGCATCGCCACATCTGACCCAGAAAGGCCACTCATGACCCCATCAACACGACTCCGCCGCCTTCTGATCATGGTCGTCGCCCTGATCGGATCCCTCGCCATGACCGCCTGCCAGAGCGGTGGGGCGACCGGCAGTGCCACCGCCTCGGGGTCGGCATCGACCGTCATCGGACTGACCTACATCCCCAACAT
>JAITVA010000185.1 GCA_031286045.1 Propionibacteriaceae bacterium | reverse complement strand
CAACCCTGGACTGCATAGACACCAAACTTCCCATACCCACCAAGTCTCAGTTCGCGGGCAAATCCCACATGAGGCACCGACCACATTTCGCGGGCACTTTAGATGAGTCTCGTCGCGGGTCCAGGTCATGCTATCCTTGACATATTCTGCCCCGCCGTCCTCTGGGATTGGCGGGGATTTTTTTGGTACACAGAAAGATTTAGCCATGACTGATGACATACCTGATCGTGTTGTCGTGTTCATGGACTATCAGAATGTTCACGGGTGGGCACGTCGCCAGTTCCTCGATCTTGGAGCCGACCCCAGTGACGGGCATGTGCTTCCTCTCAAAGTAGGCGAACTGCTGGTCTCGCGGCGGGACCGAGACAGTGAACTCATGGAGGTCCGGGTCTATCGGGGCAGGCCCAATCCTGAGCGGCAGCCTGGTGCGGCACGGGCGAATGACCGGCAGACTGGTATGTGGGAACGCTCCCACCTGGTGAGTGTGATCCGCCGCAATCTGCAATACCCACCCGACTACCCAGCATCGAAAGCGACCGAGAAGGGCATCGATGTCGCTATAGCAGTAGACATGATCCGGCTTGGCATGTCCGGCTACATGGACACTGCGATCTTGTTTTCTTCCGACAATGATCTAATGCCTGCTGTTGAAGTGTTGTGGCAAATGGCGGCATGTCATGTCGAAGTCGCAGCATGGGCCGGTGCTGCGCGTATCCGTTTTCCCGGCACCCAACAACCCTGGTGTCATCACCTCAACCAGACCGACTTCCACGCCGTTCGTGACACCTACGACTACACCCAAGGCAATCATATATAGGCACACGCGTCCCCTCTTCATGGACACGCGAAACCCCTAACCAACCTACCAAAACTAGCCTAACCCATGCCCACCAACTGCGGAACGCCGGACCGACGCGCTCATTGCCCGCTGAGGCACTTCTGTCTCCATGTGCTCTGCCACTGGCAACATCAGCATCAAAGCGATGAGGAGTCCGAAAACTGGGCCAGCCTCACGAGATTCTTACTTGTCTGGGCGGAAGGAGAAGGCGAACACGCGACGCCGAAATGCTTCCGACCTGAGGCGCTTCGTGATTCTCGGGATACCTTCGCGTCTGATCACGCTGGCAGCACGCTTGACTCGTTGGCTCAAGCGGCTTGGATTGCCGCCTGTGTCCGTGTCCGAGTAGAGGCTGTGGAGACGAATTTCACTTAATGCAGGGGCAGCAAGTGAAGTAATCTTGTCGGATCTGAGGAACTCATCGTAGAGGCGTCGTAAGTCTGGCGCCTGGGTGGACCACGACATCAACCAGAATACGAGACCAACCATCGCAGAGCGGTAGTCGTTATCAAGGTCTTTCACAACGGTGCAATAGCGATCGTATATGTAGTCGAAGGCTCGCTGCTGCTGATCAAAAGAAAACCGCTCAAAGGTGCCGAGCCAGTTGACGACTAGAGGAGTGCTCACTGAAAAGGCCGCGAAAGAGCTCGCGGTCGCCGTGATGGAGCGGCATCGTGAAAGCAGTTCGAGGTAAAGTAGCAAGAACGAAATGTCGGGGTCAGTCGTGGGGAGTGCGCTGACCGCGCTCAGGACAACGTTGCGTCTAAATACCTTGTTTTCTGTGAGAAAGGGTTGTGTCGGTAAGGGAAGGCGCCGGAAGAAACGGCGGGTAATCTCATGGCCGCGAAATAGCTGTCTCAGGCCCAGACTTAGACAGTCATAGTCTGCTGGTCGCAATAATCGGAGAACCTCCCGATGGGTTTGGGGAGAGTACTCGACACCGGCCGTTGTGAAAAGCAGATACTCCGACTTCGTTGCGGAGAGGCATGCGAGCCAGCGATCTTTGATGGTGGAATTGGTGGGTGATTCCACGATCTGAACTCTGCTGGTATTGCTCTCTTGCAGTGGGCGAAAATGCTCGTCGGCGATAATGACGATATCTATGTCGCTCGCGGACTTCTGCCTGAGAAGGGAGCGCAGGGTTCGTGAGACATCCTCCGCCGGACCCGAGGCGTCAATGCAGTAAGTGACACGGGGGTCACGCGGTTGTGTGAACGAGGTGATCGCGGCTCGAACCTCTTCCACTGCGTGAGGCTCGCTTTCCATGATGAACACCGTTTTCCGAACATAGCT
The DNA here is from genome assembly GCA_031286045.1 of Propionibacteriaceae bacterium. Classification (GTDB taxonomy): domain Bacteria; phylum Actinomycetota; class Actinomycetes; order Propionibacteriales; family Propionibacteriaceae; genus WQYJ01. The sequence continues at coordinate 7,108 of JAITVA010000185.1, read as the reverse complement.
GGCATTCTTCAGAGATGTGGATCCGAATGTCACTCCGATGTCGAACGTGATGGGGGAGAACTGAAGAAGATCGATCGGCAAATCCTTCGCGAGTATTTGAACTCCACGGTCCCCCAAGTCTGCGTAGTCCACTTTGTCGCCGGGGTGAGGTTTGAGAAAGATTGTGTACTCCGGCTCGTACTGGCGACAGATTTTGTCATAAAGCTCGTGTTGTACTCGACGCGAACAGTAGCCAGCGCGTGCGAGCGGCTGGGTCAGGACTAACACGCTGCGAGGAGGGACGTTCAGTGCGTCAAGGTCGAACACCTTGAGCATCGGGTCGGCGAAGGATGAGCCTAGTTCACCGAAGAGTGAATGAATGTCAATCTCGAACAGCTTGCTCCTGTATGCGGTGGGGATGCTGGTATCTGCTTCGCTCGCGATGATCGCTTTGATCTTCGGAGAAGCGGTCTTCAGCACCGGAAAACCCGCGCCCTCGATCCGATGCAGGATATGCCGCTTGCCGCCCAGGCGGTGTACTCCAAGTTCCTGGGCGAACGACTTGTAGCCATCCTCTACCTTCACCAACTGATCGAAATAGCACTCAATGTAATAATAATAATGCTGTAGTTCATTAAAGAAGAAGCAGATGTCAGTTGGTTGGCATGCTGAGAATACCTGGCCATATAGGGGGGCAAAGGTTCGATGTAAAGCCGACGCGATGTCAGCTTTCTTGGTGAGTGTGCAGACCTCTACCTCTCTGTAGAAACAGGTGATTTGGAAGCGCTCAGAGAAGAAGACGACCGAGGAGAAAATCCCTGTCGACTCAAGTCGCTCGGCTAGATAAGGCTCAATATCGAGGTAATCTGTTAGGACGTAAAGCCTGGATGGGCGGCCTCGCCAGAGGGAGAGCGCCGTGGCGACAAGGATTTGGTAATACGTCATAGCCACGAAGACGTCATGGGAGCCAGGGGCGGTGTCTTCGAGGTCTAGCTTTGCAGTACGCACATTTTCCTTTCAACGCCGATCACACCTTGTTACGGTCGACACGCCTTTAGAGGATAGGGGCTTTGCTGATCACAGATCACCATCGTTTCACGGAAACGGCACCCATCTTGTGTGACTGTAGCAGGTCGGCCCCATTGTCGGCATATCCTTGGTCGTGGAGGACTGTCCCAGACATCAACTCACCAGTGTGCGCGAGCAGATCTTGGTCTCGAACATGGAACCTTGTACGCAGAGCCTTGCGTGATAACCTTATGGTTGGATATGGGGTGATGTCTGGGCTTGGCTGGCCTGGGTCAACTGTTGAGATGAGTGATTGAGTGTTCAGAACGCTGACGGAGGTTCTCCGTGACAATTGGGAATGGCGACACCAGGTTGGACAGTTAGCTATCACGGAGCTTCGGAAGCAGGTTCGTGGGGCGGTGCTCGGGTGGGTGTGGCTCTTGGCGACGCCGGCGGTTTTCATTGGGGTGTTTTGGTTCGCCTTGGAGATTGGATTGCGAACGTCGACCCCTGTTCACGGGATTCCGTATATCGTGTGGCTCGCGGTGGGAATGGTGCCGTGGTTTTATATGTCTGACATGATCTCGGGTGGATCAAACGTTTACCGGCGATACTCCTATCTCGTCAATCGGTTGCGTTTCCCGATAGCAGTGATTTCAAGTTTCTATGGAGCTGCTCATTTCATCGTCTTCCTTCTGAGCACCGTCATCATCGCCGCGACGATGGTGCTCACGCGAACGCCTGTGACTGTCTACGCAGTCCAACTTCCTGTCCTTGCAATCATCATGTATTTCTTTTGGGTGGTCTGGTCACTGTTGACATCTCCCTTGTCCGCACTGAGCAAGGATTTTCATAACCTGGTCAAGGCGCTGAGCCTGCCGCTCTTTTGGCTGTCGGGCACCATATTCGACATGTCGCAGGTTCAGATCGAGTGGGTCCAGTGGGTGATGGCATTCAATCCGGTCACCTTTTTTGTCACGAGTTACCGTGCGGCCCTTTGTGACCACTTCTGGTTGTGGGAGCGCCCGCGTCTTCTGTTTTGCTTTCTGGGGATGTTTGTTGTGATGCTTTTGCTCGCTCTGCGCGTCCAAAAGAGACTGGGCACGGAGGTGGCTGATGTCCTCTGAGGTTCGCTTTATCGAGACGCGCGCAGCGCGCAGTCTCGTCGCCATTCGGTTCAGCCATGTCACCAAGACCTATCGCCTGTATAAGAATGATCGCGCGAGATTTGCGGCCTCATTCCTGCCCGGAGTGAAATACGACGAGGTCAAGGCGGATAATGATCTTTCTTTCGTGATTCGGCGAGGCGAGTCGGTGGCCTTTCTCGGGCACAACGGTGCGGGCAAGAGCACTGCCTTGAAAATCATCACCGGCGTCACCACTCCGACCGAGGGCACGGTGGAGGTACACGGCAGGGTGAGTGCTCTGCTCGACTTGTCTGCTGGGTTCGATCCGCTATTGACGGGTCGAGAGAACCTGATCTTGCGGGCGCGTTTGTGGGGGTACGCCTCTTCAGAGATCGACGAGTTGCTTCCGGAGATCACTGATTTTGCCGAGATCGGCAAGTTCATCAATCAGCCGATGCGCACGTATTCGGCGGGCATGAAGGCCAGGCTGGGGTTCGCGTTCGCTTCGTCCCTACGACCGGACATTCTCATCCTGGACGAAGTGTTGGCGGTCGGGGACCGTAGGTTTTCCAAAAAGAGCCTCGAACGCATGCAAGAGATCATGTCACGCGATGGCATCACACTTCTTTTCGTGACCCACTCCCTCTCATCGGCTGAGAAGTTCTGCAAGAGAGCCTTAGTCCTCGATCATGGGGCTCTGGCTTTTGACGGGCCCGTGCATGACGGGGTGTCCTTTTATAAGAAAAGCGTGGCCTAGCCCGGTGCTTAGGAGCAGGCGAGCCAGCGTTCTAGTGAAGGCAAGTCCTGTCTATCCAGCCGACTGACTGTATGGTGGGGGAGGCAGGACCTCGATCGCAGTAGGTTGTCACACCTTGGACATGTACCGTTGGCGCGCGGCCTCTCCGGTTATGCCGAGTGACAGGCCAATCTTGTGCCATGAGTACCCCTGTGAACGGGCGCTTTTCACGGCATCAGACATGACTTTTTCTGCCCGATGCTCGAAGAGGTCATGCGCGGCCTGCGCGCGGACAAGCGCTAGGTCCGCTGGCAAGTCATCTTCCGGCCCATATGTGGCCGCTGTGTCCGGGTCGAACTCCTCGAAACGTCGCTCAAGAGCGACCGCCTCTTCATCTGTCAACATGTAGCTCATCTTGATGTCACCTCCTGGTGTACTTTGGTCGTGCTGGTCGCATGGAGTGCGCGATCGCGGTCTGACCGTCGCGCAAGACGATTGTGCCGACTTCCATCATCCGTCCGGCTTGGTCGGGTCCTATGTGCATTGCCATGCCGTCGTCTTGTTGGTAAATTCGAACTGCATTGGCCACGGCGTGAAGCAGGTCATCGTCGGTGTATCCGCGCTTCCGAGCGCTTGGCAGTATGACCAACGTCCTCATGCTGCAAGTTTATTTTGACAAGGTCTACTTGTCAAAGCTACTCATTGCGGCTGAGTGATACTCACTTTAGTTGTTCGCATCTCCCCTGGGCGCGCCGCGTATCCTGGTCCACGTCGGAGCCGGTGACTGTGACTAAACTTGTTGTTGTGTCCGAGTCACCTGATCCAGACCGATCATCACGTGAGCGCCTGACCGATTACGAGCGCCGCTTGACCGCTCTGCGCGTTGAGAATCAGCGATTACGTAACCTGCTCAAGGTCACTGACGGTGTGGAGCCACCACCGGATCAGCCCACGATGGCCGTGTCCGATCCGGGTCTGGTGACAAACACATCACCCTTGGATGCGAAGTTGGCCTTGTATGCGCGACTGTTCGCGGCCCGTCGTGATGTGTATGCAAGGTTCTGGGAGAATCCCCGCCAAGGCACGAAAGGCTGGTCGCCGGTCGTGCGCGATCCGTGGCACAAGGGATCGTTGTGGGACCGGCGCCCCTTGCCGCTAACGAAGGAAGTGTTGGCTGACCATTTGCACCGTGACGGTGAGGTTTTCATTGGCTTGTATCCACTGCTGCCGGACGCGACTTGTTGGTGGCTGGCGGCGGACTTCGACGGTTCGCAGGCCATGCTGGACGCACATGCCTATGTCAAGGCTGCGGCGTCGCTCGGCGTTCCCTGTGGGCTCGAGATTTCCCAGTCCGGGCGTGGCGCGCATGCGTGGACCTTCTTCACCTCCGCAGTGTCCGCGTCCGACGCGAGAGCAGTGGGCACCGCCTGCGTCCATCGGGCAATGGGCTTGCGCGGGTCCATGCCGTTGGCGAGCTACGACCGGCTGTTTCCTAGCCAGGACACGGTCCCAACTGGGTCGTCCGGGGTCGGGAATCTGATCGCCGCACCTTTGAATGGTAAGCGTCGTGTTGAGCGCGGCACGACACTGTTCGTCGACATGATCACATGGGAACCGTTCATCGACCAGTGGGAGTACCTCTCGCGGCTTGATCGAATGACTCCTGGTCAGGTCTGCGCCATTGCCCGGAAGGCGTCCAAGGTTGTTGTGGGTCCAGAGGTGACCTGCGTCGAGAAGTCGCCTGCGACTGCCATTCATCCGAAGCCTCCTGCGCAGATTCCGGCCGTGCTTGACTCCCGCTTGACGCTTCGTGATGAGGCCTTGACGTCGGAACTCGCGGCAGCGTTACGAAACTCGGCGACCCTTCACAATCCGGCGTTCTACGAGGCGCAGCGCGCCCGTCGTTCGACCTGGAGCATCCCTCGCTTCATTCAAGGTTTCGACGTGGCGGTCAACGATGATCTCATTTTGCCGCGTGGGTTACGTCATCAGGCGGCTGACCTGATTGCCCAGGCGGGGAGCACGCTGGTCAGCGACGACGAACGCGACCAGGGCGTGGAGCTGGATGCGACCTTTCTCGGTGAGTTGGATGATCGCCAGGTGGAAGCAGTCAACGAGATGCTCGCTTATGAGGACGGCATCTTGCATGCGCCGACTGGCTCGGGAAAGACGGTCATGGCCTGTGCCATCATCGCAGAGCGTGCGGTGTCGACGCTGGTGCTGATCAACAAGAAGGCGCTCGCGACCCAGTGGCGCGACCAGATTCGTGGACTGCTCGGAATCAAGGCTGGCCAACTCGGTGGCGGGCGCGTGAAGACCGGGGGTCAGGTCGACATCATGATGCTCCAGAGCCTGGCTCGGTTTTCAGATCGGGAAATATGCGAGGTCACCAGGGGATACGGCCAGGTGATCGTCGACGAGTGTCATCATGTCGCCGCCGGTTCGTATGAGAGCATCATCTCCCGTATCGGCGCAGCCTGGTGGTTGGGGCTGACAGCGACACCCGAGCGTAAAGATGGCCTAGAGCAGGTCACGTTCTGGCAGTTGGGACCAATCAGGCACGTCATGCATGACGCCCTCCCCAGTGAATCCACCCTTGTCACACCCTACAACGGACCACAACGCATCCTTCGCATTCACGAGACTGACTTTCGAGTGTCGGAGGAGGTCGACTTGTCACTGCCTGGCGCGATCGGTCAGTTGGGTGGCATTGTCGCGGGCGACATCGATCGCAACCGTCAGATCGCCGAGGACATCCGCGTGGCGCTCGCTCAGGGTCGCAAGTGCTTGGTGCTGTCTCGCCGTCGCGACCATCTTGACGCCTTGGCCGGGATGCTGGCTGATTGTGACCCGATGGTGATGCGTGGCGGTATAGGGAGCAGAGCCCTGGCGGCGATTCGTGCCAAGCTAGCCGACGCGAGTCCGTCCGATGCGCTATTGGTGTTGACTACAGTCCCGTATGGCGGTGAGGGGTTTGACGCGCCCATCATCGACACAGTTTTTCTGGTGGGCCCGATTTCTTACCCGGGACTGCTCAAACAGGCTGTCGGGCGTGCTTTGCGACGCCACGAGGGCAAGTCCGACGTCATCGTTCACGACTATGTGGACAGTGGCGTTCCTCTGCTGAGCGCGCAGTACGGTAGGCGCCGGGTTGGGTATCGACAGATGGGTTTTCAGTCGGGGTGAAACATTACGGGTGATTGTTTCGAGGGAGGAAAGCATCCATAATATGAACGCGCGGACTGTAGCCTTGTTTGGCGTCGCCATCGATGAGCCCCATGTGGATCAATCGGTTGAGATCATGCGAGATGGTCTTATCTGAGCGTGTGGCATACAACTCGGCGAGACGCGCCGTGAGATGCCGTATTGCTGGACGTGGTGTCGTTTTTCCTTCAGGCAATGAGAGGACTAGCGCTCGGCGGCGGTGGGATGCTTCGCCCTGGGTCTCCTGCTGGAATTGTTCATGCACGAAGTCGATCCAAGCTACGCGTCGTTGCATCTTTCGTACGGTACCAAGCTGTTCTTGCAACATGTCCACGAATCCGTCCAGCGCGTACTGGATAAAACCCTGCACATCCTGGTTGCGAGACGAGGCAGTCAGCCGGTCGTAGTAACTGCTGCGAGTCCTGTTAGAAAAGTCAGACAGGAGATTTGATGACACCCACGGAACCAGTCCGCTGGCTGTCAGAATCGCGCATTCGAGCACGCGAGCACTGCGTCCGTTACCGTCGCCGAATGGATGGATCCAGGCGATGTACACGTGGGCGAGGATGGCTGTGGTCATGGCGTTGAAAAAGGCCATGTCTTCGCGGACGTCAGTGCTCTGTCCTTGATTCATGTGGGCATTCACCCATTCGCACAAGCGATCCACGAGGTAGGGGACATCTTCCGGCGGGGCTCCGCGATACGTTCCCACAATCAAGGACCTCTGCGTGAAGTGGCCAGGAACAACATGATCTGGTGCATCGATGTCCGCCAAAATGCACGCGTTCTGTTCCTGGAGCCAGGCCGCTGTCAGTTGATACCGTTCTCCGCTCCATGCGAGTTCTCGAATTCCCTGCAGTACGCCGACGATGTTGCGCACCTCTTGTTCGAGATACTGCTGAGATGCTGGGAGGGAACGGCCATTGTGGATGATTTGACCGACCTCGTCCTCGCTCAGGGTGTTTCCCTCAATGGCTGTCGTGGCTGCTACGCCCTTCGCGAGATAGACACTAGCCAGATCGTCGGCGACTCGTGGCTGCAAGGGAGTTCCAGC